>JAKACA010000318.1 GCA_021796455.1 Actinomycetes bacterium
GTGTCGGGTGCGTTGGGCATTGACGTGACCCGTGACAACGAAGACCGAGCCGCGTCGGACAGGGCGGAGATCGCGGTCCGGTTGAACCGTCCACCTGGGAGACCCTCGCCCGGCTTTTGAGAGGCGGACCACCACTCATGGTCGGTCGAACGTCCGACACCGAAGGACGCTGGGAGGGGCATCCTCGTGCATTTAGTTGGCCGTGCGTGGCCCACTCGCGGCGTCGATCACGTTGCGGGCGCTTGGAGGCGTTTTTCGCACGTCCAGCAGGTTCGAACGGCTCACACGTAGACGGACCAGACGCGCCTATTCGAACTGTCCTCGCGGACCGTCGCTCGAGCGGGTGTCGCAGCCGTCAGGCCGGTCGGGGCAGCTCAACATGCCCGATGTCGACCGACTCAGGCTGTGGGATCGGGAGGCCGTCCTCGGCGAGCCCCTCGAGGTGCATGGCGATTGCTTCGGTAATGAGTTGCTCGGTCTCTTCGTGCGTCGCGCCTGCGACCCCCACGCCGGGCAGAGCGGGGACGTAAGCGCTCCATCCGGTCGAAGTTCTCTCATATACGACGGTCCAGGTCGTCAACGCTCCTCCTTCGACAAGCCGGCCTGCCGGAAGATGCTGCCCAGCGTACCGGGCGCGAGCTCTTGGCCCACGTGGCCGGCGACGGTCACCCTGCCAGGCTTCACGGGGTGCCGAAACTGTCGATGACTGCCGCGCTGGCTCACCTGGTGCCAGCCGTCGCGTTCCAGTATGCGGATCAGCTCCCGGACCTTCATCTCGAGCCGCGAACGTAGTTGGGGGGTGTGTCTCAGCGGGACTGATCGCCGGCAAGTCGAAGACGCTCCAGGCGCTCCCGCAGCTCGGGCGGGTTCGAATAGGGGTGCCTCGGTAGAGTCGCTGAGTTCAACCTTGAGGTTGACAACCGAACGACGGCAACTTGCGCTCTTGTTCAACCACAGCGTTGAGGAGTATGCGTGGCTGTGCCCGCGATCGTGACGGTGTTTTCGGCGTTGGCCGACGAGACGAGACTCGATATCGTCACCCGGCTCGCCGACGGGGAAACGACGTTGAGCGAGTTGGCCGCGCACTATGACACGTCCATCCAGGCAGTGTCCAAGCATCTTTCCGTGCTCGAGGATGCGGGAGTCGTGTCCCGCCGCCGCGAGGCACAACGTCGACCGGTCCGTTTGGAAGCGGAGGTGTTCGATCTCATGACCAAGTGGATCGAGCGCTACCGCCAGAACTCCGAGGACCGCTACCGGCGCCTCGACCGGCTCCTCGCCCAACTCGATGATCAGACCCCCGGCAACGACCAAGGAGCGACGACATGACGACCACGACCAACCGAGAGGCAGAGATCACCATCGACGACAAGACGCCGTCGATCATGATCGTCCGGGAGTTCGACGCCCCGGCCACGGCCGTGTTCCGGGCCCACGCCGAGCCAGACCTCTTCGTGCAATGGGTTGGCCCCGACAGCCTCGACTCCAGCCGCGTCGACCGATGGGAGTGCCGCACTGGCGGCGAGTGGCGCTACGTCTCCATCCGAAGCAACGAGGAGCACTGGTTCCGGGGTTGCTTTCACGAGGTGCGGCCCAACCAGCTCATCGTCCAGACCTTCGCCTACGAACCATGGCCCGACAACGTGTCGCTCGGACGGCATGTCTTCGAGGACCTACCGGGCGGCCGCTGCAGGCTTACCGCGACCTCGCTCGCCGAGAGCTTCGAAGCCCGCGACGCGTTCGTCGCCAGCGGCATGGAGATCGGCGTCCAGGAGGGCTTCCGCAAGCTCGACTCGCTCCTCGCCCGCTGATGCCAACAGCTGTTATCGAGGACTCGAGGAGGACACCATGGGAGAACTGATCGTCGATTTCATCACCTCCCTGGACGGTTACGCGTCTGCGGAGGGATGGCCGGGGTGGTGGGGCCTCGAAGGCCCTGAGTACCTTCGCTGGCTCGACGAGCGGCCAGAGGCAACGCTGCTCATGGGTGCGAACACGTACCGGCTGATGTCAGGTTTTGCCGCCGGCGCCACCCCGGCGGGGATCGACGAGTTCTCCACCGACGAAGAGAACACCTTCGGCGGACTCACCGAAGCATCCAAAGTGGTGTTCTCCTCCACCCTCGAAGAATCGCTCTCCTGGGCGAACACGACCCTCGTGCGCGATGACGCCGTCGAAGCGGTGCGGGCGATGAAGGCGGACAGCCCAGGCCTCCTGAGCACGATCGGCAGCATCAGCCTCTGCCGGTCGCTCCTGCGAGCTGGAATCGTCGACCGCTTCCGAGTCGTCATGTTCCCGGTAATCACCGGCGCAACCGGATCAGAACGAATCTACGACGGCTACCCCGACGTCGCACTCGACATGACCGCCAGCAGGACCTTTGACGAGCGGATCCAGCTCGTGGAGTACCGCCCACGAGTCCTCGAACACCCGCCGCTCGATGCCACAGCGTGATCAGCTCCTACGGCCCCAGTTGGTATGGGGGAGAACGGCGAATCGCCGACTCGTTGGAAGCGAGGCGTTCAGTACGGGAATGCAGTCGGTCTCAAGCGAGGTCGATGATCGACCCGGCGATGGTCGGTGAGCGGTTCGTATTGTTGGAAGTAGGGCCCACCGGTTCACTGACCAGGAGCGCTGTGTCCGCCGATGGAACGGCGCGCGAACCGCAGGAGCCGGCAGGATTCAGAAGCCGAGGTCGGGACCACTGTCAAGCTCAATCGCAG
>JAKACA010000319.1 GCA_021796455.1 Actinomycetes bacterium
GCTTTGTGAGCAGCAAAGGGATGTAAGCGAGCGCCGCGAGCACACCGAGCTCGACCGTCCCGGTGACGAGCTCGCGGTACCTGGTCTCGCGATTCACGGCGGGGATAGTGTACGCGGGTGAGCCTCGTTTTTCCCTCTGAGTGCCTCTCGCGTCCTGCCACGAGATGATTGCCGTCGGCCTGACCGGGGGGATCGGCTCGGGCAAGTCAACTGCAGCCGCGATGCTTGCCGGAAAGGGGGCCACTGTGATCGATACAGACGCCCTCGCCCGCGAGGCCGTAGAGCCTGGGACCGCCGCTCTGGCGGCAGTGGTCGAGCGTTTCGGTCCGGAGGTGCTCGCGGCGGATGGACGGCTCGATAGGGCCAAGCTCGCGTCGATTGTCTTTCGCGACGAGAAAGCTAGAGCTGACCTTGAGGCGATCGTCCATCCGGCGGTTGCCGTGCTGCTCGGCGAGAGGCTCGATGCGCTCTCCGGCTCGGACGGCATCGTCGTCGTCGAGATCCCCCTCCTCGCGGAAGCCGGTGGACGCGCCGCTTATCGCCTTGGAGGTGTGGTAGTAGTGGACGCGCCGAGCGATCTGGCGGTCTCTCGGCTCGTCGCCGGACGCGCGATGGACCCGGCGGACGCTCTCAGGCGCGTGGCTGCCCAAGCGTCGCAAGCGCAACGGTTGGCCCTTGCCGACTATGTCATCTCGAACACCGGCAGCCTCGAAGAGCTCTCAGCGATGGTTGACCGAGCCTGGGACTGGATGCAGGACCTCGCCTCAAGGAAGCGGCCCAGGGCCGAGCCTCAGCCGCCCGGCGGGTGGTCGGCAGGGCACGATCCCGGCGGCGTGTTGTAGCGCGAGCTCGAAGTCCAGGCGCCACGCCACCAGAAAGGACGAGCGCGGGGGAGGTGAAAGAGCGCCGTCATGTCGGCGAGCAGGGCATCGGTGTAGCGCACGACGCCGGCGGGGCAGAGGTGGACGTTGTCGACCATCCTGACCCGCACCCACCGTGACGGCGGAGCGTTCGGGTCAGTCTCGGGCGGCAGCCAGGGGCTGAAACGGCCGTGCCACAGGAGCGAGGCACCGACGGGCAGGTACATGACCCTGCGAGGGAACACCGCCGGCAGCGACGCGACAATGTGCGACCAGGCCGACTCGCCCGCCAGCCTCGCATCTGTCTCTTCCCGCTCGATACTTGGCGTCGGCGCGGGGACGGGCCCAAGGAGAGGGAACTGCAGGAAGATCACACCGGCAACCCCGGGGCTGCCCAGCATCAGGCGGACGGCAGCCTCCAGCTCGGCCTTGTACGCAGCCGGCGCTTGCAGGGCACAGGGACCACGGTGGATGGCAGGGCCCTCGGTGCAGCTCTCGTCCCAGCTCCACGTCGCGACTATCAGCTCGGGATGGGCCCTGGCTATGAGGTATGGGAGGCTCCGCCGCCATATCGGATCGGTGGAGAGACCGAAGCCGTCGATGGCGCGATCGAAGAGGCGCACGTCTCCTGTGGAGCCGAGCGCCGCGTCTATCCCGAGCTCGGCGCCGGCCATCACGGAGTCGCCGAGGAGCATCACTCGGAGCGGGTGCCGCCGGCTGATCTCTCGGCCGGCACGCAGAACGATAGGTGCCTGGCCCGCGAAGCCGCCCGCTCCGGGCACCAAGCTCGCGACCGCGGCTCTCCCGGCTCGCGGATGTGTGCTCGCCATGCTGGCCGAGACGGGCAGTGGTGCCAGCACTCGAGCGCGAGGTGCCGGGGCAGCTATCGCGGGGGTCGTCGCGAGGACGAGGCAGCCCGCCATGGCTGCAACAGAAGCGGGGACGACGGTCCAGCGCACGCGGCCGGCGAGCCGGCGACGGCGTATCGGAGTCTCGACGAGATGGAAGCTGACCATCGCGAGGCCAAGAGTCGTGCCCAGGCGAGCGAGGTCGAGCCAGGGCTGGACCAGGCTCGTTCGGCTCTCGGTCATGTAGATGATGACAGGCCAGTGCCACAGGTAGATGCCGTAGGAGATCTGTCCGACGTATCGGAGCGGTCGAAGCGAAAGGAGATGCCCGAGCGGGCCCGGGTCGGTCTGGCGAACGTCCGCGATGACGAGGCAGGCAAGGGCCGCGCAGCCCGAGAAGCCACCCTCGAACATCCAGCCCGGCGGGACGCCAGATGGCGAACCGGCAACGGCCCAGAAGACGAGGAGAAGGGCGAGCGCGGGGAGCGCTGCCAGGTGGAGGAAGCGCCGCGCGACCGGACCGGGCTCGGGCCGGCCGGCGGCGAGGAACGCGAGCGCCGCGCCGAGCAGGAGGTCGAACGCGCGCGTCTCGGTCCCGAAGTAGAGCGCGTTGTCGCCGGCTCCTGAGCGGTAGAGCAGGGCCATCGCGAGCGACGACGCCGCCGCGCCGAGCAGGGCGACACCGACGCCGGCAGAGCGGAAGCGGGCGCGAGCTCGCACGACGATAAGGACCAGGAGCGGGGGCCAGAGAATGTAGAACTGCTCCTCGATGGCGAGGGACCAGGTCTGCTCGAGAGGCGAGGGAGACGCGAACTGGGCGAAGTAGGGCTGGTGGGCGAAGATCGCGTGCCAGTTCGCGACATAAAGGAGCGTTGCGAGCGCGTCGAAGCGCAGGCGGCCGAGGTCGATCTGCGCGATGGCCCCGGGCGCGCCGAAGCGGCCCTCGACGACGACGAAGAGAGCGAGTGCTGCCAGCAAGACGAACAGGGCCGGCATGAGGCGGCGGATGC
>JAKACA010000073.1 GCA_021796455.1 Actinomycetes bacterium
AAGTCGGTATGTTCAGTGGCAGCGCACATCTTACGAGCAAAGTCTCCAGATAAATGCACGAGGTCGTACACGAGCGCCCAGTCGGCGAGGGCGACAGCGGCGTGAGTAGGAACAAGGCAGCACGAGCTCGGGAGGAGGCCGGTGAAGAGGCCAGGCGTGACAAAGCCGCTGTCATTTCCCGGAAGGGTGACGGGAGGATGTGTCCCAGAGAGGGCGGGCACGCGCGTCTCTCCGGTCGTGGGCCTCGCGTCCATAGCGCTGTATTTTCGGCTCCTTGACGCTAGACATTGAGCTCCAAACTTCTTTCGAGGCGGGCCGGCTCTCTGCTCAGTGCCCTTCCAGGCGGTAGACGGATTACCGGGCGAATGCGCCGAGATCGAGGATTACCTGGCTTTCTTCTATCGGGTCCCCTACCGGATTTGGTGGAAATAGGCCAGCGCCGACCAGCACTCGCCGAGAAGGCAACATAACCGCAGGTCCGCGGCCGATGGAACCGTTGACCGTTGGAGCACCCTGGTGGCGAGGCGAAAATACCTTGCCACCAGGGTAGTGTCATAGCAGCGCCGGGGCTCGTCGGGCATCGCCGAGTTGTTCCAGTCACGGATCCGCCTGCGGCACACGGCCAGGACCCTCGGTCAACCTGCGATGACGACCCGAGCTCCGACCTTTTCATAGGTGTCCCTGGCCCGAGCGTCGCGGGTCGCAAGGTCAGCCTTGTGCTCGAGCGCGGCCAGCGCCACCAAGGCGTCGTAGACGGCAGCACCGGCGATCTCCATCCGGCTCAGCACATCGGGTAGGCGACGGGCCGTCTCCGGGCCAAGCAGGAGAGGTGGGGAGAACCGATCGTCCAGGAGCCGCGCAGCCTCTGACGGCGCCATGCGCAGGTCACCGGGCAGGCGAGTCAGCATCGAGTACGTCTCGGCCAAGGCATGACCGCTGAGCGCGACCTCCCGGCCAGCCCACCAGCGGACCACGGCCGCGTGGGCGGCATGGGTCTGTACCAGCAGCGGTACAGCGACGCTGGTATCGAGCGCCAAAGAGATGCTCACCGCCGCCCGGCATCGAGGAGGCCGAAGACTATCTCGTCATCGATCCTGGTATCGCCGGTGACGACCGGGACACCTCCCTCGAGGACCACCTGCGCGGTACGGCCTGCCGGGATCAGTTGGAGTCCCGCCCCGTAGCGCGAGATCTCGACCTCGGATCCCGGCTGGAGGCCCAGGGCGTCACGCAGCGGCTTCGGGACCACGACACGCCCGACTGAGTCGATAGAAGCCTTCATGGGAATAGATTACCAGTTGGTTCCCAGCGAACCGCAAACAGTGGGCCCACGGTAAAAGAGATGCGGCAGCACGTCGTCGGCTACCCAAGAGCCGCCGGTCTCAGCCACAGCGACCACCGCTCAACGCTAGTGATGCACGCCTGGCGACGTGGCTCTCGACGGTCATAGCGCTCCTCTCAACTCTCGTGCTGAGCCCTATGAGAAGGGCCGAGGGCGTCGTGGCCGATGAGTGCACAGCGCGGCGGACCAACGAGTCATCATTGAAACCCAGCAAGCCCCGTTTGCCGCGCCCGGACCGGTCAAGGACGCGATCACTCGCCCGTGGGGTGCTTCCGCGCGCCCTGACTGAGCTGCGCTTTCCTGCCGTATCGTCACCAGTTCAGGCACGACGCTCCGGTCGTCGAGTAGGAGCAACTTCTTGTCGAGCTGTGGCGCAATATCTGCCTGAATGACATGCTTGCAATCTGTTCTCGGCTGGAATCGTGTAGGGCCAACGAACGGAAAGCGAGCAAGCGTGTACGTGAAGAAGCACACCGTGCGCAAGGGTGGTCGGCACTACGTGCACCTGCGCCTGGTCGAGGCCTCCCGCAACGAGCAGGGCCAGGTCGCCACCGGGTGCTTCGCACGCTCGGACGCGAGGACAAGCTGAAGGCGTCGGGCCAACTCGACCAACTCGCAGCCTCCTTCGCTCGCCTCGACCCGCCCCAGACCGGCACCCGACGCGTGGTGGGCCCGCTGGTTATGGTCCAGCACTACCTCTGCCGGCTTGGCCCTTCGAGCCTCGTCGATCGCCTCGTGCCGAGGCGCGGCCGGTCACAACTGACCCACGGCGAG
The DNA here is from genome assembly GCA_021796455.1 of Actinomycetes bacterium. Taxonomy (GTDB): domain Bacteria; phylum Actinomycetota; class Acidimicrobiia; order Acidimicrobiales; family Bog-793; genus JAKACA01. The sequence continues at coordinate 2,117 of JAKACA010000073.1, forward strand.
GTGATCGCTGTGCTCGTCGCCAATCGGCTGTGCGCGCCGGCGCCGCTCTATGACATCGCCGGGTGGGCATCCTCCGCCGCGATCGCCGAGCTACTCGGAGTCCCGGCCATGTTGTTGAACGGCGACCGGCTCGGTCGGGCCCTCGAAGCGCTCGCCCCCGTGGTCGAAGAGGTCCGTGGTCAGCTCATGGTGAACACGGTCCGCGAGCTCCCGGCCCTCGTCGATGCCAGCCGCCTGCACCTCGATCTCACCGCGGTCCGCTTCGCCGGCGCCTACGAGGGCTCCGCTCTCGTGAAGAAAGGCTGGGCAGCGGACCTGACCATCGCCAGGAAGGTCAAGACCCTGCAGGCCTCGACGAAGGCGGGAGTGGCCGTCTACTTCCGGCCGCACGACGGATCGAGCAGCGAGCGCCGGCATTTGTGGCTGCGATCGAGATGCTCGCCGAGACACTGCCTGCGGGCTTGGTCGTCGTGGCCGACTCGGGGCTCGGCTATCTGGAGAACCTCTGTGCCGCGGACGCGAAGCACGTGGGCTTCGTGGTGCCGCTTCGGGCCGACACCGGCTGGGCGGAGCGGTTCAGCACCGATGTTCGGGCCGGCCTCACGTCTTGTTCGCTGTCACTCCTTGCTCCACTGTCCCCGTGACGGTCAGGTGGTTCTGTGGCGTGCTCCAGATCCCCCAGCCTTCACTGGTGATGATGTTGCCGACCAGCCGGACGCCCCGCTGCAGGGGGGCGACCGTTCCCTTCGGTGTGCCGGGGGGCAGCTCAGCTGTGACCACGATCACGCCGGTGGGTTTCGGGACATAGCCCGGAAGGTGCTCAAAGGGGGGCAGGCCACCGTTGCGGCTCAGGAGGTTGTCTTCAACGAGCGTGCCAGAAACGACGTCGAAAGGCGCGAGCGAGTTCAACACGATGCCGGGTGCCACGCTGTCGGTTGCCACGTTGCCCCGAATCACGGTGCCCGCCAGCTCGGTGTGCGGCATGTTGTCTGCGACGACGACTCCTTCGGCGTTACCCACGCTCACGTTGTCGATGATCTGGTTGCCTATGACAGCCTCGCCCACCACATGGGTGGAGACGACGATGCCGCAGCCGCGGGGGTTGTTGACGACGACGTTGTGCTCGACGAGGTTGTCCATGGCGGGGAGCAGATGCCCGCTCCCCAGCGTTCCGGGGCTTTGTGTGCCGTCGTCAAAGACCCCGATACCGCCTTCTCCCATGTTGTCGGCGATCGTGTTCCCCTCGATGACGGAGTGGGAGCTGCCCACGAGCTCGACCGCCTTCGCGTCCACGATACAGGGGCCTTTCGGTTTCGCTGGCGGGAACGGGCACAGCTCAGGACGGACGAGGTTCCCGGTGACTATGCTGTCCTCGATCGTGACGCTGTTGCTGTCCTGCACGAGGATGCCCTGGTCGAGCGCCCCGGTCACCGTGGCGTCGCGTATGACGGCGCCACTGGCACCCGGCGGCACGTAGATGCCTATGTCGCAGCCGCTCGCCCTGACGACCCCCGTGATCGTCTCGTGGGCATGGGCCACAAGCCTCGCCGTCAGCTTCGATGCGCCGGCTTGCACGCAGGTGCCCCGCGGCGCGCCGAGGCTAGCAGCATAAGCGGCGTCCGCCGGAGCCCGCAGCAGGCCGACGCCACCAAGGAGTGCCAACACAGCGCAGCTGAGGAGCGCACGGCACCTGTTGCTCCTTGTCCGCGTTGGCACAAGCGTCCTCCTAATCGTTGTTACCATCTTGCCTCCCTGGATTCTGGATATGGCTCTCTGTGTCAGCGCAGCAGCCTGGCTCAAACACCCAGCGCACATGTCGCTGGCGAGGGCACAAGGTGCTGCCATGCGCAGATGGTAAGGAGGGTGCGTTCCCGGATCGTTCCCTGTTCTGTGCGGTCGGTTCTCGGGCGGGCTCGGTGCTCGAGCGCACCTGGAGCGTGCCGCGAGCGCGCCGGCCGGGGTGGCCCGTCAGTGCCGGCTTGCGCGCCCTGGGGGCACCGGGAGCAGGGACGGGCGCAACAGGGCGTCGACCCACCCGGCAAAGCCCACCTCGGTGAGGTCGAGCTCGTAGTGCTCGCAGGGATGATGGCGGCCATAGAGGGTATGGCGGACCTCACTGACCCGCCGGAACCCGAGGGTCTCGGCGAGCGCCTGGTACTCGCGGTCCGAGGTCGACAACGAGTAGGCGCCGCCCCCGGCGAGGAGCCCGATCAGCTCGCGGATGAGCCGGGCCCGGGTCCCCCCAACGCGCTCGTCGCGGTAGGCGGCGTGGGTGAAATGGAACGAGCGGCTCTCCTCGGGCGTTTCAGGCAGGTCACGACGCCCAAGCCAACGGCACTCGATATAGGGGGCGATCCCGGGGTGGCGTAGGAGGAGGCCGATGGCCTCGCCACACAGCGGGACGGCGGCCGCGAAGCCGACGAGGGCCCGGTCGTTGCGGCGGCGCAGCAGGCGCAGCACGGTGCCCCGGTAGGCGATGATCGCCCGCGTGGCCGCGATCATCTCGGCGGGCCGAACCGTGTCCATGCGCTGATCGCCCCAGGTGTGCAGGACCTCCTCCAGCTCCTCGATGTCGGTGGGTCCGCCGGGTCCGCCGTCGACCGCGCGCGGCTCCTCGGGGCAGAAGAGGAGATCCTGCAAGATGGCGTCACCGCTCAGAAAGAGGTGCTCGGCCGCCAGTCGCTCGCGCTCGCCTCGGGCGGCGCAGGCCATCCGGCGCCGGTAGACCTCGAGGGCGACGAGGCGGGCCTGCCGGCTGCGCTCAGGCGCCCGCCAGGCGATGTCCTCGGCGAGGAAGCGGCGCAGATCCCCGTCGAGCGCCACGCCGTGCTCGGTCACCCGCACAGCATCGAGCCCGGCGAGCTGAGCGAACTCGGCACCGGAGACCGGTCGGCCGGCAAGGGCGCTGAGCAGCTCCTGGTCGGCCTCGCGCACCACGCTCGCCGCGAAAAGGAGCTCGCGCAGGCGCTCCGGGCGGACGTCACGCAGCCACGCCTCGGCGAGGGTCGAGACCGTCTCGTGCCACGCGGGCCGCGCTTCGAGCGGCTCCAGCCGGCGCTGCAGGGCAAGGTCGGCCCCCAGGCAGAGCGCCAGCGGCGTCGACCCGAAGCGGGCGAGCACCTGCTCGGCGAGCTCCGGGCGCTCGATCCCTCGGCGCGCGAGATACTCACGCGCCTCGTCCTCGGTGAGCCCCTCGAGCTCCATCTCCTCGACGAGCTCCCACCAAGGCGAGCCTGTCTCCCACGGCAGGGCGCCGCGCGCCCGCGTCGCGAGCACGAGGCGCACCCCGTCGGTGAGCGCCGGCATCAGCTCGCCCGCTAGGTACGCACCGAGAGGCGCGAGGTCCTCGAAGTCGTCGAGGAGGACCACCGCCTCCGAGTCGTTGGCCCACGCCAGCGCTTCGGCATGGCTCGAGACCCCGAGGGCTTGCCAGAGTCCCGCCCGTGTCGCTGGCATGCGCCGCCCGTCCACAAGGGCGTGGACGCGCCCTTGTGCCTGCAATGCCCGGGCACAGGCTCGCAAGAGGGCGCTCTTGCCGACGCCTGGAACCCCGTGGACGACGAGGACCCGCGATGCTGCGCCGCCGAGCCAGTGCCGGAGCCGCTCAAGCTGCTCGCCGCGCCCTACGAGCAGTTCCTGCTCCCTCGCGTCGCGCCGCTCGCCCCATGTCGGCTTTGCGTCGCTGACCGTCGGGCGCCGCGCCGTGACAAGGGAGGCAGCCTCCTTGTAGGCGCCCCAAGTGGGCGCGCTCGGCTCGCTGTCCAGCTCGCGAAGCGCTGCGGTGCACCGCTGCCACAGTGCCTCGAGGGCACCACGATCGCCGAGGCGCGCTGCCAGCGCGAACGCCCGCCGGTAGGGATCCTCGGCGTAGGGATCGACTGCGGCGAGCGTCTCGATCCGTTCGAGCGCCTCGCGCAACTCGCCACGGCTCTCGAGCATCTCGACGAGCGCCACGAGCACCTGGCGGTGCTCCCTTCCCAGCACTTCCCGCTCCTCGACGACCCACGGGTCCTCGAGCTCAGGCAGAAGTGGCCCCTTGTAAGCGGCGGCGGCGCTGCGCAAGGCGGCAAGCGTCCCGAGGCCGGCGAGGGAGCGAAAAGCGCACGCGTCCACCTCGCACGGCCCCCCTCCCCGCCAGAACAGGTCACGCCCGGCCGCGCCGATCTCCTCCGCCAGCTCGGGGAGCTGGCGCCGCAGCTGATGGAGGGCCTTGCGGAGGTTCGTCCGCGCCTGCTCCTCGTAGGAGTCCGGCCAGAGCAGCCCGGCAAGCGAGCTCCGGCCGCTCGGCTGGTCGGGGCGCAGGGCCAGGTAGGCGACGAGTGCCTCGGCTCGAGCCGAGAGCCGGTGCGCGAGCGGCATCCCGTCCCGTGCTACCGAGAAACCCCCAAGCACCCCCAAGGTGACGCGAGTCACAGCCACTTCTGTTCCATGCTACGCGGTAGGCTGTCTTCTTGCGGGGTTTCAGCGCCGCTCGCGCTGTTGTTCAGGTCCCCGGAGAGGCCACATGTTCAAACATCAGCTTCGGGCCCTCGTCCAGCTGGGCAAGTTCGAGAGCTTCCTCGGTGCCGCTGCAGCCTTCAACGAGGTGGCCACCCGCTTGGAGCTGCCCACCTATCGCTTCTTCGTGACCGTCTTCGGTGACCTCAACGAGGTCTGGGCCGAGGCCGACTTCGACAGCCTCGACGAGCATTGGACCCGCTTTCGCGCGGCGCACGAGGAGCCGTCGTTCCAGTCCGCCTTCTCCGAGCTCTGCTCGTACCTGGTGCCGGGATCGGCCCATGACAAGGTGATGGAGCTGCTGATCGGCTAGATGCCGGGGTCGCTGCTGGCGAGGTCCCGCTCAGCGGGCGCGGCACGCGCCCGTGCCGAAGGGGGAGCAAAGGCCCCACGTGAGCGACAGGACGCCATCGGTCTCGATGGCCGAAGCAACGAGCTGGGATCTCCTCGGGGTCGAGAGCGAGAGTGAGGAGCACGCCCTGCTCAGCCACCTTGCGGCCTTTGTCGGCGGCGCCGAGGTGCTCGAAGGGCGTGAAGAGCCACCCGAGCTGCTCCTGGGGGATCGCGTTGCTGGTGGACGACGTCAACGGTGCTCGCAGGGAGCGGGATGTCCTCGATGTACCCCTTCAGGAGCTCGACGTTGCTGGCGCCGGCTTCATCGCGGTTCTTCCCGGCGAGCCGGAGCATCTCCTCGGTCATGTCGAGCCCGTACACCTTGCCGGACGGCCCGACGCGCCTGGCCGAGAGCAGCACGTCGATGCCGCCGCCCGATCCGAGGTCGAGCACTGTCTCCCCTGGGTGCAGGTCGGCTACGGCCGTCGGGTTGCCGCACCCGAGACTCGCGAGCACGGCGGCCTCGGGAAGTCCCTCGGTGGCCAGCCCTTCGACCTTAAGCGAGTAGTGGGCCGACGTTCACCACTTCCTCCCGTTAAGTAGCCCGACAGCGAGGAACCTCTTCAGGTGGAGGCTCACCGTCGCCTGCGTCAGGCCGAGCCGAGGCACAGGTACATCGACACACGTCGATACGAGATCCTATCTGTTGGCTCGACGTAGGTCAGTCAGCCCCGGGGGGGAGTTGGCGGGCGACGTACGCTGGCTCGTCTACGTCGGACGGCTTAAGTAACCCACCGAGCGTACCGATAATCAAGGCTGGTGGAAGAGCCGAATCGGATCGCGGAACGACCTGTGAGGAGGGCGCGGCGCGACCGCGGCATGCTGGGGCTTGTCGGTGACGTGGCCCGGCCGGGCGGCCCGGGCGACGATGGCCGTTACAGCGCACCCCCGCGAATGAGCATGGGGTCGTCCGGCTCGCGTGCGTCCCGCGTGGCGAGGAGGGCTCGTGGGCTGCTCTCACACCCAAGCGGCGCCGCGGCCATCTTTTGGATTGGTGGGGCTGTCGCGGCGGTCGCGGCGCTTCTTGCCGGCCACTGGCATCGTCCCTCGGCCGTCAGCCTCCTCGCCATCGCCGGTCTCAGCGGGATCGGAGCCACCATTCGGATCACCTCTGGCAGGCGCCTTCCGCGATGGACCCTGCATGTGGATGCCGGTATGGGCACTCTTTGCGCGAGTGTCTTAATCGTCGTCGGTGTGACCGGTCACGTCCCATTCGCCGACCTGTACATCTGGGTCGTGTTGTTCGCCGCGTTGTACTTCCGTCCCGTTGGCGCACTGGCGCACGCAGCTGCCGCCGGGGCCGCTTACACCCTGGTTCTCGCCTTCGGCCCAGTGACGGTCGCTCCCATCCAAGCGTGGTGCGGGGTCTTCGGCACCGCCGGGGTAGCGGGCGCGATCGTGCTCGGCCTCGTGAGCGTGCTGCGATCGGCTGCGGGGGACGACTCGCTCACCGGGTGCGCCAACCGGCGCTCTTGGGACGAGCGCCTCGAGGAGGAGCTGGAACGGTCACGGCGAACCGGTCAGCCGCTCTCGGTCGCGATGATCGATCTTGACGCCTTCAAGGCGGTGAACGACCGGGGAGGGCACCGCGCCGGCGACCTGCTGCTCCAAGATGTCGCGCAGCGCTGGCAAGAGACCATCCGGCACGGCGGGGATTTCCTTGCTCGACTTGGCGGCGACGAGTTCGGCATCCTCGCGCCGGGGTCGGACGAGGCGGGCATCCGACGGCTCGCGAGACGCCTCGCCGAGGCGCTTCCCGAAGGCGCTTCGGCCTCTATCGGCGTCTCCACCTGGGATGGGATGGAGAGCGCTGGCGCGCTCTTGCGCCGGGCCGACCAAGCCATGTACATGACCAAGCAGCGCCGCGGCCACGAGGGCTCCCATTCGGCGTGAGCGAAGCGCTAGGCCGCTTGGTCAAGTCGGCAACCGATCGACCGCCGGAAGGAACATCTCCATGTCGAGCGGTCTAGTCAGGTGCTCGCGGGCACCTGTCGCGAGCAGGCGCTCCACCGAGGTCGGTGTCGCATCCGCATACATGACGACGACTGTATGTCCGCGGTCCGCAGATCCCGGCCGAGCTCTCGGAGGGCTGCCTCACCTGGTCTGTCGGGGAGGTGCAGGTCGAGCAGGATGAGTCGCGGGTGGTGCCCGCGAGCGAGGTCGATCCCCATCCAACCCTGCTTCGCCGATCTCAGCTCCACGGTGTCACGCGAGGCAAGTATCATCTGGATGAGGAGGAGATTAGGGAGGCCGTCCTCGATGCAGAGCAGCCGGCAGTTCTCCCCCTTGGGTTCTTGACTCGGCTTGAGCTCGCGACTCGCTCTCGTAACGAAGGACCTCCGGCTCGGCGAGACCGAGCTCGAGGGTGAAGACGCTCCCTTCTCCCGGGGTGTGCTCTTGGCTGTGAGGGACCCCGCCACCGCCTCGGCCAGGCTCCTCGACAACGCCAAGCCGAGACCGGTGCTTTCGACCTCGCTCTGTTCGGCACCGAGGCGATCGAACAGCTCGAAGAGGCGGCCCATTTGCTCGAGAGTCATCCCGATGCCGCTGTCTGACACCTTGAGGAGGAGCCGCCCCGCGGCGCCCTGCTTCCAGCTGACCGAGACCGTGCCGTCCTGGCGGTTGAACTTGACGGCTTTGCTCAACAAGTTGAGCAGCATCCGCTTGAGCCGTTCTTGATCGGCCTGCACGTGCAGGCCGCACGCATCCTCCGCGGTGATGCTGACAGCATTCCGGGGGCGTTCGTAGCTCGTGGCCCATGCGCGGTACGAACTCGTCCTCGACCCGGCGCACGATCGGGCACAGCAGCTCGCCGCTCTTGGTCAGGACCGGCGAGTTGACCGGACTCCAGTAGCGTTCCTCGAGCACGCCACCTTGGGTAGCAGGGCCGCGGAGATCGTATTCTTGCACAGCCTTCGTGTCAGGAACGACGTGGCGGCGGACGCGATACAGAGCGCGGAGCGACTGCAGCTGCAGTTGCCGGTCGGGCTCTGAGCTCTTGGCCGACATGGGCAGCTCTCCGTCAGATCCCGCCGCGTGGGACCGCGCGGCTCTGGCAAGTGTGCAAGTGCTGACTGTTCGAGCGGAGGAACGACCGGTCATGGCTCGGCATGCCGAGAAGGAGAAAGCTGCAGGAGAGAGTTAGGCACGGTCGGTACTGCTATGGCGACGGCGACGCAGGTCTCGGTGCTTGCACAGTGCTGCATTCTCGTAGCGGGAGCTGCACGAGCGGACTCCGTCGTCGGAGTTCCTACCCGTTCTCGTGCTTACGGCAGATGCGAGGCGACAGACTCTGAAGGATGCCCTGGCCGCTGCCGCCAACGACTATCTGACGAAGCCCGTCGACGTGGACGAGGTCCTCTTGCGCATCCGCAATCTGCTCGCCATCCGGCTCTCCCATGAGCGCCTGAAGAGCAGCAACGACGCATTCTCGGCGATACTGCGACAGCGAAACAGGTCCGAGAGCCTCCAGGCTGAGCACCGCCACGCAGCCGAGGCGGAGCGATTAGCTCAGTTGTCTCCTTGTTGGTCAAAGGCGACGATCGCGACGGCGTTGAGCGTGCCAGCAAGCGTTGTGCCAACGGCTATGACGAGATCGCCAGGCTGCAGTTGACCAACCGTTGCGCCGGCAACACCGTCGAGGTAGATCGTGGCACCGCCGCCGTTGACTGAGCTCGGGACCGTGGACTCATTGTCACCGGTCCGGAGATTTAGCGTCACCCCGGTCACTGAGGTGAGAGTGCCAATGCTGATCGCCGACGTGGCATCGTATGCGAGCACAGTCGCCGCAGTCATGGTGCCGTCGCCGCGGGTGCCGACGACGACGACGACGTCGCCGGAGACGAGGCTTCCAACTGACGACGCGCTGCCGTCGAACAGGACGGTCGCTTGGCTCGCATCTACTGTCATGGAGCCGTTGCCCTGGTCGTTCGCCTTGACGGTGGCATTGTGGCCGCCAGCAATGCCACTGCCGCGGTTACTGCCGCCATCGCCGTCGTTGCTGTTGCTCGCGCTGGAAGGAGTGGGGGTGATTGTGATCGTGGTACCGGAGATCGACGCGACCGTGCCAGTAACGACCTGGAACTGGTTACCTTGATCGCCGTTGTTGTCGCCCGTCGGATGCTGGTCGCCGCTGTTGAAAGCGAGGATGGCGCTGGCCGCAAGCGGGTTGCTCCCGGCAGTTCCGAGCGCGATCACTCGATCGCCCGCCTGTAGCTGGCTCACGGCGCTCCCGCCGACTCCGTTCAAATAGATGCTCGCCGAGGTCGAATCTACCGATGTCACCGCGCCGGAGTCGCCGCGACCCGTCAGGGTGAGCACACTGCCGCTTATCGCGCTGATGTGGCCGAGCGCGACAGCGGGGGCATTGTCGTACGCGAGAACCGTCGTCGCCACCATTGTCCCGTCGTTCTTCTCGCCGATCACAGCGACCGTCTCGCCGGTGGCGAGCGACGTTACCGAGGATGACACGCCATCGAGAAGCACCGTCGCCTGGCTCGCATCGACGGCGATGCCGTCACCTTGGCTGTTGTCCCCACCTGTTCCTGCAGTGGTGGGAGAGATGTCGATCGTGGTGCCCGCTACAGAGACGATCGTGCCGGAGACGCCGGTCGAGCGGGTGTTCACGATGTTCTCGTGGGTGGCATCGAGCGTCTGGCTGTCGCCGCTCTGATCGACGGTACCGCTCAGGTGAACGATGTCGCCGACGACAATGGGTCTCGTGCCCTTGCCCGCACGGGCGAAGACGGTCGCGCTTGCAGCGTGCTTCGATCTAGCCGGCTTCGCCTTGTGGCTGGCTTTGTCCACGATCACATGCTCGACCACGTTGCGGACGTGCCTGCCACCGATCTCGCCACGCGCGACATACACGCCGAGCAGTCCGTTGCTGTCGGACTGGACCAGCCCGTTCAGCGAGAAGTGGACCCGCTTTTGAGCCCCTCCATGGCGACGGCCCGCCACTACCGGGGACGAGCCCGCGTGCCTGCTGGCTGAGTGCAGCTGCTGAGCTCCCGCAGTTGCAGGAACCGCAAGGACGGCTGCGAGAGCACACGCGCCGATGCCGGCCCTCCACGCCCACACTGATCTGACCACGTCTCGGTGCGTTCTCACGTCACGTCTCCCATCATCCGCCATTTCCAAGGACACTAGCACGTCTGGCGGAACCCTGACCACCATCAGTGATCAAATGACCACCATCAGTGCTCTTGATAGCAGAAGGCCCCCGCCGCGGCAGATGGTACGATCACAGCAGTGACGCAGGGTGCCCGCAATAGCCGGGCTGAGAAAGACCTGTCGAACCTGATCTAGCTAGCACTAGCGGAGGGACGTCACCCATGGGAACCGAGTCTCGCCGGCGAACACGGTTCGCACCCGCGCTCAGGCAACTGCAAGCTCGAGGGTCGCGCCGCTCGAGGCCTCCAGAGCCGGACCGTCTTCGCCACCTCAGCCGCGCGGATCGGAGAAGAGCACGGACCCAGTCGATTGCCGTGGCCGCGTTCGTCGTCGCGGGCACGCTGCTGCTCGCGGCGTGTGGGGCTACCACTGCGACGGCCCATCAAGGAGGCGGCGGCGGGCGCGTCAGGGGAGGTGTCGCCAGCTACGCGCTGCCGGTCGGCGACAACTTCAGCTGGATGCTGCCCCTGCAAAACGAAGTCAACTACGAGAACTACGACTCGAACATCGAGAGCGGGATGTGGCGCCCGCTTTACTTCGCTGGCGGTGCAGGCACGACGGGCATCAACAAAGGCGTCTCCCTCGCATATCCTCCCGTCTTCTCCGCCCACGACACGGTGGTGACGGTCGATCTCAAGCGCGGCTACCGCTGGTCGGATGGAGCGGCCGTCACGACGAGCGACGTCAGGTTCTTCTTCGAGCTCGAGGCGGCCGGTGCAAAGAGCGGCCGGTACGCTCCCTATATCCCAGGCAGGATGCCCGACGACATCTCGCGCATCTCTTACTTGGGCCAGTATCGGTTCCGCCTCTACCTCAAGCACTCCTACAACCCCGTCTGGTTCACCGGCAATCAGCTCACGTGGATCTACCCGCTGCCGCGCCAGGCCTGGGACAAGACCTGCCTTTCCTGCCGCGTCGGCAACGACGCGGCCACGCCGGCGGGCGCCAGAGCCGTGTACACCTTCCTCTACGATCAGTCGAGCGATCTGTCCACGTACGCGACGAACCCGCTCTGGCAGGTCGTCGACGGACCCTGGAGGATAAAGGCCTACAACCCGACGACTTACTACGCTGCATTTGTCGCGAACAGGCGCTTTGCCGGTCCGCAAAAGCCGTATCTCTCCGGCTACGACGTCTACAGCTTCGCCTCGGACGCAGCAGAGCTCGACGCAGTCAGGTCCGGAGTCGTTGACTTCGGCTACCTGTCCCCCGGCGAGCTGCGGCTCACCGCGACTCTCGAACGTGCCGGCTATAGGGTCAAGCCGTGGCGGGTCTTCTACAGCAACATGGCGGAATTCGGCTACACCGGGCCGGATCGGGCCCTCGTAGCCCAGCTCTACCTGCGACAGGCGCTCCAGCACCTCGTCGACGAGACGCTCTATCTCTCCGCGACGCTGCATGGACATGGTCTCCTCGACTACGGCGCGGCGCCGGACTACCCGGGGTCGAGCTACGTCAGCCCGGCACTTCGACACGACCCCTACCCGTACTCGATCGCGGCAGCCAGGCGGCTGCTTGCTGCTCACGGCTGGGTCGGGAGCGCCGGGGGGGTCGACCGCTGCGAGCGGCCGGGCGTAGCCTCGAACGACTGCGGCGCTGGAATCACGCGCAACAGGCCCCTCCAGCTTCGCTTCATGTACTCGACCGGGGTTGAGAGCCTCCTCCAACAGGTCGAGGCATTTGCGACAGCAGCTGCGAGCGCGGGCATCGGGGTCACCCTCGCCGGCGAGACCCAGACGACGATGTTCTCAGTCGCCGGGGTCTGTCCTCCGGGGCCCTGTGACTACGGGCTCGCGCTTTACACCGCGCAGGAGGACTTCGGGCAGTATGTCATCGTCCCGACCGCGGGAGTGGAGTTCGCGAAGGGTAACTACTGGGGCGGCGGCTATGACTCGACCACGGAGCAGCACCTGCTCAACCTCGCTTACGACCGCCCCGGGCTGAGCTATCTCTACAAAGTCCAGGACTACCAGCAGCAACAGGTCGCAGGATTGTGGTGGCCGGTGGCCGACTACGAGATCGTCGTCGCGAAGGGCAACCTCGCTGGCTGGTACCCGCTCAGCCCCTATGCCAACTACCGACCGTCGACCTGGTACTTCACTTCCTGATAGCTCGCCCACGCCTGCGTCGCAAGGCTGCGCGAAGCGCGGCACCAGCCCAAGAAGCTTTCCCAAGAAACCCCTAAAGGTTCGCGCGGCACGTGCCGAGAACACTTGGGGTGATTTTCACTCTCTGCGCGGGGCGGTGCTTCTTGCTCGGGTGGTCACCTTCTTGTGAAGCAGTTCTTCGTGAGGCAGTTCCGACTATCTGAGGAGGAGAAAGTGGCACGTTTTCTAGGTCGCGTGTTCGCCGCTGTCAGCTGTATCGCGCTCGGCGCGGTCTTGGCCCCTGCGCAAGCCTCGCAGGCAGCAATACGAGCCGTGGCGACAGGAGGCGGTGGAGGCTCCCCAAGCTGCGCTTCGCTTACGAGCGGGTTCGTTGTCGGC
>JAKACA010000074.1 GCA_021796455.1 Actinomycetes bacterium
GCCGCTGGGACACGAGCCCAAGGGGATCATCATGTACACCCCGGACGGGTACATGTCCGCCCAGCTGTCGAAGCCCGACCGGCCGAACTTCGCCTCGGGCGACTGGTTCGCAGGAACCCCGGAGGAGTACCGGGAGGAGGGGACCTCCTACATCGCCTACTCGGGTCCGTTCCACGTTGACGAAGAGACCCAGACCCTCACCCATTCCATGTTCGTATCGCTGTTCCCCGACTGGACCGGCCAAACCCAACCGCGGCGAGTGAAAGTCGATGGTGACATCTTGCACTTGGGAACCGTGGCGCCGATCCAATCGAGCGGACAGACCGTCAACTCTGTCTTGACGTGGCGCCGCGCCGAACCGAACTGACCGAACAGACTGGACTAAATCGGTGGCCTCGAGATTACATGACAAGTGCCAAGTTCAACGATAAGAAGATAGGCAAGAGGAGAGGATGGAAATGAACAACGAGAGACGCGTCGTCGTGACCGCTGCCGCAAGCGGCATCGGTCTTGCAGTGGCGAAAGCCTTCGCCGCCAACGGCGACCGGGTGTACATCTGCGACATCAACGAGAAGGCTTTGCGCGAGGCTACGGAAGGAAACCCGTCGATCACGGCGACCGTCTGCGACGTGTCGGACCGATCTTCGATCGAGGCATTCGTGGAGGCCGCTGCCGCGGCGCTCGGCGGGATCGATGTGCTGGTGAACAACGCCGGGATTTCCGGGCCCACCTCCCCGGTGGAGGAGATGGACCCCGACCAGTGGGAGGCGGTCCTCGGCGTCAACCTGACCGGCACGTTCAATGTCACGAGACTGGCAATCCCGCTTTTGAGAAGGTCCGACGCCGGGGTCGTCATCATCATGAGTTCGCTCGGTGGAAGGTTCGCCTACCCGGACCGAAGCCCCTACGCTGTTACCAAGCGCGGGCTGATCGCTCTTACCGAGACGTTGGCCGCTGAGCTCGGTGACGCCGGAGTCCGCGTCAACGCCATCGCCCCCGGAGCAGTGGAGGGTGACCGAATCCGCCGTGTTCTGCAAGGCCGCGCGGATGCCAGCGGACGCAGCCTCGGCGAAGTCACCGCCGATGCCCTGAGTCTGCAATCCATCAAACGCTTCGTCGATCCTAACGACATTGCCGCATTGGCGCTGTTCCTCGCTTCTGACAGTGCGAAGTCGATCACCGGGCAGACGATAGCTATCGACGGAGGATCCAAGGCGGCGGTTTAGGAGCAACAAGGCTTTGCCGAAAGCACGCCGCCCATCGAGCGTCGTTTCGCGCCCCGTCGTGATCGTCGGAGTGGCCGAGGGGTCAACTGGTGGGCGGCGCAGGCAAGCGGGGAGGGCCTGCAAGGACCCCAAAATACATTTACAGGGAAATCCCCGAAGACGTGCCTTTAAACGAGAAGCTCAGTTCAAGGCTGGACATCCCTTATCGCGGTTTCTCCACCTTGTCTGCGACGGTGAGGGAGAATTTCGACGGCCTGTCAACCGTAGTCAATATCTCCCGGATGCTGGGCTACGACGCCTTCAAGGGCGTTTACGAAAAGGCGGGCGCGGCCGGAATAACCATGGTGCAGATCGTGAGAGAGGTTGCGGATCAGGCTGACGAGGCGATGATCTCGATGGTCCGGGACTACCCCCGAACGTGGAAATCCTGTTCGGCCACGACGGGTTGTTGTCGGGGCGCACCAAAGGGATGACGGTCGTCGTGATGAGCACCCTGGGCGCGAAGATCGAAGGGCAAAGCGATTTGAAGCTGATCAGTGCTGCGGTGAGTGGCGGGGCGTCGGGCGCTCATGACCGCACGCTGTCGATCATGACTTCCGCCGACGAAGCAATCTTCACGTCCTTCAAGCCATACTGCGATGCGATGGGTTCCCACACCTTCTACTACGTCGAGAATCCTGGCAACAGCCAGGTTGCAAAGCTTGTCAACACCATGATCCTCGGTATAACCATGAACGCCGTGTCCGAGGGGTTGAAGCTGGGCGAGCACTACAAGCTGCCCGAGCAGGAGAATCTGAACCTCCTGAAGGCCAGCAGCGGCGACAGCTGGGTCGTACGCAAGTGGTCCGAATTCGAGAACTGGACGGCGGAGACCGCCCTGGCTGTGCTGCTCAAAGACTTGAAGTCCGCCTTCCTCGAAGGTGTCAAGTACAACGTGGCCCTGCCGTTCAACGCCCTGGCCGCCACCCAGCTCTTCGATTCCATGGGGAAGGAGAATCCCGGAGCGCACTGAGGCGAACCGGCATGCGAGCCTGTGAATGGCTGCTTCCGCCGCGGCATCGCCCGAAGGTCATATTCCGGGCGAGGTCCTCGGTATCCCCAAGGACGACCGGGATGTCGGCTGGCTTCGGTTACGTCTCGCTCAGGTGAGGCGCGCCCCCCAGACCGTGGACACACTCTGACCGGGTTCCAACCTGGTCAGCCCGTCGCCACTTGCGAAGGCGTTGGGCGGACACGTCATGGGCTCGGCGGCGAGGCCCTTCCGTCGTCGTTCGGGTGCGAGGGTGTCGCCGGTATAGAGCTGGATGATCGGGTAGCTCCGGTCAACCCAGAGCGCAGCTTGCTTTCCGTCGGTTCCCAAGAGGTGCACCCAGGCTCGGCCACTCGCGTCGCGGACGAGGTCGGTGATGCCGGTGTCAAGCTTCGTAGCACCGAGGAGGCGTGGCTTGCAAAAGTCGTAGGAGGTGCGATCGAGGGCCTCGGTGCCGATCGGCAGCTGGCGTTCGTCGTCGGTTACGATGCGAGCGCCGGCTTCGAGCTGCAGTGTGCACTGGTCGATAAGACCGGTCCCCGGGGACAAGTAAGGGTGCTGGCCCGCGCCATAGGGACAGGGGCGAACCCCGGGGTTCGTGGCGGTGGTTGTCACCGTCAGCCCGTCGCCGCCGAGGGCATAGTTCACCTCGACGTCCAAGAGGAACGGATAGCCCTGCATCGGATGCAGGCGGATCCCCATCGTCACCGCTGTGGTCGAGGAGCGCATCACCTGCCAGGCTCGCCAGCGGAGCAAACCGTGAATGGCGTTGTGCTTTTCGGGCTCGGTGAGTGCTACTTGGTACTGGACCCCGTCGAATCGGTACTTTCCATCGGCCAAGCGGTTGGGCCAAGGAATGAGCGGAGCGCCGTGGGCGCCGTCGCACATGGCGTCGATTGGATACGGGTCCAAGACGGATCGGCCGCCGACCTCGTAGCAGCGGATCCCACCGCCGACTTCCACGACAGTCGCTCGCTGGTCCTCGTAGGTGATTTCGACCTGGCGGCCCGACGGGCAGTTGTCCAAGGTTGCTCCTTTGCTCTGGGCGTCTTTCGAGCACCGCGCTCGGCATCAGCGCCTGTCCGTGGCTACCGAGAAGTCCCAGCTGATGGCCAGAAAAAGTCCCCACTCCTCACACGTTCGATGACGAGATGCCCCTCGGGCCGGAGAGATTGGTGGTGAAGGGATGCAAGCCGGACGCGGTTTCCGATGGAGGAGAGTCGAGGCCGTGCTTCGCATCCTCTTGTCGGTACTTGTGGTGACCCTGGTGACTACAACGGTACCGAGTTAGTTATCGACCCCCGTTGTTGTACTCTCGATCGGTGCGGCCGCAGCTCCACCGGGGTGACCGTTGGACGTCGAACCGTAGGTGCGGTAGTAGTCCTTCCATACGAGCCGATGGACTGGGATCCATCGGGGAAGATCCCGGATGCCGGGGATGAATGGAACGAATACCAGCCCGAGGGAGAGGATGGTCATGATGGCAATGACCTCCACGTCCCCGTTGCTGGAGGTCGACATGGGCGGAACCTGATACCACATGACGTACAGCCACAACCAGGGCTGTCCGGGCCAGGACCCCGTCTCGTTCATCATGCCCCACTGATGGCTCTGCATCTTTTGGGCCGTGACGATCTTGTTCCAGTAGCTCGATGGTTGGGCCACGGCCGAGTCACCGATGAAGAGGAGCGGATTGGTGTAGTTGGTCGTGTAGAAGGCCGAGTGGGCAACCAGCTGGGCGTCGAGGCCACCGGATCGGGCCATCGACAGAAAACTCGTCAACATGGTCCCGACCGGCCCATAGTTGCCCGGCGGTACTACCAGTTGCGAATTGACCATCTTTGCCGCGGACAGCGCGCGCCCATAGGCCTGATCCCACGATCGACGGGTCGGTTGGTCGGCGCTGCCGTAGCGCGCGAGGGCTGCTTTCAGCGCCGGTTGACCCGAGACGGTGCCGAGCGGATCGAGTACGAAATCCTTGGCCGGGTTGATCGGGTCCGTCACCCCGATGGCCCGCTGGATCGACACCCCGTAGATATCCTGCACCGAGCCCGACCCGTGGTTGTATGGCGGCCCGTAGGTGGCAGACGTGCTGGTTCCCTCGAGCTCGGACAGGGCGATCTGGGTGAACCCGATTGGCTGGGCCGACGACCACGCCTGGAGAGTGACCGGCGGCACGTCGGGAGAGGAGAACAGGATGGCCAGGACCGCCACGAGTATTACCACCACCATTAGAGCGATGGCGCCCTCCTTCAAGATGTCGTACCGGCGGTGGGGTCCTTCCCAAGGGGCGGCCTCGGCCTCACGTCGTAACGCACGTTTTTGACGGGGCGTTAGTCGGGTAGCCGTGCCGTCGTGGCGGCCCGGAGTTGCGCTCGCCGTGCTCATGACCCTCCTCCCAAGCCCGCAGCGTCTTCCACGGTCGATCCGGAATCCGACGCTTCCGGGAAGCCAGGTGCTGATTTTGTTGCGCTTGAGACGGTGATACTCGAAGTGGCCCCTCCCGGTTTGCCGAGATGCTCGGGCAGAGCGTCGATAGGTGGCACCACCCCTCGCAACCGCACCATCACGATGTGTATGACCACGACGAGGCCGATCACCAGCGGCATGACGACGATGTGCAACATCAGCGCCTGGCCGAAGTTCATGGTATTGAAGAAGGCCCCGATGCCTGCACCGTTCATGGCGTCCTTGGCTTCGAAGGCGATCCACTGGGAATCCAAGTTGGTTTGGGAAATGTATCCTGTGAAGCCCTCGAAGACCGAGATGAGGAAGGCAATCGCCCCGGTCATCCAGGTGAGCTGACGGTTCCCCCGCCACGAGGCCATCCAAAACTTCCCCCAAAGGTGGATGGCCATGAACCCGAAGAAGCACTCCACGCTCCACAGATGCAGCGAGTTGACGAATAGCCCTATCGAGCTGATGTGCCACCACGTCGGACCCTCGAGTGCAAGTACCGTGCCCGAGGCGATCACGACGGTGAGGGACATGAGCGTGAGCACCCCGAAGACGTAGATCCACGACGCCACATAGGCTGGTTGGCTGTCCGGCAGCATCTTTTCGGGGGGGAGATGGCGAAGCCAGGCCTTGCGGACCTTCGCTGTCCAGAGGCCGTATTCGTCTTCGTCCGACACACCTTGCACGACAGTGCCGGACGCGGCACCGGCAATGGGGGATTGTGAACCGTGACCGGCGGTCGGAGTGCCCTCGGGCGGGCTGCCGGTGGCTTGGCCGCGGTGGGTTCGGCGGCTGTGGGTGAACGGTAGGGTCAGCGCCAGGACGAAGATGATCAACATAACAACGATGACCACAAGGTTGGCCACCGAAAGGAAGATGAACCCCCAGTGGATGTAGCGACCAGGGGGGTTCAGATTGATGACGGCTCCGAGAGTTGGAACAACGTCCGCCAGGGGGATCACTGGCTCACCATTGCGCGCACTCGCTGATAAACAGATATCGCTTTTCTGTGAGGGGCGCACGTTCCACGTGCCGGCAGATGTGCTGCGCCAGGGCAACGTTCTGAGGCCGTACCCATTGCGAGGGTCTTCTGTCGCATCGGCAACTGCACTCCTTATTGCTCGTGTGGGTCAAATCAGCGCTCTCGCAGAATCCAGCCACTGACCGTGATGGTTGCCGCGTCACCCTGGCTGGCACTGCTGGTGTGGCGATCAAATGCGGCCAGGGTGGCGCGGATATAAAGCTCCATGACCCGGCGGCCATTCTCCGCCCAGAAGACCTCGACAGTTGGTCGATCGGTCCGCCGGAGGCGGGGCCGGGCCCATCCTCCTGAGCCCCGGACGAGGTCCGGCATCGTCGCCCGAGCGAGGCGTGACTTGTCAATGTCGTAGGTGGTGCGATCGGCCGCTTCGGTGCCGGAGGGCAGTTGGTGGTCGTCGTCGAAGGGGCCCTTCCCGTCGGCCGGGTGGTTGGGCCCGGGGATGAGCGTAGCCCCGCGCCCTGCGACAGAGAGGAATCGATCGGGTGTGGGTCGGAGACGAAGCTGTCATGGAACTGGTGGCCCATGATCGTGGCGCCCGCTTCGACGACGATGTCCCGCCGGTAGCTATTGGTGATCCCGACCTGACGGTCCGAAGGGTAGGTATCCAACGTCGTTCCTTTGGTCCTGGGTACCTTTCGAGCAGAACGCTTGAGTTCAGCGCCGCCAGGGTCTTGGGCAACGTTGTCGTCGGCCGGGCCGCAAAGCTCAGTCGTAACTAATGTTCAAAAGTTACTACCCGTGGCGATGTGGCGCAAGGCGGCCGAACTCCGGGTGCGCCTACGACTTGGGTGCTGAAGAGCAAACGGGCCGGGTACCACCGATCGATATTGGTGGCTCCACGGCGTCGGCGACACGACCATCGACAATGGTACAGGGCGCAATAGCCGGCCTCTATCTCGCCCGGAGTTGGGGGGCCAGGGTCGCGGGGCGGCTAAAGCGATCACGATGACGGCCACGCCGTCGCCGGCGAGATCGGGGCCACGGCGGTCTTCCGGGAAGGGCATCGGCCAGGATCGTGCTCGAGTGCGCCATAAAGCAGGCTCGTGCCGGGCCCAGAAAACCCGCGCCCCGTTCAGCCGGGCCGCCGCGTGGACCGCGATCATCCGCGTCGCACCGAGCAGGATGGAGAGGGCGGCGGAGGTCGCGAAGCCGAGATTCAACAACTTCCCCCGGCCACACATGTCCAACAGGCATCGGAAGCTCACGACAAGGATCGCACGTCGCAAGGAGGTAGCCCATGAGCAGCCGCACGAAGAAGGGTGCCCTGGAGGCAGCAGCGGGTTCGTCTTGATTCCCGGGACGATGCCGGGCGTCGTGACGAGGCGTGACCGAAGCGTTCCTCGCCGGCGTCAGGAAGCCGGTTGTAGGGTTCGACGTGGCGATCCACTTGTTCCTGGGATCAGTCGACCCGCGCGAAGCGGCCAGGTGCGATCGCGTCCTGTCGGTATCAGGCGTGCACTCGCTATCAAGGGCTTGTCTTCCGGTTGCGGCGCATTGCACCCGCCCGGCCTCCTCGTGGCGAGCAGCAACGAAGAGCTCTGAAGGGCTACCAGGGGGCTCATGGTCGGGAGCGCACTTGAGGACCCGCAGGATTTGTGGCCACGGGGTGCCCGGGTTTGCCACCGGGTTGGGATGGCTTAGTACCGTTCCCGGGTTTGGCCGCTGCCATCGCGGCCGCCTGCGGTGCCAGGGCGCCTTCGGTCCCGACGGTCCGCGCCGGCATACCCTTGATCGCCGCGAGGTCCGCACCGTCGACGGTCTCACGCTCGAGGAGCAGCTCGACAACGCGGCCGAGCATGTCGAGGTGGGCGTGCAGCACCGCGGTCGCTTGGGCCTCTGCTTCGCGGAGGAGCCTCGCCACCTCGGTGTCGATAACGCGCTGGGTCTCCTCCGCATACGGCCGGCCGGCGAAGGGATTGTCGCGGCTCGGGCCTTCCGGCCCGTAGCCGATCGGGCCCACCTCGGTCGAGAACCCCCACTCTCGTACCATACGCGTCGCCAGGTCGGTCGCGCCGGCCAGGTCGTTCGACGCACCAGTCGAGGGCTCTCCTAGGACGAGGATCTCTGCGGCGCGGCCACCGAGCCGCACCGCCAGGGTGTCGGTAAGGTAGCTGGCGGGGTAGAGGTGCCGCTCGGAGATGGGGAGCTGCTCGGTGACCCCGAGCGCGGCACCGCGGGGCAGGATCGTGACCTTGGCCACCGGGTCGGCGTGCTCGGAGAGGAGCGCGACGAGAGCGTGGCCCGCCTCGTGGACGGCAACGGCGTGCTTTTCCTCGGGCAACAGCGCGTTCGAAGTGTCGCGCCGGCCGATGAGAAGCCGGTCGCGTGCAGCGTCGAAGTCGGCAGCGGAGATGACCGAGCGGCGGGCTCGCACCGCGTTGATCGCCGCCTCGTTGACGAGGTTGGCCAGGTCTGCGCCCGAGAACCCCGGTGTCCCTCGTGACACGGCATCAAGATCGACATGCTGACCGAGCTGCTTTGTCTTCGAATGGATGGCGAGGATGGCCGTTCGCTCGGTTCGGTTGGGCAGGGGGATCTCGACCGTCCGGTCGAATCGTCCCGGGCGCAGTAGCGCGGCATCGAGGATCTCGGCCCTGTTGGTAGCCGCCATGACGACCACGGCGGCGCCCGGCTCAAAACCGTCCATCTCGGAGAGCAGCTGGTTGAGTGTCTGCTCGCGCTCGTCGTTGGAGCCAAAGCCACCTGGTCCGCGCCGGCCTCCGATGGCGTCGATCTCGTCGATGAAGATGATCGACGGTGACCGCTTGCGGGCGTCGGCGAAAAGGTCCCGGACCCTGGAGGCCCCGACACCCACGAACATCTCGACGAAGCTCGAGCCCGACAGGGCGAAGAAGGGGACGCCGGCCTCGCCGGCGACGGCTCTGGCCAGGTGAGTCTTGCCGGTCCCGGGAGGCCCGACCATCAGCACGCCTTTGGGGCCGACCGCGCCGGCGGCGGCGTAACGGTCGGGGCGCTTTAGGAAGTCGATGACCTCCATAACCTCGGCCTTGGAGCCCTCGTAACCGGCGATGTCGGCGAAACGAGTGGTGGGCCGCTCTTCGTCGTAGACCTTCGCCTTGGACTTGCCGATGCCCATGATCCCGCCGATGCCTCCGCCGAGCTGCTTGCGGCTCTTACGGCCGATCCAGATGAACACCGCGAAGATTAGGGCCATCGGCAGCAGAAAGTTCAGAACGCTCGACAGCGAGCTGTTGGAGGGGACGGTGCCGGTCACCTGTACCTTGTGCGCACGGAGCAGGGGTGGGAGCGCGGTGTCGTTCAAGGCCGTGGGTATCTGGGAGGTGTAGGCCTCGCCTCCACGCAACGTGCCGGTGACCGAACCCGTCGAGGCGATGGTCGCCGTGGTGACCTTGTTCGCGGTCACCTCGTTTACGAAGGCGGTGTAGCTCAGGGCGCGCGTCGGAGGGGCCTTGGTTCCTGGGTGAAGCACCAAGATGAGTGCCAGCACAATCCCGACCGGCAGGAACCATATCGTCCAGCGAGGCGGAGCCGGGGTTGGCACGGGCAGGAGAGGGCGTTGGCGGGGCAGCCCGGAGGGAGAGGGAGCCGTCCGTTTAGTGTTGCTCACGTCTCATCCCGTGGCAAGAGCGCTACCGGGCACGCCCGTAGTGAAGCGGCATCGGGGTGACTCATCGTGGACCCTGGCTGTCTGGGCAGGTGGCGCCGCTACGTTTGTCTTGGCGATCAGCCGCGGCGGTGGCTCGCCGGTCGTTCCAGCTGTAACGGAGCCGCGGGCCAACAGAAAAAGCTTCCAACGTCACTCCTAGGTTCCTGGGCGCATTTAAAACACAGCGCTCGAGGTGGACGCTGCCAGGGTCTGGAGCAACGATGCTGTCGGCCGAGCCCACAGAGACTCAGTCGAAGCCGGTGCTTTCAGCTTACCACCGCTCACTGCCGGCGGCAGGTCGACGAACTCTGGCCACAAGGGTCGGGACTGCACTTGGACGTCGGGATCTGCCGGCTGATCGCCTCCCACGCAGTCCGCTGTGAGTCCCGGCCTGCGGAGCTTCGCCTAGCGATGCCACCGAAGCCTTTGCGCCCCTGACGGCCCGGCTTGTCAGCATGCGAAATGCGATCGAGAGCTTGGCACGGCGCATCGTCGTGCCGGCCGACATGTTGGTCGCACACTGTGCCCAGTCCACCACACGATGAGATGGGAGGTACCTAGAGAGGGCCTTACCGGCGTTGTAGGGGTGTCCCATGACTCTCACCTGCCGATGGTACTTCCGGGGCGTCACGCTCGCAGGGAGCCGACTCACGGAGATGTAGCCTCGCAAACGAGCGGCGCGTTTGGTCCCTTTTGGTGGAGGTGTCGGACCCCGAACCCGTCGGAAGCCACTTTTCACCCAGGCCCGAAGCAAAGGAGCTCCTGGTGGTCGATGGACACGACATTGTGGCGAGCGGCACTCGTGACGGTGAGTCCGGCCGGTGTCCTCATGGCCGGTGAACGCCACGAGCGGGTCCTCGCCATGTTGTCGGCCGGCAGCGAGGGCAAGGTGTCCGCTCGTGGGCTGTGTGAAGCCGTGACTGCCGTCCTCGGGGTGAACGGCACCGGCGTGATGCTCATGTCCGGGGAAGTGGCGTACGGATCGTTGTGTACGACCAACGAGATAACCAAGATGATCGAGGAGCTGCAGTACAGCCTCGGTGAAGGGCCGTCCGTGGACGCCTACAACCAGGACCGGGTAATTGCCGAGCCAGACCTTGCCGACCCGGTGGCGGCGCGCTGGTCCGCCTTCGCTGCGGCGGCGCTTCAAGTCGGCGCTCGGGCGGTGTTCGCCTTCCCGCTCCGGGTAGGTTCCGTTCGCCTCGGCGCTCTGGGCCTGTATGCTGACCGGCCCGGGTACCTCAGCGACGACCAGCATGCCGACGCGTTGGTCGTCGCTGACGTGGTGGCGTCGTGGGTGCTCGACACCCAAGCCCGCGCTCCACTGGGGGGCGTGGCTGCGGCACTTGACTCCGACGCTGACTTCCATCTGGTTGCGCACAATGCCGCAGGCATGGTGTCGATCCAGCTCGGTGTAAGCGTCGCCGAAGCGATGCTCCGCTTGCGGGCCTACGCCTTCGGCCACGGACGAACGCTCACGAGCGTCGCCGAGGATGTGGTCGAAAGGAGGTTCCGCTTTGAATGACGGATTACTCGGCCTTTTCCGTGCCGAGGGAGGCAAATATCGACCCAGGTGGCGGGGGGTAGCCAGACTCTCGATCCCCCATGGCGCGTAGCCTGGTAATTGAGAGGATTGCAGATGGCACGAGAAGAGCTGATCGTGAGGGCGCTGGTCGAGATGGCCGACTCCCTCGTCGGTGATTTCGACGTCGTCGAGTTGCTAACAGGGCTGGCGTCGCGCTGCGTCGAACTGCTGGGGATCTCGGCCGCAGGCGTCATGGTTGCCACAGTGAAAGGCGACGTTCGCCTCGTTGCCTCCTCCAGTGAGGCGATGAGGGTCTTGGAACTCTTCGAGCTCCAAGCCGAGGAAGGACCCTGCCTGGACGCCTACCGCAGCGGTGAGCCAGTCGATCACCTGATCCTGAACGCCGGCAGCGACCCGTGGCCGCGCTTCTCTGTCGCCGCGCTCGAAGCGGGATTTCAATCGGTGTCCGCCCTGCCGCTAAGACTTCGCGATATCACCATTGGCGCACTCAACCTCTTCAGCGTCGGAGTAGCGCCGATGAGCGAGTCCAACGCGGTGGTTGCTCGGGCCCTGGCCGATTTGGCCGCCATTAGCATTATCCAGCACCGCGTTGCCGACGAGCACCAGCGGACCAACGAGCAGCTCTCGTATGCCCTGAACAGCCGAATCATCATCGAGCAGGCCAAGGGTATCATCGCCGAACGGGCGGGCGTCGACCTCTCCGAGGCCTTCGACCGGCTCCGGGGTTACGCCCGAGACCACAATCGCCGGCTCACGGAGGTCGCTTTCGCCGCTGTCGACGGAACTCTGGACCCCGACGCTTGGTCCGGTGCCCGTGCTCCCCGAGGACCACGCGCATAGCTTCCGAGGCTATCGGCCCGCTGCCACCTGCCATATCCGGCCGGTGTTTTTGGGCGAGGGAGGATGCTGCTCATGGCCAGGACATGCCCGGGACTCGGGACGGGTGGCGGGCTTCCCCTGAAGTCCGCGCGGAGAGCATTGATGGCCGCGAGCAAGACATCCATATGGGTAAGGACTCGTTCGATGGCTCCCGTCTTCACGGCGTCTCGATCATGCTGCCAGGAGTTGGGACCGAGACGGCGGCCGTGATCCTCTGGTCCTAGGGGACGTACGCCCGTGTCTTCCAGGACGGCGCACATCTGGCAACTCGTCGGCGGGTAACCTCTGTTGGATCCGCCCCGCCCGGACTCCGAGGCGACTATTGCCCCCGCGAAGCGGCGGGGCGTCGTTGCCGAGATGGTCACGGGAGACGCCGTTGCCCTCGACCCGGAAACGGCCGGAGCACTCCGGATGGCCGCGGCGTGCTCGATTCCGCCTGCCGAAGAAGCAGTTATGGCCATCGGCTTAACCTTGGCCACGCGTTCTGACCGGCGGCCTCTTGGTCATCCCCGCTCTGGGCGCCCGGCCCAGTTCCTCTTCGCCCGTCGCGACCGATGCCTCGCCCAGCGGGCCCCGGGCATCGAGCTCGACCGGGCCTGCCACCGGGCCGGCATTGGTGATGTAACACTCCACCAGGCGCACAACGCAATTGTCATGGCCACCATGAACTCCGCGTCTCGCTGTTGTCGCTCACGGCCCTCCTTGGCCAGGGATCGGCGGAGATAAGCCTGCGATATGTGGGCCCCGTCCGACGCCACCATCCGGGATGAGAACCAGCGGCCATTCGCTCTGGCCCAGGCCCGTCCTGTACCACTCCGGGTCGGGCGCACCCGGCTCCCACTCACCGATGGCGGGAGTGGGCATGACGTTACGCTATCACGACCCGCCTCGCCGGCCGGGTCCGGTTAAGCGCTGCTGCAGTCGACCGCTGGAGCCGTACTTCCGCTTCCAGGCATCCTGCGAAGGCCGCGGCCCAAACGCTCCCAGCATCGAGTTGGTCCATATCCTGCGTCCACGGCGCGAATACGCCAAGCGCTCACGCCAATCCGGCCCGTGTCGAGCTTTGCGAGCAGTTGGTCGCAGCCATCGACTAAACGGCCTGAAACCCACACGAGCGGGATTTACAAAAGTGTCCGGGGTCGTCAGCCCGGCCACGGCGCGTACCGGCAATACGCCGCCTCTCCTCGCGTGCCCACGTGGCCGGGGTGGTCTCCACTAGGGAGAGATCCCTGGCCACCTCGGCCACTCTCCTGTCGGAATCGATCACCCCGTGAGCCGCTTCAGTCCGGTACTCCAGGGTGAACCTTCTTCTGGTCGCGCCCATTTGGACACCCTTTCTCCCGACAACTTAGGGCGGGCTTATCGGGTGCCCATTACGCCTGGGTAACCTCAGGCAATCCCTCGGACCACAGCCTCGATTGGAGGGCCTTTAGGGATGAGATGACGAAGGGGCCCTTCAGGTAGGAGAGTGCGAGTCGCCGTGTTCCAGACGAATCCGCGGAAGGCTCTCTGGGTACTCGGTCTGGAGGAATTCGATAAGTTGTTCTCGCACCGCACACTGCAAGTTCCACCCCGAAGAGCTATCCCGAGCGCTCATGAGCGCTCGGACTTGAATCGTCGAGGTTCCTGCACCAGTGACTTGTAGGCTCGACACCGCGCCGTCCCAGTCCGGCGAGTCGTGCAAGATCGATAAAAAACGCTCACGCAGTGCGGAGATCGGGGCACGGTAATCAAGTTCCAGGTGCACCCACTCGAGGATGGCGGCTAGGTTGCGCGTCCAGTTCTCGAAGGGCTCGCTCACGAGAACCGAGACTGGAACGATGAGACGGCGCAGGTCCCACACCCGAATCACCACGTAGTTAAGGTTGATCTCCTCGACACGACCCCAATGCCCTTGAATCACGACAACATCGTCGATTCGGATGGGCTGGCTGATCGCAATTTGAATCCCGGCAATCAAGTTCGTTATCGACTTTTGGGCCACGATCCCCACGACGATCCCCAACAGGCCGGCTGACGCGAGGAGGCCGGCTCCGGCGGCGCGTACGGTGGGAAAACTAAGCAAGATCACTGAGATCGCAACGATGACAATCACGAGGGCGACAATCCGGCGAAGCACGCGCAGCTGGGTCTGGATGCGCCGGGCTCGCAGATTGTCCTCCAGGTTGACGCGGTAGCGCCCGAGCACCAGATCCTCAAGAACGTTGGTCATTCGAATTGCCAACCAGGACACCGCGACCACCGTCAAGATAACGATCGTGTGTACGAGAGGGCTCTCGATATTCGATGTGACGCGCTCGTTCTTGACGACGATCGCTACAACGGCGCAAAGGGCGAGGAGCCGCGAGGGACCGAGGAGGTGATCCAGCGACGAGCGCCCAAGGGCACCGCGGTCTCCCCACCTCGAAGTGACGTGACGGATACTGCGGGCCACGACCTCCAAAACGGCGAGAATTACGATAGCTGTGCCAGCCACCACCGCCAAATGGTCGATCAGTAGCACGGGGTCAGCCTACCTGGGGCTGCGCTAACGCCACCCTGACTTTCGACAAATTCGGGTCTGGAGAGAGGCCGGGGGGAATCGCACCCCCGGCCTCTCTCCAGTCTCCGTTTCTCTCGTTGGATCTGGTCTCGGTGCGCTCGTAACGCCCGGCGCCTATCTTGGCTGTGGCTTCGGCTTCGATCAGGGCTTGCAGCAAGAGTTCCGCCGCGTAGCGGATGAGGTCGAAAGAGTCACCGCTTTTCAGCATGGCGGCGATGTCGTCGAGGGCAGACTGGTTTAGGGCCATCGGGTTTATCTCCTTCGGTGTGGAGCTGGTAACTACTCACCGAAAGATACCCGACGGCCTCA
>JAKACA010000320.1:0-2363 GCA_021796455.1 Actinomycetes bacterium
GCATCTTCCCGCCGCGCATGGGTCGCGGAAGTGGACCTGCCAGTTGTCTTCGGGGTAAACGTTGCCCATCGCGGCAGCCACGCCGCCTTCGGCCATGACGGTGTGGGCCTTGCCGAGCAGTGACTTGCAGATGACGGCTACTCGGAGCCCTCGGGCTCGGACCTCCACTGCGGCACGGAGTCCCGCGCCGCCGGCCCCGATCACGATCACGTCGTAGTGGTGCGATTCGTACCTGCTCATGGCCTCGTCGGTTCCTCTCGTTCTTGGGGGAGCTGCCGTCCTTCCCCCAAGCCGGTCATCGCTCTGGCCTGCCCTGGCTCGGCGCGTTGACCGCGGCAGCAGTCACCTCGATCTCGGGGCCACGCTGGCGGGCAAGGACGAGGCTCGTCAGCGCGGTGAGGGACATCGCCGCGATACCGACCAGGGCGGCAGTGGTGTAGGCGCCGTCGGTCGGGAAGAGGTGGCCGGTGTCGGTGCCGGCGGCCAGCACCAGGCCGCCGAGGGCACTGCCAAGGGAGAACCCGACACTGCGGACGACCTGGTTGAAGCTCATGGCACTGGAGGTCTCGCGCTGGGGGGTGACGGCGAGGATGACGCCTGGCATGGCGGCGGAGAAGCTACCGACACCGAAGCCGAGCACACCCATGGCAACGAACAGCTCGGCCAGGTTCGACCGGGCCACAGCGAAAAGGGCGAACGCGCCGAGGACAACGACGGCGCTGCCGGCCAGGAGCAAGGGGGCGTCGAGCCGTTCACGGACGCGGGGGGTGAGCTTGCCGGCGACGAAGCCCAGGGCGGAGAACGGGACGAGGACGAGGCCGGCGACGAAGGTGCTGAGCCCGAAGCCGTAGCCGGCGCCCTGCGGGGTCTGCGAGTACCGGGTGATGAGGGTGAGCAGCAGGTACATGCCGACGCCGCCAACGAGCATGGCGATGTTCGCCCCCGCGACCGCCGGGTGGCGCACCGCCCGGACATCGACGAGCGGCGCCTTGCTGCGAAGCTCCGATACCGTCCAGACGCAGAGCAGGAATGCTGCGGCCACGGCGAGCGCCACCGCAAGGCCGAGATGCCGGCTCCACAGGTTCGTCTCGCTGGCGAGGAACAGGACGAGGAACAGCCCGCCCGCGAGCAGGAGCGCGCCGGTGACGTCCACGTGGGCGGAGCGCCCTCCGGGTGACATGGGCATCGAGCGCCACGCGGCCAGGAAGGCGACCGCGGTGACGAACAGCCCGAGCCCGTAGGCAGCACGGATGCCGCCGAGGTCGGTGAGCAGACCAGCGAGTGGGTAGCCGATGCCGATCCCGATGGTGGAGGCCACCGAGACGAGCGCGATCGTCGGGGCGCTGCGAGCCTCGGGGAGATGGTCGCGGGCAACGCCCATCATCAGCGCGGTCAGGCCGAGGCCCACCCCTTGGGCCGCCCGGCCGACCAGCAGCCACGCGAAGGGCAGTGGCAGCACGGTCAGCGCGCTGCCTGCGACCACGACCCCGAGCGTGGCGAGGATCGTCTCGCGGCGGCGTGACCCAGCGCCGAGGCGGCCGAGGACCGGCGTCGCGAGGGCCCCGCTCAGCAAGGTGATCGTGAGCGTCCACTGCGCGCTGTCGAGCGACACGTGGAACGTGGTCGCCACGCTGGTGATGAGCGGAGCCCCCAGGCTGCCGATCGCGGCGACGACGAGGGCGACGAACATCAGCGAGGGGACCAGCAGCCGGGGCTCAGCCGAGCTCGGGGAAGGGTTCACCGGTTGGACTCGTTCGTGATGTGGTCGAACAGGCCAGGACGGATGCGGGTCCGCACCCCTTCGGCCCACTCTGCGTCGAGCTCGGCGACCCCGAGGGCGGCGCCGTTGTTGAGGAGCATCCCGAAGGCCAGGAAGGCCTTGATCGTCACCGGGTCGAGCCCGGTGATCTCGGCCACCATCGCCCACATCCGCCCGAAGCTGGCCCGCACCTCGTCACGGACCTCCGGGTCACCGCACGCGGCGAAGCCTTGGAGCTGCAGGAGCAGCGACGTGCGGTCGGCCAGCATCTCGTTGTACTGCGCACCCATCCGCCCGAGCGCCTCGAGCCCGGTCGCCTCCCCGGCAGCGGCGCGCATCCCTTCGGTCAGGCGGTCGAAGGCGGCGACCACCACCTCCAAGAAGAGGGCCTTCTTGGTCCCGAAGATGCGGAACACGTACGCCTGGGTGATCTCGGCTCGACGGGCGATCGTCTCGGTAGAGGCCCCGTGCAAGCCACCGTCCGCGAACTCCTCCGCCGCGATGGCCAAGACCTGCTGCCTGCGGTCAGGCCCGCTCATCCTCTCTCGGCGCTCCACGGCACCGAGCTTACTACTCACTAACTAGTCCTAAAACAAGCGATTCC
>JAKACA010000320.1:2373-2697 GCA_021796455.1 Actinomycetes bacterium
CTCACTAACTAGTAATGACAGAGGGGCAAGAGGAAGAAGGGGTGAACCCGCCTCGGACAGGCATCGCTCAACCGAACTAGGAGCGTGAGTCTGTAACCCGCCAGGCGCTGGTCGGGGACTCGAGCACTGCGATGGGGTTGTTGGCGCAACAACCGGTCGGGAGAGGGGTTCGCGGCCGCTCAGGGCCCCGATCGTCGCCCCGAGGGGCCGACGTTGTCGCTCAGGTGGCCGGCTGCTTGGCGAGGCCGCCCGCACCGAACAGCTTGCGCAGATTGTGGGCGGCGACCATGAGGTGCCACTCGGCCTCGGCGGCGGCGTGACCCC
>JAKACA010000075.1 GCA_021796455.1 Actinomycetes bacterium
CGGGAGCTTGAAGAGTGCTGCCAGGTCGCGGGCGATCCCCGCCATGCACAGGCAGTCCGGCCTGTTCGGCTCGATGGCGAGGTCGAAGACGACATCGGCATCGATGCCAAGGTGCTCCGCGACCGTGATCCCGAGCTCTGGCGCGCTAAGACCCGCCTCGGACAGCACCAGGATGCCCTCGTGGTCAGTGCCGAGGCCGAGCTCTCTTGCAGAGCAGATCATGCCGTTGGAGACGACACCTCTCATCTTGCGCCGCTCCATCCGAAACCCGCCTGGCAGCACCGCGCCGACAGGTGCGAGGGGCACGACGTCGCCCACCTCGAAGTTCCAGGCTCCGCACACCACCTCGACCGGGTTCGGGTCGCCGCGGTCCAGCACCACCTTGCGGATGCGGTCCGCTCCCGCGATCGCCGAGATCTCGGCCACTCTTGCGAGCACGACGTCGCCGAGACCCTCTCCCACCTTTTCGACGTGCTCGACGACGAGCCCGAGCGAGTCGAGCGCGGACGCGAGATCGGCGACGGCCGCGCGGTCGGTGGCGGCCACCGGCAGCGGCGTCAGCGACTGCAACCAGGAGAGCGGCGTTCGCATCAGATCAGACCTTTCACCGAGGAAGAGACATCTGCCTAGCCGTGCTCAGAACTGCTGTAGGAAGCGCGCATCGTTCTCGACTAAGTACCTCAAGTCGGCGATGCCGTGTCTCATGATGGCAAGCCGGTCGATGCCGAAACCGAAAGCGAAGCCCGTCCACTCCTCGGCGTCGACCCCTGTCGCCTCGAACACTGCAGGGTGCACCATGCCGCAGCCGCCGAGCTCGATCCAACCGGTCTGCGCACAGGTGCGGCAGCCACTGCCCCCACAGATGGTGCAGGAGATCTCGAACTCGGCCGACGGCTCGGTGAAGGGAAAGTAGGCCGGGCGCAGACGCGTCCGCACGTCGGCACCAAAGATGGCGTGAATGAACGTGTCGATGGTGCCGGCCAGATCTCCGAAGCTGACTCCTTGGTCGACCACGAGACCCTCGATCTGGTGGAACACCGGCAGGTGGGTCGCGTCGGGAGTGTCACGGCGGTAGACGCGCCCGGGCACGACCGCGTAGATCGGGAGCCGGCCGCGCTCGAGCAGGTGGATTTGCACCGGCGATGTCTGCGTGCGCAGGAGCACCTGGTCGGGCTCGCCGCAGTCCACGAAGAACGTGTCCACCGCACTACGGGCGGGGTGATCGACGGGGACGTTTAGGGCCTCGAAGTTGTACCACGCGGTCTCTATCTCAGGGCCCTCGGCGATCTCGTAGCCCATCCCGACAAAGACGTCCTCCAACTCCTCGCGCACCTGGGTGACGAGATGGAGGTGTCCCGCAAGCCCTCCGGCAGGCGCTTCGGTGAGATCCATGAGATCTGCTGCCATACGCTCGGACCGGGCCGCTAGGGCAAGCTCGGTCCGCTTCGCACTGGCGGCGGTTTCTATGCGGGCTCGCAACTCGTGCAGCTCCCTGCCAAGCTCCTTGCGCTCCGACGCGCTCAGACTGCCAAGCCTCTGGTACACAGCGGAGTAGCGTGACCGCCTCCCGGTTGCCTCCCGGGCAGCCTCGTCGAGATCCTCGAGCGAGCGTGCCGCGGCGATGAGGGCGAGCGCGTTTGTCTCGATCTCGGCGAGGTCGGTCACAGCGCCCTCGGCTGGCGGCGTGGCTGTCAGCTCGGTCTCGGACATCGGCTCATGCTATTCGACGCTCGGATCTTCCCCAGCTGCGGTGCCCCGTTCCCGTGGCTCGTGGTCCAGGCGCCCGGTGTTGCGCTCCCCGGTGTTGCGGCGCCTGGCTTCGAAGCAGAGGATGGCGGCAGCCATCGCCACATTCAGCGACTCGCTTGCCTCTGCCATCGCGATCGTGACCGTGCCGTCGAGAAGAGAGTCGAGAGCCTGGGGAAGCCCAGACCCTTCGTTGCCCAGCACGAGGGCCAGGCGCCCACCAAGATCGGCGTCGGTATAGTCGGTGCCGCCGGTAGCCCTGGTACCGGTCACGCGGTATCCAGCCTGGCGCAAGCCTGTGAGGACCGTCACGGGATCGTCACCTTTGACCAGTGGCACATTGAAGAGGGCACCCGCGCTGGCTCGTACCGCCTTCGGGTTGTAGGCGTCGACGGAGCCGGCACAGGCGACGACGCCGCCAGCGCCGGAAGCGCCCGCTATCCGCAAGATGGCCCCGAGGTTTCCGGGATCTCGGACATCGACACAGACGGGCAGGCAACACGGATCGGCTCCCTGCGCCGCGGCCGGTCCCTCCACCAACAAAGAAAGAGGGATGTCGACGGCGGGCACGACCGCGCAGAGAGGCTGGGGTGAGACAGTATCGGCGACGCGCTCCATCACCCCGGGTGCAAGATCGAAGACGCGGGCCCCGGTGCCCGCGATCTCCGACAGAAGCGCCGCGGTCGCAGGGGCGGCACGTCCTCCGGCCGCGACGAAGACGCTCTCGATCGGGTGCCTGGACCCTAGCGCGGCCTCGATCAGCTTGGCACCTTCGATGACAAAGGCGCCCTCGCTCTGGCGGACAGAGGAGCGGCCGAGGAGACGCCTCAGTCGCTGGACCCGCTGGTGCCGGATTCCAAGGCCAGAAACGCTCAGGAAGTGGCCTCCGGCGCAGCCTCGCCCGCCGCGGCGACGAGCGCAGCTGCTTGCCCGGCCGGAGCTCTGTCTGTCGCGTCAGACACAAGACGCACAAGGGTCGCAAAAGCTTGCGGGTCGCGGACTGCGAGATCGGCAAGAATGCGCCGATCGACCTCGATGCCGCTGTCGTGGAGCCCGGCTATGAACCGGCTGTAGGTAGTGCCATTGAGGCGGGCCGCCGCGTTGATCCGCTGGATCCACAGCTTGCGAAAGTCTCCCTTGCGAGCGCGCCTGTCCCGGTAGGCGTACTGCAGAGAGTGCATGACCTGCTCGTTGGCTGACCGGTACGACCTGGACTTGTTCCCGTAGAACCCCTGGGCGCGCTCTAGAACGGTCCGGCGGTGCTTCCTCCCGTGAACGGCGCGCTTCACCCTAGCCATCTGGGGCTCCTTTCATATGCTCTCATCAGCGATAACTGACCATCTAATGGGCCACGTCCTGCGGCTCGATCGAGCCTGCCTCCGGCGCCGTGGTGCGTCTTGCCACACAGCGACCCATGTGCCCTGGCGACTACCCGACGAACGGACCCAAGTCTCAGAGACCTAGTAGACGCCGCACCGTCTTCGCGTCGGCGCTCGAGACCTCCACGTCGCGCCCGAGGCGGCGCGTGCGGACCGAGCTCTTGTGCTCGAGCAGGTGCTTGCGGTTCTGCTGCCGGCGTCGGAGCCGCCCCGTTCCCGTGACCTTGAACCGGGCGACGGCTCCCCGATCTGTCTTCCTCTTCGGCATCTCGTCCTACTCCTCTGTGGCTGGGGTATCGCTCGGCACTGCAGGCACACCGCCGGTGTCGGCACCGCCACCGCTCTCCGGCCTTGCCGTACCGGTGGCCTCGATCTCGCTCTTGGTCTCGCTGTGCGCCCGAGCTGCGTCCGCCTGCCTCGCACGCTTGTCCGGTGCGAGCACCATCACCATGTTCTTCCCGTCAAGCCGCGCCTCCGACTCGATCCGGGCAGTTCCATCGACAAGCTCGGCAATTCGATCGAGGATCTTCCTGCCGAGCTCGGAGTGGAACACCTCTCGTCCACGGAACATCACCGTGATCTTCACCTTGTGGCCATCGTGGAGGAACTTCACGACCTGCCGGGTCTTGGTGTCGAAGTCACCGTTGCCGATCTTCGGTCGGTACTTCATCTCCTTGATCCCGATATTGGTCGACTTGCGCCGTGACTCCTTTGCCCTCTGGGCCTCGTCGAACTTGAACTTCCCGTAGTCCATGATCCGGCAGACGGGCGGGCTGGCGAGAGGCGCCACCTCCACTAGGTCCAGATCTTGGCGCTGCGCGATCTGAAGTGCCTCGGGAAGTGGCTTGATGCCAAGCTGGCGGCCTTCGGGGTCGACCAGTCGAACCTCGCGAGCTCGGATACGGTCGTTGATCCGGGGCTCGTTGGTGGTTGGTGCGTTGGTGATCGGCGGTCTGTCCTCTCTCGTTCTGGCCGTGACGCACCTGCGGCACGGTGAACGGGGAGGCGAGGCGAGTCAAGCGCCGGCCATCAAATCAGGACCCGGCGCACGTGTTGGACCTTTTCAGCTCTCACTGTCCGCGTCCGGTGGCCGGGTGGGAGAGCGCATGGAGCGCAACCCCGCTTCCCCATCTATCTGTTTCTTCTACGCTAGCAGCCGTGAGCAGCCTATGGACACCAGACGGTGAGCACAAGGTTCCGCGCCCAGACCTCTCGGGTTCGAGCGCGCATGGCGGGCCTCTCCCCGAGGAGGCGGCGCCAGGGGCCACGCGCTCCGACACTACATCGGCCGGCTCGGGAACCCCGGGCGCTGACGAGCAGCCATCCGAGGAGGAGCTGCGAGAGCTCGCCCGCGAGCTCGCAAAGGCACCGGTCGAGGACGTCATCGCCAACCACTGCTACGGCCTGTTCGAGTTGGCGGCCCTCCACCTCTCGAATCGCCCGGTCGACCTTGCCGCGGCACGGCTCGCTATCGACGCCATGGGCAAGCTTGTCGAGGGCCTCGGGGGTCGCCTCGGCTCCCATGAAGCCGCTCTTGCCGACGGACTCACCCAGATCAGGTTGGCTTTTGTCCGAATCGCCGACGCCGCCTCGACAGCGACCTCGGCGAGCTCGGCCACGTCGAGCCAGGCCAAGGGGACCCTGGCAGCAGATCGCTGACCCGACGCCTAGCCAGGATCGTCCCCGGGAAGTCCGATGATCGACCCCGCCTCTAGGGTCCCGCCAAGACCGGGGAAGAGGACAAAGATCACCGGGGTTCCGACCGCGATGTCTCGAGAGCCGTCGGCGATGGCCGTGCAGTGGAAGCCGTAGAGCGGCGCCCCGTCCCCCGGCGCCCCGTCCTGCGGCTCGACCCCGATCGATCCAAGTCCCCGAGCGGGGTCGTAGGCGACGACGATGC
The DNA here is from genome assembly GCA_021796455.1 of Actinomycetes bacterium. Classification (GTDB taxonomy): domain Bacteria; phylum Actinomycetota; class Acidimicrobiia; order Acidimicrobiales; family Bog-793; genus JAKACA01. The sequence continues at coordinate 5,026 of JAKACA010000075.1, forward strand.
CCTTGCGTGGCACGCCAAAGACAGCCGCGAACGAGGGCGCCACGGTGGCCGACCCTGTGGTCGAACCGTCCTTCGCGTCGACTGCCAGGTCGTCGGCCACCTAACCGGTCACGTCGTCGCTCACGTCGTCGCTCACCTCGCCTAATGGACGATCTTCGAAAGCGCGAGCTCGATGATGTCGGTCGCGCCGCGCTCCTTCAGCGCGGGAATCAGGACGTTTATCTCCGTCTTCGGCACTACCGTCTCCACGGCGTAGGCGTCGTCACCGAAAAGCTTGGACACAGTAGGAGACTTCATCGAAGGAAGGACGTCGAGCACCGCGTCAAGGTCCACGGCCGAGACGTTCAGCTTGACAAGCACCCTGCCTCGGGCTTCGAGGGTCCCCTCCAACAGCACTAGCAGCTGCGCCATCGCCCGCGCCTTGTCCGGGTCGGCAAAAGACTCCCGGTTGGCGATGAGCTCGGTGTGAGACACAAGGAGCGTGTCGATCACTCTAAGCCCCGCGGCCCTTATCGCGCGTCCCGTCTCGGTGATCTCGACGACGGCGTCCGCGATTTCGGGCACCTTGGCCTCCGTAGCTCCATAGGAGAACTGCACCTCGGCCCTGACACCGCGCTCGGCGAGGAACCGCTCGGTAAGGCGCGGGTACTCGGTCGCAACACGACACCCCTCGGGCAGGTCGCCAGCAGCCAGGACCGACGACTCGGTCGCGACCGCGAGGACGACCCGGATTGGAGACGAGGTTGCCTTCGAGTACTGCAGCTGCCCGAGGGACACCACGTCCGAGCCGGTCTCTTCTACCCAGTCACGACCCGTGATGCCGACGTCGAAGAGCCCCTCTGCCACATAGGACGGAATCTCCTGCGGGCGCAAGATCCTCACATCAGCTACGCGCGGATCGTCGATGGTGGCGGAGTAGTCGACGTCTGACGAGCGCCTGACCGTGAGGTCTGCTTCGGAGAACAGCTTGAGCGTCGCCTGTTCGAGCGAGCCCTTGGGAAGGACAAGTCGGAGCATGAAAGATACCTGGTCCTCGAAATCAGTCAGCTCGGCTAGTAGGACAGAGGCGTGCGGGCACGAGAACGAAGCGTCGCGCCCCTTTCGGATATCGCGCGAATGACGCCGCCCATCTCGATGGCCGTCTCGACGGCCTCGGCTCCCTTGTTGCCGAGGGTCCCGCCCGATCGCTCCAAGGCCTGTAACAGGTTCTCCGTTGTCAGCACCCCGAATGCGATTGGAACACCGGTCTCGAGCTGGACCTGCTGAAGTCCCGCAGCGCACTGCCCCGCGACGAAGTCGAAGTGGGCCGTCTCTCCCCGGATCACCGCTCCGAGGCACACGATGGCGTCGAAGCTCCCCGACTTGGCCACCGCCTGAGCGGCAAGGGGCAGCTCGAAGCTCCCTGGTACGTACACGAGCACGCGACTCGTCTCGGGCACCTGGCACTCGTCGAGCTTGCGCAGGGCCCCCACGACAAGGCGCGAGGTCACCTCGTCGTTGAAGCGGGCGCAGATGACCGCTATCCGGAAGCTCGTTCCATCGTGGGATCCGAGGATGGTGCCATCACCGGTCTCGGCAGGCAGCGGAGACAGCCTGTGATGGGTGCTCTCAGGCATCGGCACCTGCCACATCGGGGGGCCTGTCCTGCTCCGTCGCACGCCGCGGCGGCGTCATCGAGGCATCCCCGAGCCCTCCGAGCAGGTGACCGAGACGCTCTCTCTTGGTCTGCAGGTAGCGGAGGTTCTCCGGGTTCGGAGCCGGCTCGATCGGGACACGCTCGACGATGTCCAATCCGAAACCCTCTAGACCCCCGTACTTCGCCGGGTTGTTGGTCATGAGGCGCATCGTCGTGATCCCGAGATCGACGAGGATCTGGGCCCCGATCCCGTACTCCCGGCTGTCGACCGGAAGGCCGAGGTCGAGGTTGGCGTCCACGGTGTCTCGGCCCTGCTCCTGCAGGTTGTAGGCATGCAGCTTGTGTGCGAGCCCGATGCCGCGACCCTCGTGGCCGCGCAGGTACACGAGCGCGCCGGTGCCCTCGGCGGCGATCTTGTCCAGGGCGAACTCTAGCTGGGGCCCACAGTCGCATCTCCGAGAGCCGAAGACATCTCCTGTTAGGCACTCGCTGTGCACGCGGACAAGGACGTTGTCGCGCCCGGAGACATCTCCGGCGACGAGGGCGAAGTGGTGCTCGCCGTCTATGAGCGACAGGTACGCGTGCCCGGTGAACTCTCCCTGGGAGGTCGGGATCCGCGCGGAGGCGATGCGCTCGACGAGCTTCTCACGCTGGCGCCGGTATCTGACGAGATCTGCGATCGTGATCATGACGAGGCCGTGGGTGCTGGCGAACGCTTCGAGCTCCGGGCGGCGTGCCATGGCCTGCTTGTCCGCCGTCACAATCTCGCAGAGAACACCCGCCGGGTAGCAACCCGCCATCCGGGCCAGGTCGACCGTGGCTTCGGTGTGCCCGGCGCGCTTCAACACACCCCCGGCGCGGTAGCGAAGCGGGAACACGTGCCCAGGACGCGCGAGCTCGTGCGGCCGAGTAGCTCCTTCGATCAGGGCACGGATGGTGGCAGATCGATCGCTCGCGGAGATACCCGTGGTCGTCCCCGGCTTGTAGTCGACTGCGACGGTAAAGGCCGTCCTTTGCGACTCGGTGTTGTTCGGGACCATGAGAGGCAGCTCGAGCTGGTCGAGTCGTTCGGGCGTGAGGGGAACGCAGATCAGCCCCGAGGTGTGGGCCAGGAAGAACGCTATCGCCTGCGGCGTGGCGAACTCGGCCGCCATGACGAGATCGCCCTCGTTCTCCCGATCCTCGTCGTCAACGACGACGACCATCTCCCCGCGCCCGATGGCGGCGATGGCATCTTCGACTCCCGACAGCGGCAAGGTCCGAGCTCCTCTTCTTCGCGAGCCTAAGCCTACCGGTGCTCGGCGGGCACGACATCTAGACGGATATCGTCGCCGAACCGCTCCAGGGATACGAGGTGCCCACGCCAGAGCGCAGCTATCGTCTGCGCACCGGCCCCGGAGAACATGGCCCTGCCGTCGTCTCCACCGAGCAGGCCGGCCGTCATATAGATGGCGTAGCGGTCGACGAGACAGCGCTGGTGCAGCTGCTTCGCGACGCTGGCGCCCCCTTCAACCAGGAGCTGGATGACACCTAGCCGACCCAGCTCGTCCAGCACACCGCGCACGTCCCCGCTCAGCTCCAGGCATGGATGCACCCGCGCCGTCGCGCCTGCCCTGCCGAGAACGACGCGCAAAGGCTGACGCGGCGGCGGCGGCTCTGTCCTCGCCTTCAGCTCGGGGTCGTCCGCGCGCACGGTGCCGGCGCCAACCAGGATCGCATCGCTGTCGGCCCGTAGCTCCTGCACGTCCGCCCGGGCGGCGGCCCCGGTGATCCACTTGCTCGTACCGTCCGGCGCGGCGATGCGACCGTCTACTGTCGCCGCCAGTTTCAGCACCACATATGGGCGCAACGTCCGGCGGTGCACCAAATAGGGCCGCAGCAGCTCGCCGGCCGGCTCGCCGAGCACCCCGCTCTCGACCTCGATCCCACTATCCCTGAGGGCAGCGATGCCCCGGCCCTGCACCTTTTCGTCCGGGTCGGTCAGCGCGACGACAACGCGACGGATACCCGCGGCGACGATGGCCCCGACACACGGCGGCGTGCGCCCGTAGGAGACACATGGCTCGAGGGTCGTGTAGCAGGTCCCGCCCAGCGACCTCGGCCCCGCGATCTCGAGCGCCACGGCTTCGGCGTGGGCCCCACCAGGTGGCGACGTCGCCCCCTCGCCGACGACCGTGCCGTCGCGGTCGACTACGACCGAACCCACCCAGGGGTTCGGCGACGTCAGGCGCCTCACAGTCCGGGCGAGCTCGATAGCCCGGGCCATGAAGGCCTCGTCGATGGCCCTCAGTGCGGTCTCCCGCCACCCAGCAGCTCAAGGGCGTGCGGCAGCACGTCAAGGACGGCTTCCAGGCACTCGACGGCGCCCTTCGCAGAGCCCGGCAGGTTGCAGATGAGGCATCGCTGCTTGGTCCCGGCGACGCCCCGGGAGAGGCGACCGAGCGGGCTCACGAGTCTCATTGCCTCCGCCAGGCCGGGAGCGTCTCGCTCGAGCACCGATCGGGTCCCCTCCGGAGTCTGGTCCCTCGGACCGAAACCGGTGCCTCCAGTCGTGACGATCAGTCCCGCGAACCCTGACGCCATCACCTCGAGTGCTGCGGCCACCTCCCGATCCCCATCGGGGATCGTCCGGCGCTCGACGACATCGAAGCCATGCGACTCTAGGAGGTCGGCAACGGACTTGCCGCTGCCGTCCTCGCGCACACCGGCGGCGACGCCGTCAGAGACCGTGAGCACCTTGGCACGTAGACCCGGCGGCGCCAGGTCATCGGCCGCTGCGCCCGTCACTGTCGTCTCGCCGTCATGGCGTGAGCACCACCTTCGAAGCGGCCATGGACGCCTGTGCGGCACCCTCGATGGCGCGAATCGCCTCGACATGGTCCTTCGCGCGAAAGACCGCCGAGCCCGCCACGAAGCACCGCGCTCCTGCCTCAGCCATCACGCGAGCCGTTGCAGCATCGATGCCACCGTCGACTTGCAGGGTCACCGCGAGCTCCCGACGGTCGATCTCGGCACGCGCCATCGCCACCTTTGCCGCCGTCTCCGGCATGAAGGCCTGTCCCCCGAACCCAGGGTGGACGGACATGACGAGGAGGATGTCGAGCATCTCGAGGAAGGGCCAGACGACTTCTATGGGTGTCTCCGGGTTGACCGCGAGCCCGACCGCGAGCCCGACGCGGCGCATCTCCGCGCACAGCTCCTCGGTCGCACCGACCTCGACATGGACCGAGGCACTGCCGGCTCCAGCGCTCGCGAATGCCTCGAGCAGCACGCCGGGGTTCGTCACCATCAGGTGGCAGTCGAGGAAGAGGTCGGTATGGCGTCGGATGGCGGAGACCACGGGCGGACCGATCGTCAGGTTGGGCACGAAGTGGCCGTCCATCACGTCGAGGTGAATCCAGTCCGTGGCGCCTTCCACCGAGGCGATCTCCTCGGCAAGGATCCCAAAGTCAGCAGACAGGATCGAAGGCGCGACCCTCGCGCTGCCCTTCGCTAGGTGTGGGAGGTTGGCGGCACTTCCGTCAGGCATCGCCACCACCGTACCGCCCGCTGGCACTTGCCAGAGTCGTCGACATCGGCCTCTCAGACCCAGGACGGATTCAAAGCCCCTGACCGGGTCCTTTGACCAGAGTCCCTCCTGGTTGGACTTCAACCAGCTGCGGTATCACATCAGTTGCATAGGCCTTCAATGTCTCCTCCTGCCGGTCATGCATCAAGTAGATCGCGAACTGATCGACGCCTAGCGCTGCCAGCTCCCCCAGCCGCTCCCGGTGTGCCTCGGCCGGCCCGAGAATGCAGAATCGGTCGATGACGTCGTCAGGGACGAACTCCGTCATCGGATTGCCTGCCTTGCCGTGGTGGCGGTAGTCGTATCCCTCGCGGTTCTTGATGTAGTCGGTGAGCGCGGGCGGGACGAGATGCGAATCCGCGCCGTAGCGAGCGACAAGGTCAGCGACGTGATTGCCCACCATGCCTCCGAACCATCGAACCTGATCGCGTTGATGACCAAGATCGGCCCCGACGTAAGCAGGTGCTGCAACGCACACCTTGAAGGTGTCGACACCACGCTCGCTATGCGCAGCCGCTTCGCGCGCCGTGTCGGCAGCCCATTTCACGACAAAGGGATCGGCGATCTGGAGTATCAGGCCGTCAGCCACTCGCCCGGCTACGTCCAGTGCCTTCGGTCCATATGCACCCATCAGGACGTCAAGGTGGCCGTCGACCACCCATCCCAAGCGCACCGTCGTTCCGTTGTAGGCGACCTCTCGGCCCTCCGCGAGGCCCTTGACGACTCCGATGCACTCAGCCAGAGTGGCCAGGCTCGCGGGCGACCCGCCCGTCACCCTCACGGCAGAGTCGCCGCGGCCGATGCCACATATCGTCCGTGGACCGAACATCTCATTGAGGGTGGCAAAGAGCGATGCTGTCACCGTCCAGTCCCGAGTCAGGGGATTGGTCACCATCGTGCCAACCTTCAAGTGCTCGGTCGAGCCCAGGATCTGGGCGTAGATGACGAATGGTTCCTCCCAAAGGACGCAGGAGTCGAACGTCCACAGGTAGTCGAAGCCGGCAGCTTCGGCCATCTTGGCCAGCTCTACCACGCGCCGCGCCGGGGGGTTCGTCTGCAGGACAACTCCGAGCTCCACGTCAGTCTCCCTTACGCTCTTGACAACACATAGCTAAATGCTCGGGGCGGACCTCCCGCCTCGCGTGAGTCAGCACCGCCCACAATCCGTCACTTGCGACCGGAGGGTGCAGTCTCATCTCAGATAGGAGCTCTGTCCACGCGAGAGGAAGCGTCCGTGCCCGCTTCTCCCGAGGTACGTGCCGCCATCGATCACCACCTGACCGCGCGACAGCACTGTCTGCACACCCCCTGTCATCGTCATTCCTTCATAGGCCGAGTAGTCGACATTCATGTGGTGACTTGCGGCCGAGATCGTGTGGGGGCTTGCCGGGTCGTAGATGACGATATCGGCATCGGATCCCGGGGCGATGACCCCCTTGCGCGGGTAGAGACCGAACATCCGCGCCGGGGTCGTCGAGGTCACCTCCACCCACCGAGCCAGAGAGAGATCTCCTCGTGCAACGCCCTCGTAGATCAGGTCCACGCGGTGCTCGACCGAAGGGAGCCCATTTGGGATCTTGGAAAAGTCTCCGATGCCGAGCTCCTTTTGCTCCTTTAGGCAGAACGGGCAATGATCGGTCGAGACGATGCTCAGGTCGTCAGTCCGCAGACCACGCCACAGCTTCTCCTGATGGTGTTCGGGTCGCAACGGCGGGGAGCACACATACTTCGCGCCTTCGAAGCCGTCCCGAGCCATGTCTTGCGCTGACAGGAACAGGTACTGGGGGCAGGTCTCGGCAAAGACGCTCTGCCCGCGATCGCGGGCGATCGCCACCTCCTCGAGCGCCTCCTCAGCGGAGAGGTGCACGATATAGAGGGGCGCGCCGGTCAGCCGCGCGAGCTGGATCGCCCGATGTGTCGCCTCGCCTTCGAGCAGAGAGGGCCTGGTCGCTCCGTGAAAGCGGGGATCGCTGTTCCCGCGCTCAAGCGCCTGAGCAACCAGCACGTCGATCGCGATGCCGTTCTCCGCATGCATCATGATCATCAAACCGCTCGCCGAGGCGACCTGCATAGCCCGCAGGATCTCGCCATCGGTCGAGTAGAAGACCCCTGGATATGCCATGAACAGCTTGAAGCTCGTCACGCCCTCGCCGGCGAGCAGATCCATCTCCCTAAGCGACTGCTCGTTGACGTCGGAGACGATCATGTGGAATCCGTAGTCGATCGCGCAGTGACCCTCCGCCTTGGCCGACCAGGTGTCGAGTCCCTCTCGAAGGCTCCTCCCCTTTGACTGGATCGCGAAGTCCACGATTGTGGTGGTGCCTCCCCACGCGGCCGCTCTTGTGCCGGTCTCGAAGCTGTCCACGGACTGCGTCCCGCCGAAAGGCATCTCCATGTGGGTATGGCCGTCAATGCCGCCGGGGATCACGAGGCGACCGGTCGCGTCGATCACCCGGTCGACCGACTGGCTCCAGGAGTCAGCCACAGACGACGTGGGGTCGACCAGCGCGACGATCATCTCGCCATCTATGAGCACATCAGCTGCTACGGGTCCGCTTGCATTTACCACAAGCCCCCCACTTATGCGCGCTCTCATGGCGCCTGCCCGCCTATTAGCCAGCTGGCACAGCGCCTAGGGCGCAACGAGGCTTCCATAGCTCTCGGGGCGGCGGTCACGGTAGAAAGCCCAAGTCTCGCGAACCTCCTGTAGAACACCCATGTCAAGCTCACGCACGATCACCGCGTCGCTCTTATCCGATGCCGGCTCGCCGATGACCTGGCCCCGGGGATCTACAAAGTACGAGGACCCGTAGAAGTCATTGTCCCCCAGGTCTTCGACTCCCACACGATTGATCGCGCCAATAAAGTACTCGTTCGCAACTGCGGCTGCCGGCTGTTCGAGGTTCCAGAGGTACCGGGAGAGGCCCCGGCTCGTGGCTGAAGGGTTGAAGACGATCCGCGCACCACCAAGACCAAGGGCGCGCCATCCTTCAGGAAAGTGCCGGTCGTAGCAGATGTACACGCCGATAGGTCCTACCGCTGTCTGAAAGACCGGATATCCGAGGTTCCCGGGCCGAAAGTAGAACTTCTCCCAGAACCCTGGGAGCTGGGGGAGGTGATGCTTGCGGTACTTGCCGAGGTAGGTGCCATCTGAGTCAAGGACAAAAGCGGTGTTGTAGAAGACACCCGGTTGGTCTTCCTCGTAGACGGGAACGACAAGGACCATGCCTGTATCGCGAGCTAGCTCACACATGAGCTCGGTAGTCGGACCTGGCACGGGCTCGGCATAGGAGTAGTACTGCCGGTCTTGGACCTGGCAGAAGTACGGACCGTAGAAGAGCTCTTGGAAGCAGAGCACCTGGGCTCCTTGCTTGGCGGCATCTCGTGCAAGCTCGGCGTTGGCCTTGATCATCGCCTGCTTGTCACCTGTCCACTTCGTCTGCACGAGTGCAGCGCGTACGACCTCAGTCACAGCGTGTGCCCCCTGTTCCTTTGACTACCTGGCGCTCGGTATTTGTGAGATGTCCTCTTCGAGCCTGCTCTCTGGCGATAGCCGCCGCTGCCCAAACTTAGCCGTTAGTGCCGTTCACGCGCCGGGAGGAGGAGCCGCAGCAGCCGGCGAAGCTCCTAGACGCAAGTCTCACTACGATGCAGTGCCAGGCGACGTTCGCCGAGCTGGAGGTGACGCATTGCACGATCACGACTTCGCAAAGCGGATCGATCTCTTCCTTGAGGAAGAGCACCGGCGCCGCCATCACGCCGCTTCGGGCCGACAGCCCGCTGCGAGAGTCGCGGGCTTCGAGCAGTAGCGAGCGTGGCGATCGAATGGGCCCGGCTGCGTGCTGCGGCTGGGGAGGCCGCGCGCCATGGCTACGCGCCGTACTCGCGGCTCTTAGTCGGCGCGGCTGCATTGACAGCCGACGGCCGCCTGCTCACGGCCTGCAACGTGGAGAACGCTTCGTACGGGCTCACCCTTTGCGCCGAGTGCGGGCTGGTCTCGATGCTGCACGCGGGGGGCGGCGGCCGTCTCGAGGCGGTGAGCATCGTCGCCGGCGACGGCGAGCCGCTGCTTCCATGTGGCCGCTGCCGCCAGTTGCTGATGGAGGCCGGCGGCCCATCTCTGCTCGTCGAGACCGCGACAGGGACCGCACGGCTCGCCGACCTGCTGCCGGCCGCTTTCACCGGAGACGACCTCGAGGAACGTCGTGAGCCTCCCACCTGACGTCGTCGACCTCATCACCGCGAAGCGAGACGGGCACCAGCTCACCAGCTCGGC
>JAKACA010000321.1 GCA_021796455.1 Actinomycetes bacterium
GAAGCCGATCGTGCGATGAAAGAAGCCTTGGCAGCGCAGGATTACCTGTACACCCTTTCTCGCGAAGCACCCTGACGGGCACCGGGAGGCGAGCGTCGTCGGTTCAATTGTCGACTACCTACTCGTGCCAGACGACCCTCGCACCGTCGTGGAGGCGATCGCTTCCCCGGGCACGAAGATCGTGACCCTCACCATCACCGAGGGCGGTTACAACATCGACCGCGTGAACGGCCAGTTCGACGTCGACCACCCCGACGTGGTCGCGGACCTGCGCAATCCCGAACTGCCAAGGACCGTATTCGGCATCGTGGTCGAGGCTCTGCGCCTGCGGCGGCAGCGCGGCATCTCTCCCTTCAGCATCCTGTCGTGCGACAACATCCAGGAAAACGGCAATGTCGCCCGGAGTGCCTTTGGCGCATTCGGCGGAGCGCTCGAGCAGAGTTTCGGCCAGTGGATCTCAGATGAGGTGGCGTTCCCCAATTCGATGGTCGACCGGATCACACCGGTCACTACCGACGCGGACCGTGCCGAGGTCGCGCAGCGTTACGACATCGAGGACCGCTGGCCGGTCGTCTGCGAGCCCTTCACACAGTGGGTGATCGAGGACCGATTCACCCTCGGACGACCGCCATGGGAAGAGGCCGGCGCACAACTGGTCGCCGACGTCGAGCCATACGAGCTCATGAAGCTGCGTCTGCTCAACGCGAGCCATCAGGCACTTTGCTATTTCGGGTACCTGGCCGGCTACCGCTATGCCCACGAAGCGATGGCGGACCCCCTCATCAAGCAGTTCGTGGCCGACTACATGTTCAACGAAGCGGTGCCGACCCTCCCGCCGGTGCCCGGCGTGAATCTCGTCGCCTACTGCTTTGAGCTATTGGAACGCTTCGCCAATCCCGAGATCCGCGACACCCTGGCGCGGCTATGCACCGATTCCTCGGATCGAATCCCGAAGTGGTTGCTGCCGGTGATCCGGCACCAGCTCACGACCGGAGGTGAGATCACGCGCGCGGCGGCCGTGGTCGCGTCCTGGGCGCGCTACGCCGAGGGGGTCGACGAGCAGGGAAAGGTGATCGACATCGTCGACCAGTGTGCGGGTGAGCTGCGCACCGTGGCCGCCAAGAACCGAATGGACTCGACTGCGTTTATCGCAAATCGAAGATTGTTCGGGAACCTCGTCGATGAACGGCGCTTCGTCAAGGAGTACGTGCGGGCGCTGGAGTCTCTGCACCAGCAAGGAGCGGTAGAAACGCTTCGCTCCCTCATTGGTGACTGAGGTGTGGTTCGCACGCGCGACCGCCCCGCTCGCGGCCAGCCCTGGCCGATTCGTCGACGCAACTCTCATGATGGTCAAGTCCCAGGGACGGGGTGCCTGACCCGACCCGCAGGGCGACTGGCGCGACGCCTTCGCTCTGCTCCGTCAATCGAGTTCTCCGCTTTGGGACGCGCGCCAGCCGATCTCGTAGTAAGCACGCGCCCGGGCGAGATGCCCAATGGTCGCACGCATCGCTCAAGCGTCGGTGTTTCGCATGGCGGGCGAGCATGACAAGGCTGCGAGCGGAGACCTCCGTGGCCGGTGAATAGCGTCAGCTGGCAACCTTTACTCGAGGTCAATGGGCCTCAGACTGAGCCACCAACGCCATCGGTGCTGGTCCGCCGCGGCATATAGCAGTAGCCGGCCATGCCACGACGGAGGGAGGACAGAGCGCTCGACGAGCAGCAGCCGTTGGAGTCCCGCCGCCGCATCGACCAGGCGCTCTACGCGGTGGTGATGGAGGCCTATGTGAACGGCGTGTCGACCCGCTCGGTCGACGACCTCGTCCAGGCGCTCGGGATCGACTCGGGGATCTCCAAGTCCGAGGTGAGCCGGATCTGTGCGGGCCTCGACGAGCAGGTCGGAGCCTTCCGCTCCCGCCGCCTGGACCACCTCGCCTTCCCCTACATCTATCTCGACGCCACCTACCTGCATCTTCGCGAGTCCCACCACGTGGTCTCCAAGGCCGTCGTGCTCGCGACGGGGATCTCGAAGGCGGGCATGCGCGAGGTGCTCGGACTCTCCGTCGGGGACTCAGAGGACGAGGCCTTCTGGTCGGCCTTCCTCCGCGACCTTCGCGCCCGGGGGCTGTCGGGCGTGAAGCTCGTGATCTCAGACCAGCACGCGGGGCTCGTCAAGGCCATCACGAAGGTCTTCCAAGGTGCCGCCCATCAACGCTGCCGCGTCCATTTCGCGAGAAACCTCCTCGCTCTTGTGCCAAAAGGCCAGCAAGAGATGGTCGCCGCGGCGTTCCGCACGATCTTCGCCTACGCGACGAAAGAGGAGATCGCCAAGCAGTGGGACCACGTCGAAGACACCCTCGCCGAGCGCTTCCCGAAGGCCGCCGCCCTGATGCGCAGCGCGAAGGAGGAGGTGCTTGCCTTCTCTGGGTTCCCACGGGCCCATTGGCGCCAGGTGTGGAGCTCCAATCCCTTGGAGCGCCTCAACAAAGAGCTCAAGCGGCGATGCCGCGTCGTCGGCATTTTCCCGAATGAGGACGCCGTCATCCGCCTGGCAGGCGCCGTGCTGATCGACGTCCACGACGAGTGGCAGGCCGCGGAGCGCCGCTACTTCTCCGAGGCCTCGATGGCCAAGCTCGCCGAGCGCGATGATGAGCACGCAGTCATCG
>JAKACA010000322.1 GCA_021796455.1 Actinomycetes bacterium
CAGGGGGCCTCAGCGTCCAACCGGACTTCCGGAGCTGGTAGGCATATGAGCGCTCTCAAAATGGCGTATGAGCTGGGAGAATGGCCGCGACGGGGCCGAGGGGTCGTGTTACTACGCGACGCTGTGACCTGGGACTACTCGACCGAGGTGGGAAGCTCGTAGTCGAGGATCTGGGCGGGCTCACGGACCTCGAGGGCGGCGAGGATCTCGCGCTGACGCTTGGTTGTCGCCGAGCGCTTGGCGATGCGGCCCTCCCTCGTCTCGAGCGTGACGAGGGCCATTCGCTCGAGCTCGTTGCGGAGGTTGCGCCAAGTGTCGCCGGTCGCGTTCTCGGCCACGCGGATGAGAAGCAGGCCGAGCCAGCAGAGCTGGATGTGGGAGCGGATCCGGTCCTCGCGGTGATGGAAGACGGGTCTCAGTCGCAGCGCCCCCTTCAGGTCCCTCCATCCCCGCTCGACCTGAGACAGCTGCTTGTAGGCGAGGGCGAGGTCCGTCGCGCTCAGCGTGTCGTCCGAAGTCCGGATGAGCCACTTGCCGTCGAAGTGGGCGTCTCGTTCGATGGCCGCCTTGTCGATGCGGAGCTTGTGGTCCTTGGTGCGCCGGAGGAAACGGGCAATGCCCGGGGTCTGGCGCAGCTCTCCGACGAGCTCGTCACGGCGCTGTCTCGACCAGGCGTCGGATCCCTCGATGCGCTTGTTGAGGTAGGCGACGAGGTTCTTGCGCACGATCTCGTCGCGGGCCTTCGCGTCGGGGTTCACACAGACACAGAAGCGCTCGGCGCGCGCCCCCTCGCCGACGCGGACCTCCTTCACCGACAAGTTGTGCTCGACGACGCGGTAGCGGCCGGGTCGGGAGAGGGCGGCCTTCGCATCGGTGCTCGCGCTTCGCAGCTTCTCGCAGACGATGTAGTGGTCCCCGCCGCGCTGCAGATACGCGCGGTTGGTGGCCGAGTTGAAGCCGGAGTCGGTCACCCAGACGAGGCGACTCAGCATCCAGCTCCCGAGGTCGTCCTTGATCTTGCGGATGACGAGCTGGTCCGAGGTCCGTCCCGGGAAGGTCCAGCAGCGGATCGGGACGCCTTCTGCCGTCACGGCCATGGCGATCACCACTTGTGGCAGATCGCTGCGGTGATCTTTGCTGTGCTTGGAGAACTGGCGAAGCGCGGCCTCGTCAGGCACCGGGAGGCCAGCCTCGGAAGAAGGCCCCTGCTCCTTCTCATCGCTCGTCGCGCGTGCCGTCGCGAGGTCGATCTCCTCGTCGGCGACGTCCACCTCGAAGTAGGTCGAGGAGGTGTCGACGAAGATGACGTCGCAGGACAGGTTGAGCAGGTTCGCCGTGCGATCGAAGATGCCGGTCGCGATCTCGCCGAGCGCGTCCAGCAGGAAGTCCATCGCCGCGTAGGCGCCGTCGTCATCGAAGGCGGGGCAGCTCGTGAGCGCGACCCGCTCGCGCGCCCAGGACACGCATGCCAGCTTCGAGGCAGGCTCGAGGCAGCGTTGGGCCACGAGCGCGAACAGGATCCGCTCTGCCACCTCGCCGTCGAGCCGGCGATCCTTGGCTGCCGCGTGCAGCGCCCGGGCGATCCCGAGGCGGTGCCAGAGCTCGTCGAGCACGTACGCGCCCCCGAAGCGCCGGGCATCGACGATCTCGACCTCGGAGCCCTCTGTGGCAGCGACCGCCTCTCCGGGCTCGAGGAAGCGGCTGATCGAGGACACGAGGCGGGCAAGCGCCTCCCGGTCGACCTTGTCGGCCCGGCCGAAGCTGTGGATCACCTTCGCGACCGGCGAGCCCGTGACCGGGTGGCGCTCGTTGTGGGCGAGCTGCAGGTAGCTGACGACCGAGCCGTCCTTGTTGGTGCGGCGCGTCTCTCGCAGGTACACGCCTACCAGATGAGCACATCACCCAGCTTAAATCAACTATCCGTGTGCCTACACGATTTCTGGCGGAGGCGTCCCCTTCAGCGCGTTGAGCAGGACATCTGCGCCCGGAGACGCTCCAGGATGCCTACCAGCTCCGGAAGTCCGGTCTGTGGAGCCGGAGCGTTCGACACTTCGCGGGCCGAAGAGCTGCTCAGCTGGCGGCCAAACCACCGTCGGTGACCTCCGATGACCTGCACGCGCATTGACCAGCGCGATGAACGCCACGTCAACGTCGCCGCCACCTGCGGCCAGAGTTGCGCCTACCCCACAAGACCGGTTGTGCCCGGCGTGCGGACGGTACCGGCACCGTTCCACGCTCCAGCCCCCATGACCCCTGGCGGGGACGTCGTGATGGCGTGAAACTCGCGCGGCGGCCCCGTGACGCCATCGCTTCAGCCCTGATGGCAGGCCTTGGCCTTGCGCCCACTTCCACAGGGACAGGGCGCGTTGCGCGGGGCGGTTGCGATGAGCTCGGTGATCGCGGCCGGCGGGCGGTTCGCGCGGATGAGGTTCGCCATGGTCCGCATCGGCTCGCTGACGCGATGGAAGAAGCTCTTGTAGCCCGCGCAGAGGTAGTTCAGCCCCTCCTCACCGTCTTTGGTTCGCACGAAGCGGTTCTTCGGGCACTCGCCGTTGCAGGCAAAGAGCACATCGCAGCTTCGGCAGTCACCGGGGAGGGTGTCGGCCTTGTCGTTGCCGAAGCGGCGCTGGGCCT
>JAKACA010000323.1 GCA_021796455.1 Actinomycetes bacterium
CACATAGGGTGCATTATGTAGAGGACGGGATTATGTGGAGCGCGTCCGGCGATGCCCCTGGTTCGGCGGCGACCGGGCTCGCCCGATCTGCATAATCACAGCGCCTCGAGGAAGTCGATGAGAGTGTCGGTGGGCTGGTAGCGTCCGGGTGCGACACCGATCGGCGTCGTGCGTGCGAGGGCCCGTTCCTTCAGCGCGAGGTCGGCATGGACGTAGACCTGGGTCGTCGCCACCGCCTCGTGTCCGAGCCAGAGGGCGATCACCGTCGAGTCCACGCCAGCATGCAAGAGACGCATCGCAGCGGTGTGGCGGAGCACGTGCGGAGACACGGTCTTCGATCCGAGTGACGGGCATCGCTTCGTCGCTGTGGCGACGTGTCTGGTGAGCAAGACGGTGACGGCGTAGCGGGTGAGCCTGCCGCCGCCGTGGCTGCTCGGAAAGAGCGGGTCAGCCGCCCGCCCTCCACACTCTGCAATCCAGGTGCCGACCACGCCCGCCGTCGCAGCGGTCAGCGGCGTGACGCGCTCCTTGCGGCCCTTGCCCATGCAGCGCACGTGGGCTGCGGTTCCCTTCGTCACGATGTCGCCGCAGTCCAGCGTGACGAGCTCGGTGACGCGAAGACCGGTCTGGACAGCGAGCTGCAGCAAGGCATGGTCCCGGCGCCCGATCCTCGTCGTGGTGTCAGGGGCGGCGAGCAGTGCCTCCACCTCGTCGTCGGTGAGGAACGAGACGAGTCCCCGCTCGAAGCGTTTGGACGGGATCGCGAGCACGCGCTCGATCAGCGCTGCGTGCTCGGGGTGACGCAGCGACGCGAAGCGGAACAGCGAGTGGATCGCCGCTAAGCGCGCGTTGCGCGTCCGGGGATGGTTGGCGCGCTCGGCCTCGAGGTGGTCGAGGAAGGCGCTGATCGCGCTCGCATCGAGGTCCTCGATTCGGAGCCTCGAAGGTCGAGTGCCGGTTCGTCGCTCGACAAAGTCGAGCAGCAGGCAGAAGGTGTCGCGATAGGCGGCGACCGTGTGCCCGCTGGCGTGCTGTTGGCCGATCAGGCGCTCGGTGAAGAACGCCTCGAGGGTCGGGGCGAGCGTCGTCATCGCTCGGTCTCGTAGGTGTGCTCGAGGCGCCTGGCGGCCAGGCCCAGCAGCTCGAGCGAACCCGACAGATACCAGTACGTCGCTGCCGGGTCGACGTGGCCGAGATAGCTCGAGAGCATCGGCAGCCTCGCCGCGACGTCGGCGCCGTCGCGATACCAGTCCGTCAAGGTGTCGACGGCGAAGCGGTGGCGGAGATCGTGTGGGCGCGGCCTGCACGTCGCCGAGCGCGCCGTGATCCCTGCCCGGCGAACCATCTGCTGGTATCCGAGGTGGAAGTTGCAGTAGAGCATCCTCGTTCCGGTAGCCGAGACGAAGAATGCCGGCTCGGCAGGCCTCGGGCTCAGGCGGTCCCGCTCGTCGCCATACACACCGAGCGCGTCGACGCTGCTCTGGTGCAGCGGCACCAGCCGCTCCTTGTCGAGCTTGGCCCGCCGGATCGTGATCAGGCCTGCGCCGAGATCAACGTCGCAGCGATCGAGGGCGAGCGCCTCGCCGACGCGCATGCCGCTGCAGGCGAGCAGGCCGACGATCGCCTCCATCCCCGCTGCTCGTAGCCTCGAGCCAAACCCGCGCGCTTCGCGCATGAGCGCCGCGACCTCCTCGGGCGTGTAGAGGTAAGGCGTGGCACGCGTCGCACCGCTCGGCAGCAATCTCGTGGGGGGGATGCCTGTGCGTGGCTCGAAGGCGTGCAGGTAGCGAAGAAAGCCGCGGGCAACACAGAGCCGATTAGCCGCCCACATCGCGCTGCAGTCATCGGGCACCGTCGCCCAGGACAGCGCCAGCTCGACGCTCACGACCTCTGCTCCATCCTGCTCGCAGAAGGTGACGAACTGGGAGAGCAGGCGTCCGGCACGATCGAGCTTGAAGCCGAGACCCCGGCGCAGCTCAAGGTAGTCCTGGAGGTGCTGCTCGAGCTCGGTCATGGCCGAACCTCCGGCCAGGGCCGGGCGAGCCCGGCGAGCGCTGCGACGTCGACCCTGGCATACAGGCTCGTCGTGATCGCCAGCTCGTGGCGGAGCACCTGGCCGATCTCCTCGAGACTCGCGCCGGCGCGCAGCATCTCGGTCGCCGCGCTGTGGCGGAGCCGGTGCGCGCCGACCTCCGGCACCCCGACCCGCCGGCACGCCGCGTACACCACGGCGGAGACGCCGCTGCTCGTGAGCGGTCTGCGCGGTGCGCGCAGACGCGTAAAGACGTTGCGGCACGACGGCGAGCCGCGACCATGTCTCAGCCACGCGGCGATCGCTGCGCCGACGTCGGTGGGCAGCGGCAGGCGGTCTCTGCGCTGGCCCTTCCCGCGGATGACGAGCTCACCGGCGTGCCAGTCGATGTCGTCGAGCTCCAGCTTGACGATCTCGCCGGCGCGCAGCCCGAGTCGGGCGAGCAGCGTGATGATGGCAAAGTCACGCCGTCCGAAGGCATGACGCCGGTCGCAGCTCTTGAGTAGCGCGGCGATGGCGCTTGCGTCCAAGGACTTTGGCAGCTTTGCCCGCTGGCGGTTGGCGACGCGTGGCACCGCCCCGGCCAACG
>JAKACA010000324.1 GCA_021796455.1 Actinomycetes bacterium
CTGCAGCCTCGATGAGCTTGGGGGCCATGGCGAGCGCAACTGCACTGGTGCCCGGTCCCTCGGTCACCTTGGCGCTCAGGCGCATTGTTGAGAAGGTCGACTCGATGAACCGACTTGGGTGCGGCTCTCCCAGGGGGACTCCCGGGCGGTCGCGATGACGCCTCCGACCAGGGCTTTGCGGGTGGGATGGGTTTGTGGACAGTCGATGCGGTGCCCCATATGGGGGTGGGATCGGGTCCAGGTGCGGGTTACGCCCCACCCCGGGGCCGCCTGCGGGGCATTGAGCGGCCCGACGGGGTGGTCGTCGTCGAGTCCTCTGCACTCTCGAAGGACTGCAAGGATGCGATCTCGAGCTTGGCGACGAGATCCTTCAACCGCCGGGCGTTGTCGAACCACGGCTGGTAGGCCTCGAGCTGCTCCTCGCTCAAGAAACGGGTGACGGTCTTTCCCCGGACGCTTCGGGTCCATTGGATGTAGGGGCCGTGCAGCACTGGCGGGTCGGCCTTGCACGCACAGCGGAGCTTGCCGCAGCGCATATGGCGCACAACGATCGACCCGGGCAGCGCCCCATCGACCTCGGCCAGGGCTTGGGCGAGGGCTCGTCGGGTCTCGGCGAAGGGCTGGCCCGCAGGTGCTCGTCTGGTCATCGCCGCCTCGTTATCACCGGACGTGCGTCGTGGTCCACCACCTCTGATCCTACAGCGACAACGCTGTAGGTCTACTCAGACGACGGAGGTGGCCCATGGTGACGATCGGCGACGGCTTTGCTCCGAGCAGGGAGCGCTTCGAGACGGTGTGCTCGTTCCTCGGCGGAGGCGACGCAGCCGGCCTCACCCACGCAGAGCTCGAGGCGCGCCTCACCGTCGACCTGCGAGAGGTCGTCCGCCAGCTCTACCAGGACCACCTCGACCTGCGCGCCGCGCGCGAGCAGCGTTGCAGCGCCGTGATCGGCACAGCCGAAGTCCACCACGGCGCCGTCGAGGCCGGCCATACCCGACCGCTCTCGACGGTGTTCGGCGAGGTCGCGGTCACCCGTCTCGCGTACCGTCACCGAGGTGAGGACAACCTCTACCCGGCCGACGGCGCGCTGAACCTGCCCGACGAGCGGCACTCCCACGGGCTTCGAGAGCTTGCTGGCATCGAGGCATCGAGAGGGAGCTTCGAAGAGGCCCAGGCGGCGATCGGTCGGGCGACCGGCGTCAAGGTCGGAAAGCGTCAGGTGGAGGCCCTCGCATCGAGGTCAGCGGTGGACTTCGAGGGGTTCTACGAGCAGGCTGCGCACGCCAGCACCGAGGTATCCGAGCTCGTCGTGCTCTCCGCGGACGGCAAGGGCATCGTCATGCGCTCCGACGCGCTCCGAGCCGCGACAGCCAAGGCTGCAGCGTCGAGCACCAGCAAGCTCAAGACCAGGCTGTCCAAGGGAGAGAAGCGCAACCGAAAGCGCATGGCCGAGGTCGGCGCCGTCTACGACGCCACGCCGGTCGTGCGCTCACCCACAGACATCATCGGACGCGACGAGGAGGCACCGAGACCACCGGCGCCGAAGGCGACCAACAAGTGGCTCACCGCGAGCGTCGCCGAGGATGCGGCCAGCGTCATCGGAAAGATCTTCGACGAGGCAGAGCGCCGTGACCCGACCCACGAGCGCACCTGGGTCGCCCTCGTCGACGGGGCGAGACACCAGATCGACTGCATTGTGGCAGAGGCCAAAGGCCGTCAGGTCGAGGTCACCATCGTCTGTGACTTCGTCCATGTCCTCGAGTATCTGTGGAAGGCAGCCTGGTCGTTCTTCCCCGAAGGCGACCCTGCAGCCGAGGCCTTCGTCGCCGAGAAGGCGCTCGCGGTGCTGGGTGGGGAGGCATCGACGGTCGCCGCATCGATCCGGCGCAAGGCCACCCGGCTCGGCCTCGAACCGCGCGCTCGCGAGAACGCGGATCGCTGCGCCGACTACCTGCTCGCGAAACGGGACTACCTCAACTACCCCCGGGCGCTCGAGCACGGCTGGCCGATCGCGACCGGGGTGATCGAAGGGGCATGTCGCCATCTGGTGAAGGACCGGCTCGACCTGACCGGCTCCCGCTGGGGCCTCGAAGGCGCCGAGTCGATCCTGAAGCTCCGGGCCCTACGAGCCAACGGCGACTGGGACGACTACTGGTCCTACCACCTCCGCCAGGAGCAGCGGCGCGTCCACGAGAGCCGCTACCTCAACGCAGTGCTGCCAACGGCAGCCTGACGTCCCTGCAGGGGAGCCGCACCCAATTGAAAGCTTAGCTCTGGCTGCCGGTGATGAGGCGCTCGCGGTCGAAGATGGCGGCGACGGCACGCCAGCCGAACCCGTCGACGACGAGAAATCCTGCAGCGAGTCCGAGCGCGAGGACGAGCGACGCCGGGATGACGTCGGGCGACAGGAGGGCCACGATCCCCAGTAACGGCAGGCTGGCGAAGAGGGATAGCCGTTGGGCAGCTCGCACGTCGGTCGAGCGCGCCGAGATGGCGATCCCCATCCAGATCGACCACCCGGCGAGGAGCGGCGTGAACAGCAGCTGCACGAGCACGTGCGAGCGCTCGAAGATCGCCGAGACGACCGCTGGGTGGGCAAAGAGCGCGGCTGCGCCGAGAAA
>JAKACA010000325.1 GCA_021796455.1 Actinomycetes bacterium
CATCGACATCGATCGGGACTCCGGACGCATCACCGTAAGCGACGACGGCATCGGGATGACGCAGGGCGATCTCAACGACCGCTTCCTCTTCGTCGGCTACCGGCGGCGCGAGAACCAACCGACGAAGACGGCGAAGGGTCGGCACGTGATGGGCCGCAAGGGCATCGGCAAGCTGTCGCTCTTCGCCATTGCCAAGACGATCCAGGTCGAGACGGCCAAGGACGGGACGACGTCCGGCCTCGTGATGCGGGCGGACGACATCCGAGCCCAGATGCAGGAGAAAGAGGGGGAGTACCACCCCGACCCGCTCCCCGCATCGGAGATCTCCGTCGCGGCTGGGACGAGGATCACCCTGTCGGATCTGCGTCTCAACCCCACCGCCGGGACGGTCACGGCGCTGCGACGGCGCCTCGCCCGGCGCTTCAGCATCATCGGTCCGGACCACGGCTTCGAGGTGATCGTCAACGACGAGCCGATCAAGGTCTCGGACCGCGACTTCTACCCGAAGATCGAGTACCTCTGGTCACTCGGCGCTGTCGGCGACCAGTACGAGAAGCTCTGCTCGAAGGCGCTGAAGAAGAAGCGATTGTCCGGCACCGTCGATGCGGGCCAGGGCTGGACGGTGAGCGGCTGGGTCGGCACCGTCGACACGCAGAAGAGCATCACCGAGGAGACGAACATCGTCCCCGTGCTCGCGTGGGGGAAGCTCATCCACGAGGACCTCCTGGCCGCGGTGAAGCCGGCCGGCCTGTTCGCCAAGTACGTGATTGGCGAGCTGCACGCCGACTTTGTCGACGACGACAAGGCGGACGACATCGCCACGAGCGACCGGCAGAGCCTCAAGGAAGACGACCCGCGCTTCGCGGCACTCACCGCATACCTGCGCGACACGGTGCTCCGCGAGGTCGGGAATGCGTGGCGCGACTGGCGCCGTGACAACGCCCTCGACAAGGCCAGGGAGAACCCCATCGTCGAGGAGTGGTACACGTCGCTCGGCCCCGATGCCCGCAAGGCGGCCAAGGACCTGTTCGGCAAGATCGGCAACATGGCCGTGGGCGAGGAATCGGACCGGATCGAGCTGTACAAGAACGGCATCCTGGCCTTCGAGAAACTGCGGTTCCGGGACCTGCTAAGCGAGATCGACAAGCTCGACGGGGCCGACCAACTCGACCTGGTGGGCCGGGTGTTCTCGAGCATCGACGAGATCGAGGCAGCCCAGTACGGCGAGATCGCCCGCGGCCGGCTCCGCGTTATCGAGTCCTTCATCGGCCTGGTCGACGCCGACGAGAAGGAGAGAGTGATCCAGAAGCACCTCTTCGAACACCTCTGGCTGCTGAATCCGTCGTGGGAACGGGCCTCGACGAACCAGCGCATCGAGGAGAGCGTGATGTCCGAGTTCGCCGCCCTCGACGCCGGGCTCAGCGACGAGGAGAAGAAGGGCCGGGTCGACATCCGCTACCGGACGGCGGCGGGCAAGAACATCATCATCGAGTTGAAGCGCTACAGCGTGAAGGTCAAGCCGGGTCAGTTGGTGGATCAGGTCGGCAAGTACCGGTCGGCCTTGGCGAAGTGCCTGAAGCAGAAGTTCGCCGACCAGCCACAGGACATCGAGTGCATCGTGGTCCTCGGATGGAGGCCGGATGACCTCCCACCCGAGGAGGTCGAGAGAACCCTTGCGGGGGTGCACGCTCGGATCATCACGTACGACGAGCTGATCCAGCACGCGCACGAGAGCTACAAGGACTACCTCGAGAAGCACACCGAGGTGTCGAGACTCTCGGACCTCATCTCCCGGCTCGAGCAGTCCGCCAAGGCGGCCGCACTGCCGGAAAGCACCGATGGCAAGGCTGCAGGCGCCCTCCCGGAGTCGACCGACGGTGCGGCAGGGACGACCTCGGCGCCCGAGACGACGGAGGCGGAGGCCACGGAGTGACGGCTCCGGGGTGAGCCGATCGGGCGCGATCAACAGCTCTGGTCGCTCGACGAGCACATCGTGGTCGCAGACCTCTACCTGAGACGCGGGCGAAGCTCCGGTTCGAACGATCCGGAAGTGCTGGGACCTGGCCCGGCTCACCGGTCGCACTCCGGCCGCCATCAGTCGACACCTCGGCAACTACCGCGGAACCGAGCACCCCGGTGTGGGGCTCAAGCCGGTCGGCGGCGAGGCGGCAGAGGCGTTCTGGGTGATGAAGCGTGACGACGCCTTCCGACGCCGCGTCGTCGGCGAGGCACGGGCGCGCCTCGAGGCGGGTTCCGTCTCGGCGGCCCCGCCCACCCGCTCCGTCGCGGCGCGGTTCGTCGACCCCGAGGAGTCGACCGTCGAGATCGGTGAAGTCGTCACGCCTGCGACCACGCGGGAGCTGGTGCGAGCCGAGGCGCAACTCGTGCGGCAGTATCGCGAGTGGCTCGACCCCGGCAGGGCCCGACTGCGAGGGATCGTCATCGACACCCCTGGCACGAGGCTGCGCGCCGACCTCTACGACCCCTGGACCAACTGCCTCATCGAGGCGAAGGCAGCGGCGACACGGGAGAACCTGCGGTACGCGGTCGGCCAGCTCTTCGACTACTGCCGGTATCTCCAGCATCGCGCGCACCTGGCGGTGCTCGTGCCGCA
>JAKACA010000326.1 GCA_021796455.1 Actinomycetes bacterium
CGAAGACCATGACCGAAGACATCGCACCACCTGTCACTACTGACGATGCAGGAATCCCGGCCCCAAGTGATGAATTCTCCCTCTCGGGAGGAGTCGATGGTCCGCTTCTCCTTCAAGATCACTATGTGATCCAGAAGATGGCCCATTTCAACCGTGAGCGGGTCGACCGTGTGCCCGGCATTGAGGCTGTTGTTGGGGATGGTTGTTGACCTGGAGGACGCGTTGGGGCGCGCATCGTCAAGTGGTGCCTCGAAAAGCCAACCACGCCCAACGATCGCCGGTCGGCCCATCTGCCTGGGCGAGCGCAAGCCGGCCAGTCCTACCTGCCGGGACGAGGTGGTCGCAGCCATCGAGGCATTGGTCGCTGGTGGGGGAGCGCCGGTCTTCACCGTGGAGAACGTGCATGCAGCGATGGTCTCCTGCGGATCCGCCTGGTCTCGGGAGACGGTGGCCAAGACGATGTTGCGGATGACCCGCCCGGCTCGCCGTCCTCCCTACCTCGAACTCGAGCGAGCGGAGCCCGATTTGTACCGGGTCGTACCCTCTCGTGACGGACCCGGACGCTCGTAAGAGTTTCGCGGTACAATACCCTGGTGTCGGAACCCGACCTGTGGATCGAACCGACCGCTCGACGCCATGGGATCAGTGACGACGACATACGACATGCTCTGGCACACCCCGGCTACGTGGGAGACGACCCTGATGCACTGGACGAAGACACTCCCATGACCTTGATCCTCGGCCCGGACCTCGCCGGCAATCGACTGGAGCTGGCGGCCCTGGTGGCCGACGAGGGGACGGTGGTCGTCGTTCACGCCATGTCCATGCGAGCGAAGTACGCACATCTGTGGCCCGGAGGACGGAGGTCCCGACCATGACCACCAAGCGACCACCCCTCACGGTCGGCGGCCGATCGATCACCGACGAGCTGGTCGAGAAGGCAGCGGAGCAGGCGGAGGTCGGCCTGGACGCCGAACACCTTGTCCGCCGGCCTGGTGGCCGTCCCCTCCTCGGTTCGGCGCCGGCTGGGAACATCTCGGTCCGGTTCCCGCCCGATCTGCGGGACCAGCTCCGGGCCCGAGCCCAGGCGGAACACGTTGCCGAGGCCGAGGTGATCCGCCGCGCCGTGCACGACTACCTGGAGCGCCCCCGGGCCAGCTGAGCCGGTGCGATCGCAAGTGGCCTTCTCCCGCCAAACCGGACAGCCGTCACGCAGCTTCGTTAGCAGCGCCGCCGGAACGAGTCGGCGGTGTACTGGCAGCCGTGATCGGAGTGCAGGACCGTGCCGGTGAAGTCGTGCCGGCCGCGCACCATTGCTGCGGCCTCGAGCACGTCGGTGCACAGTTCGGTGCGCAGGTGGTCGGCGAGCGACCAGCCGAGCAAGCTGCGGCTGAACACGTCGAGGATCGAGCAGAGGTAGAGCCAGCCTTCGTCCGTCGGGATACAGGTGACGTCGGTCAACCAACGTTCGTCAGGAGCATCGGCGGTGCAGTCGCGTTCGACGAGGTCGGGACTGGGCTCGTGGTCGGGGTCACGCCAGGTGGTCTTCACCTTCCTCTGTCCGCAGATGCCGGCGATGCCGATCTCGCCTATGAGGCGGGCAACCCACTTCTCGTTGACCTGCGTGCCCTGCTTCCACAGGGCAGCGGTGACCCGGGGGGCGCCGTAACGGCAGCGGCTCTTCATCCAGACATCGAAGATGGTGTCGGCGAGGCGTGCCTCGCCGAGGAGGTCGTCGTTCGGCCCCTCGCCCGCCTTCCTCCATGGGTAGTAGGCCGAGCGTGGCACTCGACAGACCCGGCACAGCGCGGCGACGGCAACGTTCTCCGACTCGATAGCGATGACACGCTATATCCGGGTCCGGTCCGGACCCTGGTCGTCGAAGGCGGCCAGCCGCCGGGCGATCTCGGCGTCGGCCTCGAGCTGGCCCACCCGCCAGCGGAGTGCCACCACCTCGGTCGTCGCCACTGTCCTCCCTCCTTCACCCAAAAGGCGGTGAACCGCTTCAAGATCTCGATCTCTTGCTCGAGCTCCTCGATCCGCTTGCGCAGCTGGATCGCCTCCAGCCGGTCCGCCTCGGTCTCGGCGATATCGGCTGCGCCCGACATCTTCTCCTCCTCACGAGCCCAGGCCGCCAGGCCGCCCAGGGTGGCATCACTGACGCCGAGCTCCTTCGCCACGGCAGCGATCGACCGCTCTGACAAGCGCAAGAGCGCCACCGCATCTCGCTTGAGCTCCGCCGTGTACCGCCGCGAACTGGGCGGCGTGTAGCGCCCCGAGGTCCCACGCTTTGCCATCCGAACATCCTCCATCAGCCATGGCTGGTGAGGTGTCCGGTCGGAAGAGGGAGGTTCACAGGCCCAGCTACGCGACACTGAGACTGGGCTCAACCACTACTTGCGAGCCTTCGAGACCGGCGAGATGCCGGCGGCGATCTGCTCACCCCGGGTCACCGAGCTGACCCAACGCCGCGACGAACTTGTCGCCCACGGCAAGCAGCTGACCGCCCAGCTGAAGGACGCCGCGCCCCAGCTTCCCACCCTTGACCAGCTCCGATCCCTCTGCAGCGAGATCCGCCGTTTCAATGAGGCGGCGAACCCCG
>JAKACA010000327.1 GCA_021796455.1 Actinomycetes bacterium
AAGCCCTCGTCGATGAGCTCCTCGGCGAGCGCCGAGGTGGACGTGGCGCGGATTCCGGCTTCGGTCTTGAGGCGCTCGGCGACGCGATCGTCCCGGAAGCGAACCGACATCGGATGCGACATGACGACATTGTAGTCGCCCTGCTCATCGGCCGATCTGGAGGTCGTTCTGGAGGTCGACCGGGAGGTCGTTCTGAAGGTTGGCTGGGAGCCCTCGGACGACGGACTTCTCGAGCACGAGCACCTGGGGGCGCACCGAGTCGATGTGCTACACCCCGGAGCAAATCGACCCGCACCCTTGGTTCCCCAGCGTGCCACCGACGAGGTCGAGCGACAGTTGACACCGAAGAGCCGCGCCCGCGCCGTTCTCAGGAAGCCCCGTGCACGACACGCCCAAGGTGTTCGGCCGCCTTGCGCCGCGCCGAGAGGCGCGCCTTGGAATAGTGCTTCGCAAGGACCTCTGGCCCGTGCCCCTGTCGCTGGGCCACGACGCTCAAGTTGAAGCCCGCGTCGAGCAGCTCGCTCGAGGTGAACTTGCGGAGCCCGTTGAACGACAGGTTGAAGTCTCGATGGACGCCGACCTGCTCCCTGCGAAGCGCAGCCTCACACGCCCGCTTCGCCCACATCTGCGTTCTCCCGAGCATCGTGGCGATGTCGTCGTACGACATCGCTGCGCCATCGAAGGGTCGGGGTCCTGGCCGCCCCGAGCGGTCGACGGAGCCCTCTCTCCGCAACCGCAACGCTTCCTGCTCGAGCGCGATGGTCTCGGAGTGCTTGTCCTCCACACCGAGATAGCTCTTCAAGATCTGGAGCCGCTTGGTCACGCGCGTTGACAGGATCGGCTTCGAGCAGTCCGGCTCCAGGCTGAACACGTACGCGTCCGCCGAGAGCGCGAGGCCGAACATCGCGGCCCGCTCAGCCATCTCGCCGGCGTGACGAAGCAGCATGTTGAGCGTCTCGTCGTCCAAGTCGACATGCCGGCGATGTTTCGCCCGCTTTGGATCCTTGATGCTGCCGTCGACATCCATCGCCGAGTGGACGGCAAGGCTCTGGCGTCGCTCATCGATGTCCGAGATCCGAAGGGCGACGAGCTCGCCGAGACGTGCCCCCGTCGTCGCAGCCAGCGTCAAGATCGGCGCGATGTCCGGGGTATGCACGAGTGCCCCTCGCAGGATCAGCGAGATGTCCTCGGCCTCGGGCGGCAGCTTCTCGGAAGCGACGTAGTTACTCTTCGGCAGCTGGATGTCGATCGCCGGATTGCTCAGGATCTTCCCGGTTCGCTTCGCCCACTTGAAGGCGCCGGACAGCAGCGCCTTCGCGTACTGCATGGACGGTCCGCTCTGCCCCCCTCGCCGCATGACGGCGAAGCAGCGGTCGAGATCCGCTGGACGTACCTGTCTGACCTTCTTCTCACCGATCACCGGTGCGAGCCAGTTCTTGGCGATCCCCTCGTAGCGGATGAGGGTCCGACGTTCACGTCCTTGGTCCCCGAGGAAAGAGAGGTAATGCTCGAGGAGATCCTTGACGGTCCACCGACTGGCGTCGTCATCTGGGGGTGCCGCCTGCAGCAGCTCCTCGCGGAGCCACGACCGCATGGCCTCGGCTTCGATCCGTCCACCTTGAACCCGTCGATGTGCGCGGACACCGTTGACCTGGACCTGCACCCGCTTGGTCGAGCCGCCGTCGTGGCGGGGCCGAGCGACCTGCCGCACTCGTCGCTCTTCGAGGCGAAGATGGTCGACCCGCACGCAGGCCTTCAGCTCGCAGCTGAGCACCCGGGTGCCTTCGGGCAGCGGGCCGTGGGCGAGCTCCCAGGCGACCCTGCGGGCCATGACCGGCGTCTGGCCCGTCAGCTTGAACATGCCGGTGCCGTCGTCCTTGCGGGCGCCGGTCCAGAGGTGGTGCTCCCCCGAGCGGTCGACCTTCTTCTCGAAGCGGGCTGCGACCCCAATGTCCACGCCGCCGAAGGCTACCGGCGAAGTAGGTCAGAGGTATACCGAGCCATGGTTCACAAGTGCGTCAGCTCAGTATACTCTCAGTCAAGCACTTGCGGCCACCTGAGCTGGACTTTTCCCCGAGCCCGAGGTGGGATTTGAACCCACGACCTGCGCATTACGAGTGCGCTGCTCTGCCACTGAGCTACCCGGGCACAGAAGCGAAACGAATCGTGACCAAACACTCTGACCAGGATCTTTCGCTCCTCTGGCGTCACATGTTAGACGGGCCGGAATGCCTTGCTCCACGGCGCCACGGCGAACTAAGGCGAAGGCGGCGCCGGGTAGGTGCGCAGGACTCCCCCGCGACACCTCCACATCATCGATACGCGCGAGACAGCGAGGGTACCCGCACCTGCCGACGCGGGCCGAGGACGGCTTCCTGCTCGCCGCTGCGTCTGCTCGAAAAACGAGCGATCCCGCTCCCGCCATCAAGAACGAACACTTGGACGAGGGCGCAGCTCGCCACGGGCGCCTGCCACTTCGACACCGCGGCCACCAACCGGCAGGCCGCCGAGGTGAAGAGTGGTTCCGCGCGCTCTCGTCGAGAAGAAACTGAAGGACGCGAAGGTCGGAGCCGCCCCTCACCACGTTC
>JAKACA010000076.1 GCA_021796455.1 Actinomycetes bacterium
AGCGAGGCTCACCCGCGTACACTATCCCCGCCGTGAATCGCGAGACCAGGTACCGCGAGCTCGTCACCGGGACGGTCGAGCTCGGTGTGCTCGCGGCGCTCGCTTACATCCCTTTGCTTCTCACAAAGCCGGGCATGGTCGCAGCGGACACCAAGCAGTACCTCTACCTCGATCCCGGCACCCTCATGGCCCAGGCCCTGTCGATGTGGGATCCGAGCACGGCCGCGGGCACCGTCACCCACCAGCAGATCGGCTACCTCCTCCCGCAGGGTCCTTTCTACTGGTCGCTCGCCCACCTGGCGGTGCCGACCTGGGTCGCGCAGAGGCTCTGGATGGGCAGCCTGCTGTTCCTCGCCGGGGCAGGGGTCCGATACGCGATGCGCGCCGTCGGCCTTGTCGCTTCCGGCCCGCTTGTCACCGGTGTCGTGTACGAGCTGAGCCCATATTCGATGCAGTACATCGAGAGGATCTCCGCGATCCTCATGCCGTGGACGGCTCTCGGCTGGCTCCTAGGCTTCACCGTCCTCGCGCTTCGCAGGGGCGGGTGGCGCTATCCGGCACTGTTCGCGATCGCTGTGGCACTGGCGGGCGGCACCAATGCCACCTCCCTCATCTATGTCGGGATCGCTCCCATCGCCTGGGTGCTCTACGTGC
This sequence comes from Actinomycetes bacterium, assembly GCA_021796455.1. Lineage (GTDB taxonomy): Bacteria > Actinomycetota > Acidimicrobiia > Acidimicrobiales > Bog-793 > JAKACA01. The sequence goes on from JAKACA010000076.1 coordinate 655, forward strand.
TCTTCGTGACACGCGAATCGAACCTCACGCGCACTTTGGCGACGACGTCCAAGATCGGCGTCCTGTCACTTGCGGTCTCGCTGTGGTGGATCGCGGGACTTCGTACCGAGGCCGCCTACGGCATCGACGTGCTCAAGTACACCGAGACCGTGCCGGCGATCGCAGGACCGGCCACCGCCTCAGAGGTGATGCGCGGTCTCGGCTACTGGTATTTCTACGGGAGCGACCGTCTCGGACCCTGGCTGTCCGCGAGCGTGGAGTACACCCAGCGCGTCGCGCTCATGGTTGTGAGCTTCATCCTCCCGGCCCTCGGGTTCCTCGGCGCGATCGTGACGCGCTGGAGGGCGAGGGCCTACTTCATCCTCTTGGCGCTCGTGGGGCTTGTCCTGTCGGTGGGCACCCATCCCTACAACGGCCCCTCCTTGGTAGGAAGCGCGCTGAAGGCGTTCATGACCGGGACGACGGCGGGTTTCGCTCTGCGGTCGACCGACAGGGCGACACCTCTCGTGATCCTCGGCCTGGCCGCCCTGCTCGGTGGTGGCCTGAGCGCGCTGGCCACGAGCCTGCGATCCTGGCGCCCCAAGCTTGCCGGGAGTGCGATCGTTCCGGCCGCGCTTTGCGTCGCCCTTGCCGTCGTCGACGCGGCACCCCTCATGACCGGGCTCGCAATCGACCCCCACTTCGAGCGCGGCGAGAATATCCCCTCGTATTTCTATGCCGCTGCGAAGTACCTCGATTCGAAGGGCAGTTCGACACGGGTCCTTGTCGAACCGGGCAACGACTTCGCCGACTACACCTGGGGCAACACGATCGACCCCGTGTGGCCGGGCATCCTCACGCGCCCGTCGATCCAACGACAGCAGCTCCTCGACGGCTCCAACGCCACAGCCGAGCTCCTCGCGGCCTTCGACCTCACTCTCCAGCAGGGCACCTACGAGCCGAGCACGCTCGCGCCCATCGCGCGGCTCTTCAGCGCGGGTGATGTCGTGCTCGAGTCCGACTACAAGTTCTGGCACTACAACACGCCCGCTCCCAGACCCACCTGGGCCCTGTTCACGTCACCGACACCAGGGATCGGCAGGCCCATCGCCTTCGGAAAGCCGGTCCCGAACGAGGCTCCAGGTCGGTACTCGCTCCTTGACGAGCAGGCGCTTGCGACGTCGCCGAAGGCACCCTGGCCTCCCCCGGTGGCTGTCTTTCCGGTGAGCAATGCTCGCCCGATCTACCGGGCCGAGCCGGCATCGCATCCACTCGTCCTCGACGGGAGCGGCTCGGGTATCGTCGCCGCGGCCGCGGCGGGCCTGCTCGCCGACAACCCCACGATCATCTACGCCGGATCTCTCGATCGCAGCACGAAGCTCCTCAAAGAGGCGGTCCCCCCTGGAGCGGTGTTGGTGCTCACGGACACGAACCGCAAGGAGCTGCGACGCTATACGAGCGAGAACGACAACATAGGAGAGACCCTGCCAGCTACCGTGGGCCCGCAGGCACCCGATCCGACAGCCCAGCCCCTGCCGATCTTTGCCACCTCGAGCACTGCGAGCCAGACCGTCGCCACATACTCAGGTGCCCACTACGTGTCGGCTTCCTCGTACGGCAATCCGGTTGCCTTCACGCCCGAGGACAGGCCGTACATGGCCTTTGACGACAACCTCGACACTGCCTGGACCACGGCAGCTTTCTCCGGCGCCGGAGGCCAATGGCTGCAGGTGTCGCTCGACCGCCCGGCCACCACCGACCACATCGACCTGGTGCAGCCGTACACGCAACAACCGAACCGCTGGATCACAAAGGTGACGATCACTTTCGACGGCGCTCACAGCATCACCGCGCGGCTCGGGGCAGCCTCGAAGACCTCCAGGGGCCAGGTCGTCTCGTTCCCCACCCGCAGATTCTCCATCCTCCGCATCACGATCGATGCGACCTCATGGCACCACTCGAGCCTGACAGGCGCCTCGGGCGTCGGCTTCGCGGAGGTGAGGATCCCCGGCGTCCACTTGACCGAGACGATGCAGCTGCCCTCCGACCTGCTCTCTTCGCTAGGGGCGGCCTCGCTCTCCCACCGGCTCGCCATCATCCTCACCCGCCAGCGCGTGGCGCCGACTCCGCCGCGGACCGATCCCGAGCTCTATATGGCGAGAGCCTTTGACCTTCCGACGGCGCGCACGTTCGCGGTCGGTGGCACGGCGCGGATCTCTGCTCTCATCCCCGACAACGAGATTGACTACATTCTCGGAGGGCGCAACGTGTTCGGCGGTGCAGTCCTCGGCTCGAACGAACGCCTGCCCGGAGATCTGAACGCCCGCGCGGTCTTTGCCTTCGACAAGAGCGCGGCGACTTTTTGGGGTCCCGGGTTCGGCGCCAAGGCGCAGGTGGGCGCGTGGATGCAGGCGAATTTGACCCACACGGTAACTTTCGACCACTTGAACCTGCAGGTCCTGGCAGACCGCGAGCACTCGGTGCCAAGCGAGCTGCGGATCACGACGAACGGCGGCGGCGACGTCCTGGTCCACCTCCCGACCGTCGCGCAGGTGGACAAGCCCGGAGCCGTGGCGAACGTGAAGGTCTCGTTCGCAGCGGTCCACGGAAGCGTTCTCCGCTTCACAGTCGAGGCAGTCCGCCAGGTGAAGACCATCAACTGGTACTCGGAGAAGCCAATCGTCTTGCCCTTTGCCATTGCCTCTATCGGGGTTCCGGGCGTGCACTTCACCCCGGAGAACCCGAAAGCGATGATCCCGGCGGTCTGTCGCGGCAACCTCATGACGATCGACAACAAGCCGGTCTGGCTGAAAGTGACCGGCACGGTGGGAGCTGCGGAGAACCTCCAAGGCCTGAAGGTCTCGGGCTGCGGGCCCGATGCGAAGGGCGTCCACCTCGCGGCCGGACCTCACAGGCTCGTTACGCGCTGGGGCAAGCTCACGGGCCTCGACCTCGATCGCATCACGCTCGACTCTGCCGCAGGCGGGACCGCAGAGCCCATGCTCGCGAGCGGCGCCCTGAGGCCGGTGCCCGGAACTCTTTCCGGGCAGGGTGCTGCGGCTCTTGCCACACCGAGGGTCCGAGTCATGTCCTCGTCGGCGACAAGTGCCCGGCTTCGCGTCACGGGGACCTCAGGTCCGTTCTGGCTCGTGCTGGGCGAGAGCATCAACAGGGGCTGGCGGGCTCAAGTCGTCGGCGGTCCCTCGCTTGGCGCATCCACGCTCGTCGACGGATACGCCAACGGCTGGTACATCGCGGCACCAAAGCGGTCCTTCACCGTCGAGCTGACTTGGACGCCCCAGAGGGAGGTCGACATCGCCCTCGTCGCGTCCGCCGTTGCTCTCTTCGCATGCCTGCTGCTCGGATTCCTGCCAGCGCGGGTGCGGGTGTGGCTGCGGGCGCGGCTGCAGCGGCACCTTCGGTCGCGGCACGCGCACGAAAGAGCCCTGCACCGCCGTACCCCGCATGTCGAGGAGTGGGGTGCGACGATAGGTGCTCCCTGGCGCGCAGAGGGACCACCGCGAGGCGTCCTCGGCGCGTTGCTCGTCGGGGGCGCATCCGCGGCTGTCGGCGCGCTCGTGCTGCCGCCGCACTTCAGGGTTCCGGCCGCGCTTGCCATCGGCCTTGGGGCGCTGGCAGCCACACGCCTTGCGGGGATGCGACTCGTCCTCACCATCGGCGCCCTTACCGCCGCTGTCGCTGCAGGCGCCGCCACGGTCGCCGGCCAGATGGTCCATCACTACCCTCCCGGCGACTCCTGGCCACAAAGCTTCGCCCACAGTGACACGATCGCCTTGATCGCGTTCGTGGCCATTGGTGCAGATGCGATCGTGGAGCTCGTCAGGCGCGCACCACGCTCAGGCGAGGGCAGTCAGCAAGGCCGGGACGGGCCGCGTTCAGCTTGAGACGGCCAACGCCTCGCGAGCCAGTAGCTGGAGCGTGAGAAGAGCGGTCGCCTCCCAGCAGTACCGCTGCGCCCGGCACAGGGCCGCCTTCGCGAGATCGGCTCGCAGGACAGAGTCGCTCAACACTCGATCCAGCGCCTCTACCAACTGGTGCTCGCCGTCGACGAGCAACCCGGTGACTCCGTGCTCGACGGCGTCAAGGTGGCCCGCGATGCGCGACACCACGGCTGGAGTGCCGCAAGCGGCCGCTTCGGTGACCGTCATCCCCCAGCCCTCCCGCGCGGACATCGATACAAGGACCCAGGCGCGCTGGTACAGCCTCACGAGCTCATCCGCGCTCAGGTGACCGGCGAGGCGAGCCGTCCCGCCCACCCCGGCCTGCTCGATGGCAGCCTCGAGCGCGGGCCGCTCGTAGCCCTCGCCGACGATGACTATCTCGACGCCCGGACACCGTGCTGCAAGCGGTCGGGCTGCCGCGATCAGGCGATCGAAGCGCTTGACGGGGACCAGCCGCCCTACCGCGACGATCAGTGGGTGGTCGGCTTTGCCCCCGATCCCACTGGCGCCGTCATCACGGCCGTCGGGGCCGGCTGGGCCGTCGGGGCCGGCTGGGCCGTCGGGGCCGGCTGGAAAGGGCCTGAAGCGGCTGTCGATGCCCGGCGGGACAACGCTCACGAGCTCGGGACGCATCCCGAGCGAGCCGATGATCTCCTGGCGAGATGAGTCCGAGAGCGTGACAACGCGGGTGCGCCGGTAGAACACAGGCGCAACACGCGACTCGAAGGCGCTGCCAGCCGCGGCCAGATGCGGCGGCAGCACCATCTGCCACATCTCGCCATGCACGTGGTGGAGAAACACCACCTTCGGTCCACGCCACCAGAGCGGGCTCATGAACGGCATGCCGTTCCAGATCTCGACAAGACCGTCCACGCGGCCCAGAGGGCCACGGCGGCCCGCGCATATCTGCACGGGCGCATCGACAAAGACCCGGTAACGGCCCGACCTGCGAACGACGGTGTAGCCGTCGCGTTGCAGGGTCTCATGGCTGCCGGCAACAGCGCTGGTCCTCATGACAACGTCTATCCCTGCGGCAGCCCAACAGCTGGCGATCCTGTGCGCGTGCAGCTCGGATCCGCCAGCTTCGGGATCGTCGAGGTCCCGCCACGCGAGCATGGCGATGCGCCGAAGCCCGGCCTTCGTCGAGATGGAGGCCATCTCCTCAGATCTGGCGGAACCCACGGGCTTAGCCGTCGCCGGCTGCTCGCCAGTGATCCTGCGGCTCACGGACGGGCCGGCAGCACCGGGGCCGAACGGCCCGATCCTGCGGCAGGGTCCGGGCGGGCTCGCACCTTGGACTTGCCGACCTGCTCCTCGTGATAGCGCGCTTCGACGTTGACCTCCCAGGTGTCATATGACTCGCCGAAGAGGTTCTCGACACTCAGCAGCCCCGTCAGCATCGAGTGGTCCTGGTTGTTGTAGCGGTGCATGCCGTTGCGCCCGACGGGGTGCACGTTCACGAGCTCGGCGGCCAGGAAGCCCCGGATCGTCTCGAGTCGCTCGAGGTACCCCGCGTCATAGACCGGGTACGCTTTCGGCATCCTCACTACATAGCCGCGCTCCACGTCAGTTGGCGCGACCAGGCCGATGGAGACAAGCTCGCGTGTCCCGTACTCCACCAGGGCATCGTCGGGCATCGACCACAGCTCGTCGCCCTCGGACACGAAATACTCAAGACCAAGGCACGTGCGCCCCTGCTGGACCATGTCCTGCGACCAGGAACCGAAGTTCTGGATGCGCCCGAGCCTCACGTGCTCGTCGTGGACATAGATCCAGTTGTCGGGAAACCCCTTCTCGACCGGCACGACCAGAGCGACCGTAAGGAAGTCCCGGTAGTGCAGACCCTTCGCTGCCATCTGCACCTCGTCGGGCGCGGGAGGGTCGAGAGCGAGCACGAGCTCGCTGATGGGCATCGAGGAGATGACATGATCCACGGCGAGGATCCGGCGCTCGATCAGGCCGCCGGGCCCAAGCGACTCGATCTGGACGTTTACCGCAGTGCTCCGAGCGCGCTCTATCCGCGTCACCCTGCTGCCAAGCATCACCGACGAGCCGCTCGCCTCGACCAGCTCTGCTGCCCGCTCCCACATCATCCCCGGGCCGAGCCTCGGGTACTCGAACTCCTCGATGAGCGAGGTGACGACCGACTTGCTCCGGCCCCGCGCCACCGCATTGGTGACAGCCTTCCAGAGCGACATGCTCTTGATCCTCTGCGCCGCCCAGTCTGCTTGTATCTCGGTTGCCGGCACGCCCCACACCTTCTCGGTGTATGACTTGAAGAACATCGTGTAAAGACGCCAACCAAAACGCGCCGCGACCCACCCCTCGAAGCTTTGGGTGTCCTGCGGCCGGTGCACGCGCACCGAGAGATAGGAGAGACCGCACTTGACAGACTCCACGACACCCAGGCCGGAGATGGCGTTGCCGAGCCGGATCGGGTAGTCGAAGAACTTGCCGCTGTAGTAGATGCGGCTGAGGCGCGGACGGACCAGGAAGTCCTCCCGCGGCAGTATCTCGTGCCAGAGCGCAGCAACCTCGGGGACCTTGGTGAAGAAACGGTGGCCCCCGATATCGAAACGCCAGCCCTCGCGCTCGACCGTTCGCGCGATCCCGCCGACGACCATGTCGGCCTCGGCGACCTGACAAGTCCACCCGCGCTTGGCGAGGGCGTAGGCGGCAGTGAGCCCTGCCGGTCCGGCGCCGATCACGAGAACAATGCCGGGCCCGTCCACCGCCTCGCCGTGCGCGAGCGGCTGACCACCGACATCTACCGGCGCGCATGCGTCACCGGTAGTGGCCACCATCTCCCTATTGTCGCGCACCGTCACCCTTCGACCTTGGGACTATCTATAGATAGCTATGGATGGTCCTAGCGGGGAGTGAAGCTGTCGAGCGTCGATCCCTCGTAGATCTCAAAAGGCGTGTCGGATTTGAGCGTCTCGAGCACGACCTTGTACCGGTGAGCTGGCCAGGAGATGAGGTCGTGAAGGATCGTCTGGCACTTCGAGCCGTAGCCGTTGTACCCCGGAGCCCAGACGTAGAACACCGATCCCCCGGTGCCGGCCAGAGACTCCACGCGCTTTACGAACTTGCGCGGCGAGGCTGCGCCGACAACCTTCAGGTAGTTGACCCAGTCGACGATCTCAGGGCGCGCGTCGCGGGGAAAGGTGATCTCGTCGAAGCGCCCTTGCAGCACCCGACTCACGGCCGGTCCGAGCTGGTCGGGGCAGTAGGCGACGACGTCTCCACTGTGCGCCCGGGCCGCGATGGCGGCACCGACCTGCCCGGCGCCGGTACGGGAGATGTACACGTTTGGCACAGCAGCAAGAAACCCGAAGAGCAACGCGACGGCGAGCAACCCAAGGCGTGCACGCCTGTCGCCGATCGCGGTCAATCCGTAGCCAAGCGCCACGAGCGCAGGAAATAGCAGGAAAGACGCATATCGGTCCGCGAACGTGGAGCCGTCGATCCGTCCTCCGAGTATGCCGAGCACGAGAGTTGCGACCACGCCCACGCCGAGCGCACGCACTCCCGGGCGCGTGCGGAGGTCCAGCACAACCAGCCAGCGGCCGATCGAGGTGCCAAAGAGAGCAAGAACCGCGAGGAAGAAGAACACGACAGCGAGGCCGCGACCGAAATCGGAGTCGCCACCGGCGAACTGGGTGATCGTAAAGATGACAGCCGACAGCTGCGCAGGTGCAGCCCAAGGTGTCCCGGTGTGGCGTGCCTGGAACACAAGGGTCGGCACCCACGGTACGAACGACACGGCCGCGAGCAGGAGAGCCGCTACCCCGTAGCGACACGCCTCGCGGTAGGGACCTCGCCAGGCACAGTAGAGGAGACCAACCCCGAGGACGGCGCATGAATAGAGGGCCCAGTAGTGGGTGTACAGCGAAGCCGACGTGATGGCGGCAAGGGCGAGAGCCCTGGAGATGCTCGGACGTGCCAGCAACGACGTGAGGGACAGCACCGTGAGGGTTCCGAGCAGGATGGCGAGCGCGTACATACGCGCCTCTGTGTCGTAGTAGACGGCGAAAGGCGACATCGCCAAGAGGAGCGTCACGGCCCAGGCGGTCGTGCGACCACGCTCAGCACGTACTGCCTGCTCATCGGATGAGGTGCTCGCAGGGACCCATGATCGCGAGCCGACTCTGTGGCCGGTGAGCCAGGCGAGAGGGAGGTTGACGGTACCGATGACGCCGGCGAGCGAGCGCACGGCCAGGTTGCCCTGCCCGAACAGCTCCATCCAGAAATGCAGAAGGTAGTAGTAGAGGGGTGGTGCCCCGTCGTGGCGCAGCAGTGCCGCGATCTGGGAGAGTGGCTCGCGCGCGATGTCGACGGTAAGGGCTTCGTCGAGCCAGAGCGCGGAGGCCGTCTCGAACCTGAGCCAGATCGCCACCGCCAAGGTGAGCACGACGGCGACACTGAGCGCCCTGTCCCAACCGGTCCGGGCCGCGGGCACCTCGGAGATAGGCACCAACCGGTCCTCGAGGCGCATCGGCGCGATGATACGCGCCATTTCGAGGTTGTCCCGCGTACTATGGCAGAAGGGAAAGCCAAGGGGGGTCGAGATGGCCGGGAGCTTCGATAGGCGAGAGTTTCTTGCCAGAGCGGCCAAGGGGGGTGCCGCATTCACTCTTGCCGGAGCGGGCGGCGCCTTCCTCGACGCCTGCGGGGGCAACGGGAGCGCTGCCAAGAAGGAGACGACCACCACGCTCAAGTCCGCTGTGGCAAGACAGATCGGCGTGAACCCGCCGCCGAAAGGTGCCAAGCTCGGCGGGAGCGTCACGATGGGGGTCGAGGCCGAGGAGTCCGGCATGGACCCCACCTTCGCCACGTTCGACTCGACTGGTGTCGACTACGCGAGAACGGTCTACGACCCCCTTGCCATGGTCACCTTCAACGGTGAGGTAGTCCCTTACCTGGCGGAGTCCATCGTCCCGAACAAGACGTTCACGGAGTGGACGATCACCGTCCGCCCCGGCATCAGCTTCCACGATGGTACGCCGTGCGACGGCGCTGCCCTCGCGTTCTGCATGGAGCGGTTTCAGAAATCGCCACTCACCAATTTCGCCCTCACCTACTGGAAGAAGAATGGGGTCAAGCAGACGGGCCCGCTCTCGTGCACGATCTCGACGACAGATCCGTGGGTTTCTTTCCCTGCATGGCTGGCAGGCTATATCGGTGGACAGGTCGCTTACATGTTCTCGCCCACGCAGTACAAGAAAGGTGAGTCGGTCCTCGATACCCACCCCGTCGGCACCGGCCCGTTCGTGTTCAAGCAGTGGGATGTCAACCACTACTTCGCCACGGTCCGCAATCCCCACTACTGGCGCAAGGATGCCCTCGGGCGATCACTCCCCTACCTCGACTCATGGACCTTCAAGCCGCTGATCGACGTCGCGTCCCGCTACGACGCCCTCGAGTCGGGGACCATCCAGCTCATGCATACCGACGACGACCCGACGATCATCTTGATGGAGTCCAACGCCAAGCTTGATGTCCTGCTCGACGACGAGGTGCGCATCGGCGAGCCTGACTGCCTCTTCGGCATGGTCAACGTCTCCAATCCACTGCTCGATGACATCCGCCTCCGCCGGGCTCTCGCATACTGCTTGAACCAGGCGCAGTACTGTGCGGACATCGGCCGGGGATTGCTGAGACCGATTACCGGCCCGTTCCCGGTGCCGAGCCCCTACTACGCCCCGACGGCTTATCCGTCATACGACATCGGCAAAGCCCAGGCTCTCGTCAAGGCGTGGTCTGCCGACCACGGGGGCCGGATACCCACGATCAAGTACACGACGACTACGGCGACGACATCGCTTACATCGGCATCGTTCGTCCAGCAGCTATACGAGCGGGCAGGTTTCGGAGTTGACGTCGGTACTGTCCAGCAGTCCGCGCTCATCTACGACGCCCTCGTCGGCGGCTACGAGGTGTTTGCCTGGCGTCAGTTCGCCAATATCGACCCCGATCTCAACTACGTCTTCTGGTCCTCTACCGGCGGGGGGATCGACTTCTCCCGCAACCACGACCCCAAGATCGACGCCGCCCTCGACACCGCCCGTCAGAGCACCGACCAGGCAACGCGCGTCGCGTCCTATCAGGAGGTGGCCAAGCGGTTCGCCGTCGACCTGCCTTATATCTGGGCCGCTCGCGACGTTTGGAGCATAGGGGCGCTCAAGCAGGTGCAGAACTGGAACAACCCCACGACGGTGGGAGGTGCCGCCCGTGGGGCACCGATGCTGTCCGGGATCATCTGGCCGACCGAAATCTGGCTGGGCAGCGCCTGAGGGCGCACGTCTACGAGGAAGGACGTCTGATGGCGCACCTGGCAAGGCTCCGGCGCGCGCTGGAAGCTCTCGTGACGCTTCTTCTGGTCACGCTCGTCACGTATTTCCTCACCTCGAAACTACCGGGAAACGAGGGTGCCGTGATCTGCGGCTCTGCGCCGGTCTCCTGCATTCGTCACGAAGATATGGTCCTCTATCTCAACCACCCCTTCTTCGCGCGCTACCTCCACTGGATCTCCAACCTGCTCACCGGAAATCTCGGCAACACCGCCTCTCCACCGGTGCCTATCACCACTCTGCTCAAGCAGGACTACCCCGTCACTCTCGAGCTGATCATCTACAGCCAGGTCATGGCCGTCGCGGTCGCGATCCCGCTCGCGATGTGGGGTGCGCTGCGCGCCAACGGCACCTTCGACAAGGTGACGACCGGCCTCACCTTTGCTTCGCTGTCCCTTCCCTACTTCGTTCTCGGGCCGCTGCTCGTGCTCCTGTTCACGATATCCAAGCCGTTCAACTGGTTCCCGGGAGTGGCGTCCAGCCTGCCCTCGATATGGAGCAGCCCCGGAACCAATCTCGACGTCATGTTTCTCCCGTCGCTCACGCTCGCTGTCGGTTCCGTCGCCGTGTACCAGCGTCTCCTGAGAGCCGACATGATCACCACGCTCGAGGAGGATTACATAGTGATGGCGCGAGCCAAGGGACTCTCGACATCGCGCATCCTCTTCCGGCACGCGCTCCGGCCATCGACATTTACCGTCATGACAGTAGGTGGTGTCCAGATCGCGACGCTCATCACCGGGGCCGTCATCGTCGAGTACGTCTTCGGCCTGAACGGCCTCGGTTCGGCGCTGATCGCCGCCGTCAGCTCAAAGGACCTGCCTACGGTGCAGGTGATAACCGTCATCGTCGCAGTGGCGTTCATCGTCCTCAATTTCACCATCGACCAGCTCTACGCGGTCATAGATCCAAGGGTGCGCCGTGCCAGAGCAGTTTGAGACGGCCGGAGGGAGGCAGCTCGGCTGGGGTTTCTGGGTGGCAGCTTCAATCTGCGGGGCATGGATAGCGGTGGCCGCCCTCGCAAACGTCCTCCCCCTCCCCAACCCGAACTACGCCCAGCTCAATCCGGCTTCCCCGGGATACTGCTTCCAGAGCCTCGGCCATCCCTACTCAGCCCACCTGCTCGGGTGCGACACCGACGGACGCGACATCTTGTCTCGTATCATCTTCGGCTCGCGGGTATCTCTCGAAGTCGGGTTTGCCTCGATTGCCATCGGCTTGGCCGTCGGAGGAGCCCTCGGAATCGTCGCGGGTTACTTCCGCGGTCTTGTCGACGAGCTGCTGACGGTCATCACCAATGTCTTCCTCTCGTTTCCATACTTGGTGCTCGCCCTCGTGATCGTCACGTTTCTCGGCCACAGCCTCTTCGACGTCATCGTCATCATCGCCGTCGTAGCCTGGCCCCTGCTCTTCCGAGTCGTCCGGGCGGCGACGATCGAGTACGCCCAGCGCGACTACGTGCTCGCGGCGCAGGCGCTCGGCTCCAAACCGAGCCGCATCCTCCGTACCCTCCTTCTCCCCGACGTCGTCCCCTCCGCGATCACCTACGCTCTCTTGGGCGTGCCACTCGCCATCGTCGCCGAGGGTGCGCTCTCGTTCCTCGGCCAGTCAGTGCCGGTGCCAACACCGACCTGGGGCAACATGATCGCCGCGGGCTCGACCGCAATCTCGCAGGACCCGATCCTTCTCATCGCTCCAGCCGTGGCCCTGTTCTCCTTCGTCCTCCCCATCAATTACATAGGGGACCGCCTCCGCTCCGTGCTCGACCGCAGGCAGGGCATGACATGAGCCGGAAACGCCACATCCACGAGGTCGAGGATCTCGACGACCGGCCCCTCTTGCAGGTAGAGGATCTGAAGACTCACTTTCGGACCGATCATGGTCTCGTCAGATCCGTCGACGGCGTCAGCTTCACCCTCGAGCGCGGCCGCACACTCGGCATCGTCGGCGAGTCGGGCTCGGGCAAGAGCGTCCTGTCACAGTCGATCATGGGTCTGCTGCCACGCCAGGGCGTCGTCCACGAAGGCCGCGTCCGTTTCGGCGATGTCGAGCTTTCGAGCGCGTCGACGGCCGAGCTGCGGGGCCTCTGGGGCGCCCAGATGTCGATCATATTCCAGGATCCGACGACGGCGCTCAACCCCGTAGTGCGGATCGGCCGCCAACTGACCGAGTCCCTCCGCTACCACCTGGCCATGTCACGGTTCGATGCGAGGGAGACGGCTATCGCTCTCCTGCGCTCGGTAGGGCTCCCCGAGCCTGAGCACCGCCTCCGCTGGTTCCCGCACCAGTTCTCCGGAGGGATGCAGCAACGGATCGTCATCGCGGTCGCGATTGCCTGCGGCCCCAAGCTGCTACTTGCCGACGAGCCGACCACCGGTCTCGACGTCACCGTCTCCGCGCAGATACTCGACCTCATCAACCGGCTCCAGCAGGAGCGGTACATGTCCATGATCCTCGTGACCCACGATCTGAGTGTCGTCACAGGCCGGACCGACGACGTCCTTGTCATGTACGCCGGCAAGATCGTGGAACGTGCCCCGACGGCAACGCTCTTTCGCGACATGCGCATGCCGTATACCGAGGCGCTGCTGCGCTCGGCACCGCGGCTCGCGAGCCCCAGCCATACTCGCCTGCAGGCAATCCCGGGCAGCCCGCCGAACCCAGCGGCTCTGCCGCTTGGCTGCCGTTTCGCGGCACGCTGCCCCTATGCACAACCCAGGTGCACGGCCGAGGAGCCGCCTATGCGAGACGCCGAGTCCCTCAACCACCAGTTTGCCTGCTGGTACCCGGTCGGTACGCCGGAGGGCCGCCGGGCTCTCGAGGAGAACCGCGCTCGGGGCCCTGCCGCTGTCTTCCCGGGTACAGCCTGAGATGGCAGGAAGCGGCACGGCTCACCTGCGCGACGCCGCGGGAGCGATGATCAGAGCGGAGAACCTCGTGGTGGAGTACCCGGCGCCGGGAGGCAGGCGCGTCCACGCCG
>JAKACA010000328.1 GCA_021796455.1 Actinomycetes bacterium
AGCTCGTAGACGAGTTCCAGAAGTTTCTCGACACGATCAGCCCGGAGGATTTCACGCCCTGAGGTCATGCGCGCTTCGTGCGCCGCTCTTGACCTCACCTGAGGCGTCGTAGTGCGATCGGGATCATCACGCCGGCGGCGGTGGCCGCGCTCGCGGAGCCGACAGCAGTTGCCCATGCGACTGGACCCAGGGGAACGCAGCCGAACAGGCTGCTTACAACTGGCGTCTGGACCGTCGCACAGAGCAGAGCTGCAGAGCCGAGTGCCACGCCCACTGTCAGTGGATCTGTCCAGCTCGACGCGATCGTCTGGCCGAGCTGGGTGCCCACTAGGGCGACAAGGGCGGTAGTGCTCGCACGCCGGGGACGTCCTGTAGTTGAGGCTATCGACCAGGCAGCAGCCGCGCCCGATGCCGTGGTCACGGCCCGGAGAGCGATCTTGCGTCGCAGCGGAGCGCCGAGGGAGAGCTCGGGTCCCTCGGCAGCAAGCTGCTGAGGGGTCCGACCCGTCGGTTGTCGTACCGCGATGGTGAGCGCCGGCGCGATATCAGTGAGAAGGTTCACCAAGAGGAGCTGTCGAGCATTGAGAGGGGAGCGGCCAGTGAGCACGGTCGTGCCGGCCGTGAAGACAACCTCGCCCAGGTTCCCGCCCAGCAGGATCGCGATGGCATCGCGAACTGCTGCCCAGAGTGCTCTGCCTTCGATGATCGCATCGACGATCGTCTCGACACGCCCGTCTGCGATTACTATGTCTGCCGCATCGCGCGCGGCTGGGGTGCATCGTTCTCCGAGCGCGAGACCGACGTCGGCAAGGCGGATCGCGGCCGCGTCGTTCGCTCCGTCCCCGGTCATCGCGACGGGGAGTCCGGCTCGCTGGTATGCCGCGACGATCCGCACCTTGTCTGGAGGGCTCACTCTCGCAAAGACTGAGATCTGCGGCAGCTTCGCGTCGAGCTGATCGTCGCTCAAGCGGTCGAGCTCGGCTCCAGTTACGACATGGCGGCCATCTAGGATGCCAAGCTCTGCGGCGATGCCCTCCGCGGTGCTCGGATGGTCACCGGTCACCATCACCACGTCGACTCCCGCGGCGCGTATCCCTGCTACGGCTCCAGCGGCTGTTTCGCGAACCGGGTCAGCCAGTGTCACAAGTCCAAGCAGCGTGAGCCCTGAGAGCTCGGCATCGCCGAGACACTCTGGCACTGCCAGGTTGCCGGCCTCCGTGGTTCTCTCGGCTACGGCGAGGACGCGAAGCCCGCCGCGCGCGAGGCGATCTACCTGAGCAACAACGGCCCTCCGACCGCTCCGGCTCATCGGGAGCCGCCGTCCCCCCGGGCCGAGGCGGAACTCGCACCGGCCTACGAGGTCCTCTGGAGCACCCTTCACGGTGAGCACCTGCGCGCTTTGGGCTACGCCCGCGGTCGCGTGGTAGCCACGGCTCGACTCGAAGGGCAGCTCGTCGCCCCTTTCCCACGAGTCGAGCCCGAAGCCTTCTTCTATGCCGAGGCTGATGGCGCCGCGCACGATGGCTTCGTCTGTCATGTGGGGAAGGGTCCTTGAACGTTCCCGTGCTGGAGAGGCGCGCACCGCCGCGGCCAACACGCGGCGGTGCGCCGGCCCAAGAGAATCAAGGGGTCGCCCGCGATCGCCACAAACGACCGAGTGGAGCTCAATGCGGCCCTTGGTAAGCGTACCGGTCTTGTCAATACATAGCACCTGCACCCGCCCTAGGGCCTCTATCGCGCGCGGAGCGCGCACGACGGTATTGCGGGCTGCGAGCCGGCGTGCTGCCGCTAGCTGGGCCGCGGTCGCGAGGACTGGTAGTCCTTCGGGGATCGCAGCCACGGCCAGGCTCACCGCGGGACCGATGGTGGCAGAGATCGGCTGGCCCCGCAGGAACCCTGAGGCCAAGATGGCACCACCTCCTGCGGCCGCCACGGGGATCGTCATGGCCGCGAGCTCCCGCAGTCTGTGCTCGACACCCCCGGCGGGCGAGGGCCCTAGCGCGGACCAGATGTCGGTGTTCGCGACTGTGGCCGGCCCCACAGCCACGGCGACAGCCACTGCCTCTCCAGCTGCGATGGTTGTGCCCTCGTAGATCATGCAGGTTCTGTCGGCGAGCGATGGCGCAAACACCGGCAGCTGGTCTTTGGCCACCGGAGCGGACTCTCCGGTGAGTGAGGATTCATCGACTTCGAGGTTGGTGGCTTCGAGCACGCGACAGTCCGCCGGGACGGCGTCACCTGCCTCCAGGAGCACGACATCGCCGGGGACGAGGTCGTCTGCCTCCACGGCCGTCGCCTCTCCGTCTCGTCGCACGCGGGCAGTGGGAGCACTCGAGTGGGCCAGCGCCGCGACCGCGCGTTGGGCGCCGAAACGCTGCACCCCGCCGAGGATCGACCCGGTTGCCGCGACACTCGCCACGAGCACAGCATCCAGCGTCGACCCGACAGTCGCTGCA
The DNA here is from genome assembly GCA_021796455.1 of Actinomycetes bacterium. Lineage (GTDB taxonomy): Bacteria > Actinomycetota > Acidimicrobiia > Acidimicrobiales > Bog-793 > JAKACA01. The sequence goes on from JAKACA010000328.1 coordinate 2,457, forward strand.
AGCAGGCTCCCTCCTGCCAGAACGGGCGTCAGCGGGTTCGCCAGCTCCTCGACGACGCTGCGCGTGAGAAGAGAGACCACCGAAGCTTCTTTTTCCGGCGCGACG
>JAKACA010000329.1 GCA_021796455.1 Actinomycetes bacterium
TGCACGCTGGGCATGGCGCCATTCTAGCGCCAGCGGCGCCAGATCACATCGACCTCGCGCAGCAATCAACGTGTAGTTGGCGGGCTGGCCCGCAGCGCCTCGTCCACGAACGCCGACAGGCTGAGCGGTGGCAGCACTGCTCCGAGCCGAGCCATCCGTGTAGGCCGGTCAAGACCGGCAAGTGGGCGGCGTGACCTGAGTGTCAGGAAACTCTGACATCTGGTAGACTGTCATCAAACGCTGACATAGCTCTGGAGGGCAGATGCCTGTCTCGCTTCGAGCCACGAGGCCGGAGGACCTCGTGGCAGCGGTTCGCGAGTTCCGGACCCTGAGGGGGATCTCCCAGGTAGAGCTTGCAGCGCGTGCGGGCGTGAACCGCCAGTACGTGTCCGACCTCGAACGTGGCCACGTCGTGAAGCAAGTCGGCTACCTGCTCCGGCTGCTCCAGCACCTCGGCGTCGACGTCACTCTCACGCTGGAGGAGGAGTAGTGCCAGAAGAGCTCGCTGTCTGGCTGTACGGGATCAACGCGGGCACCCTCGCAGAGGGGGGGCGCGGCCTGTCGTTTCGCTTCAGCGAGGCCGCCTACCGGCGCTGGGGGCTCCGCTCGCCGATCCTCTCGCTGTCGATGCCCGTCAGCACGCGCCCGTACGGACACAGCGTGGCGGCACCGTTCTTCGAGGGGCTGCTGCCAGAAGGCCAACTCCGAAGGACGATCGCCTATGACCTGCGTATCAGCGAGATCGACACCTTCGGCCTGCTGGCCGAGATCGGCCGCGACTGCGCCGGCGCGGTGGTCGTGCAGCCCGAGACCGAGGGTGCGCCGCCGGTATCGGCGCAGGTTGCAGAGCCCATCGGCGCTGACGAAGTCGCAGAGCGGATCGCGAGGCTTCCGGTGTTCCCACTCGGCGTCGACGACCGAGTACGGGTGTGCCTGCCGGGAATGCAGAACAAGCTGCTGCTCACGAAGACGCCCGCTGGGTGGGCGCTTCCGATCGGGGCTCCTTCCACCCACATCCTGAAGCCGGCCATCCACCAGTTTCCGTACTCGGTCGAGAACGAGGACTTCTGCATGCGACTGGCCCGGAGGATCGGGCTGCGGGTCGCCACGACGCGCATCGAGCGCGTCGCCGAAAGTCCAGTTCTGGTGGTAGAGCGCTTCGACAGGGTGACGCTGCCCACAGGCGGCGTCCGGCGGGTGCACCAAGAGGACGCCAACCAAGCGCTCGGCATCGAACCAGATAGGAAGTACGAGGCATCCGGCGGTCCGTCCCTACGTCGGGTGGCGAGCTTGCTCACCAACTGGCAAGTGCCAGTGGAAGAGCTGCTCGGGCAGGTGACCTTCGCCGTGGCGGTAGGCGACGCCGACCACCATGCCAAGAACATCTCGTTCCTTCACGACGAGGATGGCCGCATCCGTATCACCCCGCTGTACGACGTGATGTGCACTCGCTACTACTCGTCGGTGACAACGACGCCCGCGATGTTCGTGAACGGTAAGCGCCACATGGATGAGATTCGCGCAGACGACCTTGTCGCAGAAGGGGTGGCGTGGGGACTGCCCGAAGCGGATGCCGAATCGGTGGTGTTCAAGGTGCTCGAGGCGCTTCCGGAGGCCATCGAGGCGGAAGCCGCTGCATCGCAGTGGAGCCCGGAGCCCCTCGTGCGGTTCTTGAAGGTACGCGGACAGGCGTTGCACGAGGCAATCAACTCCCAGGTTGTCAGCCCCCCGCGTGTCTTTGCGACACAGCCTTGCTCAGCACCGCACCTGTCTTCGGGTCGCATCTGGGTGCACCCCTATTACCGAGAAGACGGGACGCCGGTCCGAGGCCACTGGCGCCACCTGCGGTGAGGAGAGGAGCCCGAAGGCGTCCGCATCGTCAAGGCCGAGGTCGTCGGCCCCCCAGGGCTCTTCGTACTCGAAGCTCGATGGCGCGGTCAGCACGGGGATGCCAGCTGTCGGCCGGCGCTTATGGTCACCGGCACCGCGCCGAGCACGTGCGCAGGCGCGCGGACGACGATCGCGCTTGTCGAGCTGTGCACGATGGTTGCCCCAAGCTCAGCGACCGGTAACTCCTATACCTATTGACCAGCAGATTCTCTGATCGCGGAAACCAAGCCCTACGCCACGGCGCCGTAGCCCCTCGACGGCCGGCCTCTCGGGACAATCTCTGCGTCAGCCTCGTTGCCCCAGGAACCGCCGCGGCGAGGAGTCGCTCGTCTTGGACCACTACCTCGAAGTGCTCAGGGACCAAAGTGCAGACCGGGAAGCGGCATCCGCTCAAGCCGATCTGTTTGGCGGGTAGCTATAAGGCGACGGCGCGCATCGTCGCTTCGCCCGCTTCCGTCCAGCCGGGTCGGTCATCGGCACTCTCTGCGAGGACTATCGAGTCGGCATAGCGAGCAAGAAAGCGCTCGTGTTCGGCTGCATCGGGTAAAAGCAGCGACACGCGCAAGCCGCAGGCCCAGGCGGGATCGGATCACCAGATATCGCGTCCGTCGTGGGTACCAACGGCCGTGATCCGTCGTCTCGAGTCTGCCGGTTGGGTGTCGAGGGC
>JAKACA010000077.1 GCA_021796455.1 Actinomycetes bacterium
GCAGGCATCCTCGATTGTCGCTCGCGGAAGTGAGCAGACGAGCTCAGCAGGGAGTCCGTCGCCGAGCTGCGCGTCGATATTGTCGGTGCCGATGACGCTGCGCGCGAGCTTGCTCCAGGCATAGGCGTCCTCGTTCGCGAGGCGTGCTCCTCCGATGATCCCGACAGTGTCACCGGGCACCTGGCGGAGGCGCTCTGCCACTACCTTGAGCGCCTCGTTCCAGCCGACCGCCACGAGCTCACCGTCGCGGCGGACCAAGGGGGTCGTAAGGCGCGCGGGACTGGCGATCGCCTCGAAGCCGTAGCGGCCCCGGTCGCAGAGCCAGCTCTGGTTGACGGGCTCGGAGTCGATGCCGAGATAGCGAACCAGTGCGCCCGCGGACGACTGGGCCGCGACTCGGCACCCGACTGCGCAGTAGGTGCAGGTCGACTCGACCTGCTCGAGATCCCAGGGCCGTGACTTGAAGCGGTAAGGCACCGACGTCAGCGCCCCGACGGGACATATCTGCACGGTGTTGCCGCTGAAGTACGAGTCGAACGGTCGGTCCGGGAAGACTGCGACCTCGATGTGGTCGCCTCTCTCGTAGAAGTCGATCAGCGGCTCGCCGGCGATCTCCTCGGCAAAGCGCGTGCAGCGGGCGCACTGGATGCATCGCTCGCGATCCAAAAGGGTGAGGGGGCCGAGCGCGATCGGCTTGGCCCAGTGCCTCTTCTCCTCGACAAAGCGGCTCTCCCCCGGCCCGTGGGACACAGATTGGTCCTGCAGGGGGCACTCGCCGCCCTTGTCGCAGACCGGGCAGTCAAGCGGGTGGTTGACCAGCAGGAATTCGATGACGCCTTCCTGCGCCTTGCGGGCTGCGGGCGAATTCGTCGAGATCTCCTGGCCCTCTGCGACCGGGATGTAGCAGGCCGGCTGCAGGGTGGCGCCTCGGGGGCCCGACACTTCCACCAGGCACATGCGGCACATTCCCACGGGTTTCATCCGGGGGTGAAAGCAGAACCGCGGGATGTAGACACCGGCGCGTTCTGCCGCCTCGATGATGAGCTCGCCAGCGGCCGCCTCTACCCGGCGGCCGTCGAGCACGATCTCAACCATGTCGCACCTCGTCTGGTGGCATCGGGCAGCCGCCCTCCTTCACGTGAACGAGGAACTCGTCCCGAAAGCGCGAGATGCCCGACACGACCGACGAGGGGATGGACGGGCCGAGCACGCAGATCGTCGTCTGCTTGGGCGGCCACCCGAGTCCCGGAGCGATGTTGTCGAGGGTATCGAGCAGGAGGTCGAGGTCCTCCTCGCGACCATAGCCGTCCTCGAGCCGCCGGAGGACCTTCTCCACCCAGCCACTGCCCTCCCGGCACGGAGTGCACTGACCGCAGGACTCCCTCGCGAAGAACCTCGTGATCCGCCATGCAACCCGCACCGGGCAGGCGGTCTCGTCCATCACGACGACCGAGCCGGAACCGAGCATGGAGCCGGCCTTGCCCACAGCGTCCTGGTCGAGACCCATGTCGAGGTGCTCGGGAAAGAACCACGGTGCTGAGACACCGCCGGGAATGAAAGCCTTGAGCTCCCTGGCGCCCCGCACACCGCCGCCCAGAGACTTGTCGTAGATGAGGTCGCGAAACGTCGTCTTTGACATCTCGAGCTCGTACCATCCGGGCCGCTCAACATGTCCGGAGAGAGCAAACAGGCGTGTTCCGGCTGATGATCCCTGCCCGAAGGAAGCGAATTCAGCGCCCCCGTTTAGAATGATCCACGGCAGATTGGACATGGTTTCGACGTTGTTGACGATGGTCGGCTGACCATAGAGCCCGATCGCTGCCGGAAAATACGGCGGCTTGATTCTCGGAAAGCCTCGCCTTCCCTCCAGGCTCTCCAACAGCGCCGTCTCCTCGCCGCAGATGTAGGCGCCGGCCCCAGGGTGGATCACGAGGTCGAGGGAGTAGTCCGTGCCGAGGATTCCCGCGCCAAGCGCCCCGTAGCGGTAGGCGTCGTTGCAAGCCTGCAGCAACCGCTCATATCCGAGGGCGAACTCGCCTCGGCAGAAGATGAAGGCAGCAGACGCCCCGACCGCGTATGCCGCGATGACCGTGCCCTCGACTATCTGGTGAGGATCCCGCTCGATCAACAGGTGGTCCTTGAAGGTGGCCGGCTCACTCTCGTCACCGTTGACGACGAGATACGTCGTCGCGTCCGCGCGCTTCATCGACCACTTGCGACCTGCGGCGAACCCGGCTCCGCCGCGCCCGAGCAGGCTTGCCGCGTTGACTTCCTCGTGCACCTGCTCGGGCGTCATCGTGAGCGCCTTGCGCAGACCCTCGTAGCCGCCTGTCGCGAGGTACCGCTCGAGGGTGTAGGAGTCGTCGTAACCCATCCGAGATGTCACGATGCGAGGGTGCTCGGTGATCACGATCCGATCCGCCCGGCTGTCTCGTCGCTCTGGCCGGCCTCCTCGCTCTTGCCGGCCTCCCGGCCCGCCTTGGCCTGCCGAGCAGTCAGTCCGACCTCTCGGTGCACCCGGCTCAGGACTCCGTGGCTCGGGACGACGTCGGCCAATCTGCCGGCGACGAGGTCGTCGACGAGGCGGTCGAACCCATCGGCGTCGATTGGCCCGAAGAACCTGTGGTTCACCTGCACGCAGACCGCCTTGTCGCATCCGGCGAGGCACTCTGCCTCCTCGAGGGTGAAGGTCCCGTCATGACTCGTCTGGCCCGTGCGCACGCCGAGCCGACGCTCGGCATGAGCCAGGACCTCGTAGGCACCAGCGAGCATGCAGGCGATATTGGTGCACACGGCGACGACGTAGCGGCCGACGGGCTCCAGATGGAGCATGTCGTAGAAGCTGGCTGTTCCCCCCACCTCGGCTGGCGAGCAGCCGACAAGCTCGGCGATGTCCTCCATGGCCCCAGCCGTGAGGTACCCGTGCTCGGCCTGGGCGAGGTGGCACAGCGGGATGAGAGCCGATCGCGGCTCGGGATAGAGAGCCACGATCCCCCTGGCCCGCTCGAGGTTCTCGGGGCTGAGACCACCATTTCCCATCAGCGGTCCACCTCACCCATGACCGGGTCTACAGAGGAGATGATCGCGATGGCGTCGGCAATGAGCCCACCGCGCAGCAACGCGGGCAGGGACTGCAGGTTGACAAAGCTCGGTGCTCGCACGTGGAGGCGGTAGGGCTTGTTGGTGCCATCCGACACGAGGTAGCAGCCCAGCTCGCCGCGGGGTGACTCGACTGCGCAGTAGACCTCACCGGCAGGCACCTCGAAGCCACGAGTGAAGATCTTGAAATGGTGGATCAGGGCTTCCATGGAGTCGTCGATGCGTGCCCGCGGCGGAGGGGTCACCTTCTTGTCTTGAGTGCGGTAGTCACCTGGCGGCAGTTTCTCCAGTATCTGGGCGACGATCCGGCATGACTCGCGGATCTCGTTCAACCGAACTGCGTATCGATCAAAGGTGTCGCCCACAGTACCTGCGATCACATCGAACTCGACCTCGTCGTAGTACAAGTAAGGCATAGCCTGGCGCAGATCCCAGGCCACACCCGAGGCGCGAAGGATCGGGCCAGTGGCACCGAGGGCCAGGGCCACCTCGGGCGTGATGATGCCGACCCCCTCACAGCGCTCGCGAAAGATCGGCTGACCCGTCAGTAGCTCGTCGTACTCGTCGACCCGGCCTGGAATCGTGTCGATGATCGCCGACACGTCATCTTCCCAGCCGTCGGGCAGGTCGGCGGCTACGCCACCGGGGCGGATGTAGTCGTGGTTCATCCTCAAGCCGGTTGTCTTCTCGAAGAATGTGAGGATCATCTCCCGCTCGCGAAACCCGTAGATCATCATCGAAGTCGACGCCAGATCCATGCCGTTGGTTGCCGTCCACATGACATGAGACGAGATCCTGTTCAGCTCGCACATGAGCATGCGAATCCATGTTGCTCTCGGTGGTACCTCGATGCCGAGCAGCTCCTCCGTCGCGAGGGAGTACACGAGCTCGTTGTGGAGCGGAGAGAGATAGTCCATCCGCGTGACATTTGTCGCACCCTGGACGTAGGTGAGCTCCTCGCCGGTCTTCTCCATGCCGGTATGGAGATAGCCGATGACGGGCTTGGATCTAAGGACGGTCTCGCCGTCCAGCTCCAACATGATCCTCAGTACGCCATGGGTAGAGGGATGCTGGGGACCCATGTTGATGATCATCGTCTCGTCGTCGCCGAACTCGAGGTCGACGTCGCTTGGATCAAGGACGATTCCTTCCGGCAGCCGCAGCACCGCTGAGTCGTGCTGCTCCCAGCCCCGGGGGTCCTCGGGCTCGCCGGGCTCCTCGGGCTCCTCGGGCTCCCAGCCCAGGATCTCCTCCGGCTCGCCGGTATCGCCGTGCTCCGCCGGCTCGCCACCGGTCGGCATCGATTCGGAGCCAACCTCTGTCATCGGGGTCCCGGAGCTTCCTTGAACTGGACAGGGATACGCCCCACGCTGTAGTCCTTGCGGAGCGGGTGGCCCTCCCAGTCATCGGGCATGAGAATCCTCGTCATGTCGGGGTGATCCTCGAAGACGACCCCGAACATGTCGAACGCCTCACGCTCCATCGCCTCGGTGCCGGGGTAGAGCCCGAACAAGGTCGCAAGCCGGGGGTCGCCAGCCGGGACCTGGACACGCACCCTCACCCTTTCGGCCCTCTCGAGCGATGTCAGGTTGACGACGACCTCGAAACGCTCGGGTTCGACGCCGGGCGGCAGTTCCCGGTCGGGATGCTCCAGGTAGTCGACAGCGCACAGGTCCGAGCACAGCGCAAACCCGGCATCCCGGAGCGCTGCTAGGGCCGCGACATAGCTGTCACGGCCCGGAAAGAGAACGAGGCCACCTCGCACCGTGGCTGAGGGGACTTGGGCCAACCCGGGAAACGACAGTAGGTCGCTGTCGAGATTCGAGGTCAACGCGGTGTCCCCAGATGGACGGCAGAGGCCTGCGGCTGGACCCAGCCAGGCACAGGTTCGCCGGAACCGATTCCCTCGCCCTTGCCCTCTTCTGGCCTACGGGTGAGATCACCGGTACGGATCTTCTCGTGCAGGGTCAAGATTGCGTGGATGAGCGTTTGCGGGCTCGGTGGGCAGCCCGGGGCGTAGACGTCGACTGGGACGATCTGGTCCACGCCCTGCACGATGGCGTAGTTGTTGAACATACCGCCTGAAGATGCGCACACCCCCATCGATATGACCCACTTCGGCTCCACCATCTGGTCGTAGACATGGCGCAGCACCGGGGCCATCTTCTGGGACACGCGGCCGGCCACGATCATGAGGTCGGCCTGGCGAGGTGACGCTCGGAAGACCTCCATCCCGAAGCGGGCAAGGTCGAAATCGGCGGCACCAGCCGCCATCATCTCGATCGCGCAGCACGCAAGACCGAACGTCGCCGGCCAGACGCTCGAACGCCTCGCCCACTTGACGAGATCTTCCAGCTGCCCAGTCAAGAAGTTGTGTTGGAGATCCTCTAGTCCCACGATCTTCTCCTCGGCCGCCTCAGGCCGCCTCGCCGCCGGACGAGCTGGCGACAGAGGATGGTTCGGGCATGTCGGGTCCAGGCGCATCGCCTGCTGCTCCTGTTCGAACAGCTCGGCGACCGGGACCGCCCGGCGGGGGCACGCGCCGCACCGTTGACGCCGTCGTACGAACTGCCTCGGAGGTGATGGGTCTGACCCTCTTGAGCGGTACCCAGTCCAGCGCGCCGTTCGAGATCAGATAGACGAAGGATATGAACACCGCTGCGGCAAACACGATGATCTCGACGAGGCCGAAACGCCCGAGCTGGTTCTCCACCACGGCCCACGGAAAGAGGAAGATCACCTCGATATCGAAGACGATGAAGACCATGGCGACCAGGTAGAAGCGCACCGGAAAGCGGGTCGGAGGCTCACGGTCCGGCTCGATGCCGCACTCATAGGGTGCCTCTTTGGCGGAGGTGGGCCGCTGTGGAGCCAGCAGCTTGGACGCGACGAAAGACAGGCTCGCGAACGCGATGCCAACGACAATCAGGAGAAATATCGGGAGGTAGCTGTCCAGGCTGCCCATGTCTTCATCGGTTCTACCACGTGCCCTTCCGGCTGGTCACATCGGAGGGGCCAACCGGTCTCATCGGAGCGGTCAAGAGATGCGCCGAGCGAGCACTGAGGTAGCTCGGCCCGAGCGGAGAGAGCGGCGCCTCCCCTAACATTCAGGCGTGGCGAAGCCCGAAGGACTCGATCCCCCCAGACCGCGCCAATACAGCTGCGATGTTCTTGTCGTCGGCGGCGGACCCACCGGCTCGGCCGCTTCCTACTGGCTGGCGAGCGAGGGCATCGACGTTCTCTGCGTCGAGAAGAAGCACTTCCCGCGGGAAAAGACCTGCGGCGACGGCTTGACACCCCGGTCAGTCCGCCAGCTCAGGGACATGGGGCTCGAATCGGCGCTGGCCGAGAGCCACCGCTATGAGGGCCTCCGCTCGGTCGCGTTCGGACGAGAGCTCGAGATGCAGTGGCCACGGCATCCCGACTTCCCCTCTTATGGATATACGATCACGCGTTTCAACCTTGACCAGATCGTCAACGAGCACGCCGCCAAGGCTGGCGCCGTCGTCTGGCAGGGTGCCGAAGCTGTGGAGCCGCTGTCGCCGCCTCATTCGGTGACTGCGCTCGGTGCCCGCAGAGCAGGCGGCGCGGTCGTGATCGACAAGGAGCGAGATACAAGGACCGATGTCCGAGCTCGCTACGTCATCGTCGCTGACGGATCCTTGTCCAGGTTCGGACGGTCCCTAGGATCGCTGCGAGACAGGGCCTACCCCCAGGGCATGGCGATACGGGGATACTTCCGATCGCCGCGTCACGACGACGCGTACATCGAATCGCACCTCGACATCCGCGATCGGAGCGGCAAGGTGGTCCCCGGTTACGGCTGGATATTTCCTCTCGGTGATGGTCGAGTCAACGTCGGAATCGGCCTGCTCTCCACCTCCGAACGGTGGAAGGGGTTGAACACGACCAAGCTGATGGAGGAGTTCGTCGCCTTCGCTCCGAGATCGTGGTGCATCTCCCCAGCTACCGCGTGCTCGGTGCCGACCGGGGGCCGGCTTCCTATGGGTCTGTCCGTCCGGCCCCGTGTCGGCGGTGACTTCCTCCTCGCCGGCGATGCTGCTGGTGCGATCAACCCGTTTAACGGCGAGGGCATCGCCTACGGCTGGGAGACCGGCCGGATCGCCGCCAGAGCTGTCACCCGGGCCCTGGCTTCGGAGTCCGAGGCGGCTGCCGCGGCTGGCCTGGCGTCATACGAAGCAGAGCTGGAGCGGGAGTACGCTCGCTACTACGCAATAGCGCGAGCTTTCGTGAAGGTGATCGAGGACCCGCGCATCATGCGCTCGCTGGTAGCGGCCGGCATGGTGGTTCCACCGGCCATGAGGGGCGTCCTTCGGATTATGGCTAACTTGAACCGGCGTGACCGTCGGGTCGGCTTTGACGCCCTTTACCGAGGGTTGGTCAAGCTGTCCGAGGCTCGTGACTCCCATCTCGGCTATTCGGCGCCCGCGGGCTGGCCACAGCGCTAGAGGCTGTGCCGGCCGGCCATGCGATGCCGGCCGACACCTTGCAGTGCGCTGCTCAGGTGATCAACCGGGCTCTGCGCCAAAGATCGCGCAACCTTGCGCCTCAAGTGACCGGACACCACGCTGTGCGGTGAGATTCCGCACTCAGTTCGGGGCTCACGCCTGAAACGGGGCCCCGTCCGCCACCTCCGTCGCGGCCTGCGCCGCGGCCTCTATCGTTCGCTCGACATCGAGGTCGCTGTGGGCCAACGAGCAGAAACCCACCTCGTATGGACTCGGAGCCAGCGCCACCCCCCGGTCCAACATGGCGTGAAAGAACTTCCCGTAAAGACCGTTGGCAGCCGCCACCTTGGCATCTTCGTAGTTGCGAACCGGGTCGGTCGAGAACAGGACAGAAAAGAGCGTGCGCTCGCATGGCACCTGTACCGGGAGGCCTGCGGACGAGATCACCTCTGCCAGGCCCTTGGCGAGCGTAGAGACGCGTACGCTCAGCTGCTCGAAGTCCGCCGGAGCGAGTCGGTCGAGGACGGCGAGGCCCGCTGCCGTCGCGAGCGGGTTTCCCGACAGGGTCCCAGCCTGGTAGACAGGACCGAGAGGAGCCAGGTGCTCCATGACATCTCGCCTGCCGCCGACGGCCGCCAGCGGCAGGCCCCCTCCGATCACCTTGCCAAAAGTCCAAAGATCAGGCTTGACGCCGTACAGCTGTGCGACGCTGCCGGGGCCGAGGCGAAATCCGGTGATCACCTCGTCGAAGATGAGAAGGGCGCCCGCCGAATCACAGGCAGCGCGCAGCCCGGCCAGAAAGCCGGACGCCGGAGGCACCAGCCCCATGTTTGCCGCCGCAGGTTCGACGATGACACATGCGACTGAGTCGTCGAGGTGCGGTACGACGTTGTAAGGCGCGACGACGGTGTCGGCGACCGCTCCCGCGGGCACACCGCCTGAGCCTGCAAGCCCGAGGGTGGCGACGCCGCTGCCACCCTCGGCCAGGAGCGCGTCGGAATGGCCGTGATAGCACCCGGCGAACTTCACGATCCTGTCTCGGCCCGTAGCTCCCCGAGCGATGCGGACGGCCGTCATCGTTGCCTCTGTGCCGGAGGAGACGAGGCGGATGAGCTCGAGGCCGTTCACCGAGGCAGCGAGGATCTCTGCGAGACGCACCTCGGACTCCGTCGGGGCTCCGAAGGAGGTGCCGCGCTCGCTCGCTCGCCTGATCGCCTCGAGAACGCCGGCATCGGCATGGCCGAGGATCGAGGCCCCCCATGACTGGACGTAGTCGAGGTAGCTGTTGCCCTCGGTGTCCATCACGAACGCGCCCCTCGCCCGCTCGACAAAGTAGGGCGTACCGCCGACGGACTTGAACGAGCGAACCGGTGAGTTGACTCCGCCTGGTATGACCCTGCTCGCGCGGGCGAAAAGCTCGTCAGACATCTTGCTCCTCATACAACTCATACAAAGGGCCTTCGGGTGCCGGGCTAACGGTCACCGATGACCTCAGCGACCTCCGCGGCGAAGTAGGTGAGGATGAAGGAAGCTCCGGCGCGCTTTATCGCCCCGAGATGCTCGAGGGCGACGGCCGCGCCGTCGATCCAGCCGCGTTCGGCCGCGGCCTTCACCATCGCGTACTCGCCGCTCACGTGATACGCGCCCACCGGCACCGGGACGGCTCTGCTTACGGCTGAGATCACGTCTAGATAGGCGAGCGCCGGCTTCACCATGACCATGTCCGCGCCCTCGGCGACATCCAGGCTCACCTCTAAGAGCGACTCTCGCGCGTTACGCGGGTCCTGCTGGTAGCCACGACGGTCGCCGCCATCGGCAATCGACACCGCCACCGCTTCACGAAACGGCCCATAGAGAGCCGAGGCGTACTTGGCGGCATAGGCCAGGATCGCCGTCTCGGAGTACCCGGCACCGTCGAGAGCGCCACGAATGGCGGCGACTTGGCCGTCCATCATCCCGCTCGGCGCCACGACCTCTGCGCCGGCGGCTGCTTGGGCGAGCGCGACCTCCGCGTAACGCGAGAGCGTGGCGTCGTTGTCGACCCTGCCGTCGCGCCGCACGAGGCCGCAGTGGCCGTGGTCGGTGTACTCGTCAAGGCAGAGGTCCGCCATCACGACGATCTCACCGCCTACGGCGCTGCGAATCGCCGAGAGAGCTCGCTGGACGATGCCGTCGGGATCCGAGGCTCCCGATCCGGTGGCGTCCTTCCTCTCGGGCACGCCGAAGAGGATGAGGGCTGGCACACCCAGCCCAACGAGACGCCTGGCCTCGACAACAACCGACCCGAGCGTGTGCTGAAACACTCCCGGCAGGGAGGAAATGGGCTCCGGGCTGTCGATCGCCTCCCGCACAAAGAGCGGCGCGACGAGATCGTCAACGCTGAGCGTCGTCTCGGCAACGAGCCGGCGGAGCGCGCTCGTCCGGCGCAGCCTCTGCATTCGGCGAGATGGGAACGCCCCCGCCCCCGGCAGGGGCGTTGCGGCAGCCCGTAGGTTGGCAGTCACGTGGCCGCAGGCAGGGTCGAGATGCGGGCTCGGCAGGAACCCTTCGGGGCCATGAACGGACTTTAGAGGCTCAGCAAATGGGAGAAAAATCCAACAGCCTGTGCAAGGGCCCCCGCCTAATCCTCATTGACTCTCTGGTGGCTCCCGCCACCTTCTCGGGCGGTGCTGAGCTCGGCACTCTGCGCGTAGCTCGCCAGCGCCGCGACCAGCCCGGCGATCGAATGCTCCTCGGCTTCGCAGCTCACGATGATCCCCGCTCGCCGCGCCGCAGAGGCCGTCGCCGGGCCGATACAGGCAACGACGGGGGGAAGCAATTCCCTGCCGAAGAGCTCGAGCCACCCGGTCACGGTCGACGCGGAGGTAAATGTGACCGCATCGAGCGACCCGAGGGAGCCGAGCAATTCGGGGCTCGGCTGCGGGCGCACAGTTCGGTAGGCAACTGCCTCCTCGACTAGGTAGCCCTTGGCCCTGAGAAAGCGCGCAAGGACCTCACGGGCCGCAGCCGCGCGCGGTAGAAGGACCCTCTCGCCAAGCTCGGGGTTGGTCGAGGCGATCCGCGGGGCGGGAAAGGCCGCGGCCAAGGCTTCGGATACGGACTCGCCCGGCACCAGGTCGGCGACCACGCCCCGCGCTCTCAGCTCCCGAGCCGTCGCCTCACCTATGGCGGCGACCTTTGCACCGGAGAAGGCACGGGCGTCTTTGATCTCGTCGAACACGCGCTCCACCGCGTTAGTGGAAGTGAAGACCACCCAGGAGTACGAGGAGAGCCGCGCGACGGCAGAGCGCAGCTGAGCCCCGCCGTCCTCGGGCTCGACCACGGCGATCGTCGGTGCTTCGACCGCCGTGGCGCCGGCGCCGGCAAGGGCGCGGGCAAGCTCGGGGGCCTGCTCGCGCGTGCGCGTGACCGCAACCCGCCAGCCGAACAGCGGTCGGTTGGTGAACCACTCCAGATCCAAGCCGGCAACCTCACCGATCACGACGGTTGCCGGTGTCCCAACATTCATGTCGGCGAGGACTCCGAGGGTCGTGCGAGTCGTGATCTGCGAGCTCAGGGTGCCGTTCTCGATGACGGCGACCGGCTCTGACGGCCTCCGTCCAGCCGCCAGCAGTCGCTCGGACAGCTCCGCCAGGTGGCCGACTCCCATGAGGATGACGATCGTGCCACCCACCCTGGCTAGAGCATCCCAGTCCACCGGCACCGGACCCCCAGACACGGTGCCATCTGCTCCATGGCCGGTCACGACCGTGAAGGCGGTCCCGTGACCCCTGTGGGTGAGAGGAATGCCGGCGTACGCGGTCACGCCGTTCACAGCGGACACGCCTGGCACCACTTCGAATCCGATGCCGGCCGCTCGAAGGGCAAGCGCCTCTTCGCCACCACGGCCGAACACGAATGGATCGCCGCCCTTCAGCCGTACGACCGTTTCGTGGCGTCGTGCGAGCTCGACAAGAAGCGCGTTGATCGACTCCTGATCGGTCCGGACCCCGGGACGCTTGCCCACAGGGTGCAGCTTCGCGCCTGGAGCTGCGAGATCCAGCAGGCACGGATTGACCAGCCGGTCGAAGACGACCGCCCCGGCACGCCCGAGCAGGGCGGCGCCTCGGACAGTTATGAGGCCGGCATCGCCGGGCCCGGCTCCGACCAGGTACACCGTCACCGCGCAAGCCCTCCTTCGTCGAGAAGCGCGCGGCCACCTCGCTCGTCGAGCAACCTTGCCGCGAGCGCCAGTCCGAGAGTCTCTGGCTTCGGGCCCGTCATCGCGTCGCGCACGACCACGTGTCCGTCAAGGGACGCGATCATGGCCTCCAGGTGGATCAGCTCGCCCTGAACACTGTGCGCATGGGCACCAACGGGGGCGTCGCACCCACCTCCAACCGCTCGCAACCAAGCTCGCTCGGATTCCACCTCCGCTCTCGTCGAAGGGTCGTCGATGGCTTGCAGGGCGCGCAGGACAGGCGAGTCCTCGGCCCTGCAGCAGACCGCGACTGTCCCCTGGCCGACTTGAGGCAGCATCTCGGTCACAGACAGCACCTGGGCGGCACTCGCACCGAGGCCGAGCCGTGCCAGGGCCGCCATCGCTACCACGGCCGCGCCACCGGGCGGAACCCTCGAGAGCCGAGTCGCCATGTTGCCGCGTAGCTCGACAAAGCGCAGGTCCGGTCGGATCCACCCCAGCTGTGCCCGACGGCGAACTGAGCCGCTGGCCACGACGGCGCCGGCACGAAGCTTCGACAGCGGCAGGCCAACGAGCGCATCGCGCGGGTCACCTCGGGGCAGGTAGGCGGCGATCACGAGTCCGTCGGCAAGACTTGCAGGCAGGTCCTTGGCAGAATGGACGGACGCATCGGCCCGCCCAGCCAGCACGGCGTCGTCGACCTCCTTCACGAAGACACCCCGGCCACCGATGGCATGGATAGGCACACCGAGGGAGATGTCGCCCGCCGTCTCCACCGTGAGCACCTCGACAGCGACACCGCGTCTCGGGGCCCCAGCACCGCTCGTGCTTGCCAGGCAGGCGGCAACCAGGTCGACCTGACGCAGGGCGAGGGGGCTCGAGCGAGTCGCGAGTCGCAAAGGTGAGCTCAAGTCGGTCATCGGGGGGCGGCCACGAGATGAGACCTCTCCTAGAGATCGAAGAGCGACTGCAAGGCATCCGCGAGACGCTCGCCTCTCGGTGACCCAGCTGCCTCCTTCAGGCGAACAGTCGGGCTGTGCAGCAACTTGGCTACGACGCGGCGCGTCACGGTGTCGACGAGGTCAAGCTGCTCAGGCGAAAGGTCGCGCAGCCGCGCCCGGTAGCGGTCCAGCTCCCCGGAGCGCAAGAGCTCCGCTTTGTTCCGCAGAGCCGCGAGAACGGGCACGGCCAGCCGGCCGGCAACGGTCGCGTGGTAGCGGTCCAGCTCTTCGGAAAGGATTCCTCGCACTGCCGGCACTTCTCCCTCGCGCTCTGCCATCCGGGCTTCGGCGTAACGCCGCACGTCCTCCACATCGAGCCGGACGACCCCCTCGAAAGAGTCGACCGAGGGATCGACATCACGCGGTATTGCCAGGTCGACGAGGACAACGACCCGCCGCTCGCCGCGGCCGTCCAAGGCCGCGCCGACCATCTCGGGGCCGATTATCACGTTGTCTGCCGCCGTCGAAGTGAGCACTACGTCGGCCCTCGCGAGCTCGTAGCCGACCTGCTCGAGACCGACGACGCGCGCACCCAGCGTGCGTGCCAGGTCCGCAGCCCTGTCGGCTCCCCGGTTGGCCACGACGATCTCACCTGTGAGGTCCCTCCTGCCGGCAAGCGCACGCGCCATCCCGGCTCCCATGTCCCCGGCACCGATGAGCAAAAGGCACTTGCCTTCGAAGCCGCCCGCCCGGTAGGCGGCAAGCTCCACGGCGGCGTCCGCGAGCGACGTCGTTCCTCGTTGGATGGCGGTCTCGGTGCGGGCGCGCTTTCCTGCCTCGACAGCATGACGGAACAGGGCACCGAGCACCCCCCCGGTAGTCCCCTCACTCCGGGCTGCAGCAAAAGCCTGCCTGACCTGGCGGAGGATCTCGCCCTCGCCGAGAACAGGCGAGTCGATGCCGGCAGCCACCTCGAACAGGTATGCCACAGCGGCATCGTCATAACGGCAGGAGAGGCCACCTCCGATCTCCAGCTCTCCGCCACCTGGCTCAGGGCGACGCTCACCGCCCTCAAGCTGGTTAGCTCGAGACGTCGAGGGAGCGCCTCCGGCAAGCCTGACCGATGTCCTGGCACCGGAGTTTG
>JAKACA010000330.1 GCA_021796455.1 Actinomycetes bacterium
ACCCGCTCGTGGGCACGGACCTCGCCGTAGCGGACGTCGAAGGGCTGGTCGTCGACGAGAAGGCGGATCACCTTGGCGTTGGTGATGTTGATCACCGTCTCACCGGCCTCGGGGTAGCCGTAACCCGCCTCGGCGAAGGGCAGCGGGCGGGACTCGTAGACGCCGTTCAGGTACGAGCCTGGCAGGCCGTGAGGCTCGCCTTCGTCCAAGTTGCCTCGCAAGCCGATATGGCCGTTGGCGAGAGCGAAGACGGACTCGCTCTGCGCGAGGATGTCGAGGTGGAGCGCCGTCTCTCTCACGCACCACGGCTCGACGGGGTAGGCGGGATGGGAGATCACGACGGGCGGATCAGCTCAGCCAGGTCGGCGACGACCACATCGGCGCCGTGGGAGCGCAGCGCGTCGGCTTGGCCGACCCGGTCCACTCCGACGACGAAACCGAACCCACCAGCCTTGCCCGCCTCGACCCCAGACAGTGCGTCTTCGAAGACCGCTGCCTCGCCGGGCTCGACCCCGAGCGCGCGGGCTGCAGCGAGGTAGGTGTCGGGCGCGGGCTTGCCCTCGAGGTGGTCCTTCTCGACGCTCACCCCGTCGACGCGAGCCTCGAACAGCCCGGCGATGCCGGCGGCGACGAGCACGTCGGCGCAGTTCCCGCTGGAGGACACGACGGCCCGGTGCAAGCCGGCGGCGCGCACGGCCTTCACGTAGCGCACCGACCCTGGATAGGCCTCGACACCGTCCTGTTTTATCTTGGCCAAGACGAGCTCGTTCTTGGCGTTGCCGAGCCCGTTGATGGTGCGAGCGTCCGGCGGGTCATCGGGGCTTCCCTCTGGCAGGCTGATGTGGCGCGACGCGAGGAACGACCGGGTCCCGTCCGCTCTCGGCTTGCCATCGACATAGGTGTCGTAGTCGGCTACCGCGTCGAAAGCGACGAAGGGCTCACCATGCGTGACCGACCTCGCCTCCAAGAAGCCGTCGAACATCTCCTTCCACGCTGCAGCGTGCACCTTCGCCGTCTCGGTCAAGACACCGTCGAGATCGAACAGGCAGGCTCGGACATGCCCGGCCAGGCCCAGCGGGTGATCGGTGCTCATGAGCGCAGCCGCTCGGCCAGGACGGCCGCTTCGCTGATCTCGGGGTGCGCGATCGCGTCAGGGTTAAGCGGCTTGCCCGAAAAGCCTCGCCGGCCATTGAACTGCTGGCCCTTGAACTGCTGGCCCTTGAACGTGAGGGCGGGTCGGAATGCGGGCCGGAACGAGAAATTTCGTGCCAGCTCCCCCCCGGCGGGCCGGTCCCGGTCCGTGCCGGGCGGGCCACCTTGACGTGCGAGGAGGCAGGTCATTTGGCCCTCGCTGCGGTGGCCAACACGGGACGACCCTCGCGCCGTGCTTGGGCGGTGGCCGCTTCGGCCACATGGTCGTGGAGGCTGAACACGGCGTCCAGGCCGACCAGCGTGATGACCCTGCGCGGCAGCGGCTGCGGGCACACGAGGTCGAACCTGGCGTGGCAGGCGATGGCCCGCCGTCGGGCGACCAGCAGCACCGTCAGGCCAGCCGCCCCCAAGAAGCCCACACCGCTCAGGTCGCAGATGAGCCCCTCGGGCCCGCGGCGCAGAGCAGCGCCGAGCGCCTGGGAGAGTTGGACGGCGGTGGCGATATCGACTTCCCCGGTGACCGAGACGATCACCGACGAGCCCATCGTCCACTCGGTGAGACCCAGGCTCTCTACCCCGGTCCCGACGGGCCCGCTTGCTTGCTCGGCAGCCGTGAGCCGGCCCATGACGCCCCCCGGTTGCAGCTCTGGCCGCTGCGACGGCGGTACAACGTCGCTTGGTCCTGCCATCTTCGTTGCTCCCTTCCTCCGAGCACACCGCTCGGGTCTGCATCGCCTGGGTCTGGAGCAACGATGTCGCTGTCAGGGGCCAATCGGCCCGACCGCGCCTGCTGTGTGCAGTGCTACCACCATTCCCGCGGCGCCACAAGGCGGGCGCAACATGGGATCGAGCGCTTCAAGCGTACGGCAGGCCACGCCGGCCTGGCGGGGGTTCAGCGGCGCGCACGCTCGAGCTACTGGCCGGCGGGGACCGCGGCATTCCACACTGGTGCGGACATCGGCGACGCGGTGGTCCGCTACGCCGGGGCCACCGACGACGAACGCCTCGAAAGGGACTTCGGGTTGGATTGGAGCTGGTGGCCGAAACGGCCCGCCGATACCGCAGCCGACCAGCCCGCTGCTGTTGCACTTCCCCTACTTCGACCCCCTCCGCAAACAGATCCTGAAATAGGCTAGGCAGACCTCGTGCTGGCGATTGCACGTCCGCGGCGAAGAGTTCACCGGAGAGCAGAAGGCCCGCAACTCCGCCTGCTACGAAGCCCTCACCGTGCGTGATGGGATTCGTCGCTGTCGGCCTGTACCCAACACCGTGATCCCACCGAGGTCGGACACGTGGGCCTCGCCTACGACTACCTGGCTGAGGCCACCCTCATGGACCTCGACGACCTGGGGCACAATTTCCGCGACGGCCTCCGCGTCGCCTCTC
>JAKACA010000331.1 GCA_021796455.1 Actinomycetes bacterium
ATGCTCGGGGTCTTTCGAGGGGCGGGCTTCGCGGAGCGCACCAGCTTCGAAGCCGGAGTGGTCCGAGTCACCCTGGAGCTCGACCCTTCTCCTGCGTACCTGGTCAAGGTCGAAGAGCGCGACCGTCTGGCCGCTGTCGCCTCCATAGAGCGCCTCATGCGACCGGCTTCGATCGCGGTGATCGGGGCGAGCCGCCGCGCCCGGACGATAGGCCATGAGCTACTCGTGAATCTCGCATCAGGCGGCTTCACGGGGCGTATCTACCCAGTGAACCCCGCTGGCGGCGTGATCGCCGGGCTCAAGGTTTATGGGTCGGTGTCCGAGATTCCCGAGACGGTGGATCTGGCCGTGATCGCCGTAGCTGCCGCCCAAGTCCCCTCGGTCGTGTCCCAGTGTGGGCGCAGCGGCGTCGGCGGGCTGGTGGTCATCTCGGCGGGTTTCGCGGAGACGGGAGAAGCCGGCCGAGCGTCTGAGCGCGAGATACTGGGAATGGCGCGGTGGTTCGGTATGCGCGTCATCGGGCCCAACTGCATGGGGATCGTGAACACCGACCCAGAGATATCCATGAACGCCACGTTCTCGCCGGTGGCTCCGGTCCGCGGCACGCTGGGTTTCTCCTCCCAGTCCGGTGGCCTCGGGATCGCGATATTGAACGAGGCGACCCGGCGCGACCTTGGCGTGTCGAGCTTCGTGTCGATCGGTAACAAGGTCGACGTCAGTGGTAACGACCTCCTGCGCTACTGGGAGGTCGATCCCGCGACGAGCGTGATACTCATGTACCTGGAGTCGTTCGGCAATCCGCGGCACTTTGCTCGCATATCGCGGCGGATTTCCCATACGAAGCCCATCGTCGCCGTCAAGTCGGGTCGCTCTGCATCGGGGTCGCGAGGGGCTTCCTCGCACACCGCGGCGATGGCGACACCGGACGCGACAGTTGACGCTCTGTTCCGTCAGGCGGGCGTGATCCGGGTCGACACTCTAGAAGAGCTCTTCGACGTCGCCGATGTCCTCAGCCACCAGCCCCTTCCAAGGGGACCGAGTGTGGCGATCGTGGGCAACGCTGGTGGCCCCGGGGTGCTCGCGGCGGATGCTTGCGAGGGCTACGGCCTTAGTGTACCGGAGCTCTCGGCGACCACCCAGAAGCAGCTCCGGGCCGTCTTGTCTCCCGAGGCGGCTGTGACGAACCCGGTGGACTGCGTCGCCTCGGCGACCGCGCAGGACTACCGAAAGGCACTGGAGCTCGTCCTCGCCGATGACGCGATCGACGCAGTTATCGTGATATTCACCCCTCCACTCGTCACCCAAGCCGACGACGTAGCGGCTGCGGTCGCGTCGGTCGCGTCAGCGGCGTCGAAGCCGATCCTCGCCAACTTCCTGGCTTCGACGGGCACCGTCGAGGCACTTCACTCCGGTCTGCGACGGGTGCCATGGTTCGCGTACCCCGAGTCGGCGGCGCGCACACTCGGTCATATCGTTCCCTATGCCTGCTGGCGCAACCTGCCGGAGGAGGAGCCGCCCGAGATGCACGACATCGATCGCGCCACTGCCCGCGGTGTCGTGACCGAGGCGCTGGGGCGTATCAAGGACGGCTCTGGGCAGTGGCTCGCGGCCAAGCAGGCGGCAGCACTGCTTGGCGCATACGGCATCCCTGTCGTGGAGAGCGTGCGTGCCACATCCGCGGAGGCGGCCGTCGCAGCGGCCGAGAGAATCGCCGGACCAGTTGCTCTAAAGCTGGACATGCCCGGCGTCGTTCACAAGACAGACGTCGGTGGTGTCCGACTCGCGCTGCGAGGGTCGGCTGATGTGGCTCCGGCTGCCGCCGAGCTGCTGGAACGCTTTGGTAGTGGCGCAGCAGTCGTCGTGCAGCCGATGGTCGCGCCGGGCATCGAGACGATCTGTGGCGTGGTCGAGGATCCGGCCTTCGGCCCGCTCGTGATGTTCGGGCTCGGTGGTACGGCTACAGAGGTGTTGGGCGACAGGGTGCTGTCGCTCGTTCCCCTAAACCGGCCCGAGGCCGAGCGCATGATCTCCTCGCTCAAGTCGGCGCCGCTGCTGCAGGGCTATCGCGGGGCCGAGCCGGCAGACGTTGGGGCGCTTACCGACCTCTTGTGCCGCGTCGCCCGGCTGGCCGAGGACGTGCCCGAGCTCGTCGAGATGGACCTCAACCCCGTGGTGGCCTGGTCACGTGGTCAGGGCTGCGTGGTGATCGACGCCAAGGTCCGCATCGCGGCGCCGAGCGTGCCGGAGCCGGTGTTGCGCCGGCGCCGTCTCTCCTGAAGCAGCGCCCAGCCCGGCGCTCCGGCATTTCGACTACCTCTTCGTGAGGAGACGGCCGCTCGGCGGCTACTGTGACCCCTGGAGGTGTCCGGGCGCCTGGTGGGCCCCACCGCCTTCAAAGCGGCTGATCGTGGTATCCCCACGATGGCGGGTTCGATTCCCGTCCACCTCCGCTCGGCTCCGAACGGCGCGGCACGGTGAACCCTGAGATGCCTGTGTTCCCGTGTCGTGCCGGCGGATCGAGGTCGACTTGGCAGAGC
>JAKACA010000332.1 GCA_021796455.1 Actinomycetes bacterium
GGCGCCGCCGGGCCGGACTTACTGAGATGGTAGGCACGCAGGGGGGGTAGAAAGTGGCGTTGAACAGGGAGAATGGCCGCGAAGGGCCTGTGGGGTCGTGTTACTACGCGAGGCTGTGACCTGCGGCTATTCGGCCGGGGTGGGAAGCTCGTAGTCGAGGATCTGGGCTGGCTCGCGCACCTCGAGAGCGGCGAGGATCTTCTGCTGGCCCTTGGTGGTCACCGAGCGCTTGGCGATGCGGCCGTCGCTGGTTCCAAGGGTGACGAGGTGCATGCGGTCAAGCTCGTTTCTGACGTTGCGCCAGGTGTCGCCGGTGGCGTTCTCGACGACTCGGATGAGGAGCAGTCCGAGCCAACAGAGCTGGATGTGGGAGCGGATGCGGTCCTCGCGGTGGTGGAACACCGGTCGGAGCCGAAGTGCCCCCTTCATGTCCCTCCACCCGCGTTCTACCTGGTAGAGCTGCTTGTAGGCCTTGGCGAGATCGGTCGGGGTGAGGGTGTCGTCGGAGGTGCGGATGAGCCACTTGCCGTCGAAGTGGGCATCTCTGGCGATCGCGGCCTTGTCGACGCGCAGCTTGTGGTCCTTGGTCCGCCGGCAGAAGCGGGCGAGGCCAGGGGTGGCCCGCAGCTCGCCGACGAGCTCGTCACGGCGCTCCTTGGTCCACTCGTCGCTCCCGGCGATGCGCTTCTCCAAGTAGGCGACGAGGTTGGCTCGCACGATCTCGTCACGGGCTTTCGCCTCGGGGTTGACGCAGACGACGAAGCGCTGGGCCCTCGCTCCGTCGCCGACACGGACCTCTTTCACCGACAGGTTCCCCTCGACTGCGTGGTAGCGGCCGGGCCGTGCGAGCGCCTTCTTCGCCTCCGCGCTCGCGCTGCGTAGCTTCTCGCAGACGATGTAGTGCTCACCGCCTCGGCTCAGATAGGCCCGGTTCGTCTCGGAGTTGAAGCCGGAGTCGGTCACCCAGAGCACCCGGTTCAACATCCATCCCCCGAGATCGTCCTTCACGCGTCGGATGACGAGCTGGTCCGAGGTGGTCCCCGGGAACGTCCAGCAGCGGATCGGGATCCCTTCGGCGGTGACGGCCATGGCGATCACGACCTGGGGCAGGTCTTGCCTGTGATCCTTTGAGTGCTTGGAGAACTGGCGTGAGGCCAGTTCGTCGGGGACCGCTGGCTCCTTGGCACCCGTCGCCTCTGCCTCCTCGGCCGCTGCCGCGGTGGCGAGCTCGATCTCTTCGTCGGCGACGTCGACTTCGAAGTAGGTAGAGGAGGTGTCGACGAAGATCACGTCGCAGCACAAGTTGAGCAGGTTCGCCGTTCGATCGAAGATGCCCTTGGCGATATCTGGCAGCGCGTCGAGGAGGAAGTCCATCGCCGCGTAGGCCGCCTGGTCGTCGAAAGCCGGACACGAGGAGATAGCGACGCGCTCTTGCACCCACGACACACACGCGAGCTTCGACGCCGGCTCCAGGCAGCGCTGAGCCACGAGCGCGAACAGCACCCGCTCGACCACTTCGCCCGAGAGACGCCGCCTGCCCGCCGCGTCCATGAGGGATTTCGCGATCCCGAGACGCCGCCAGAGCTCGTCGAGCAAGTACGCGCCGCCGAAGCGCCGGGAGTCGACGATCTCGACATCGGAGCCCTCGGTGGCAGCCATCGCCTCGGCGGGATCGAGGAACCGGCTGATCGACGACACCAGGCGCGCGAGCGCCTCGCGATCGACCTTGTCTGCCCTGCCGAAGTTGTGGATCACCTTCGCGACCGGCGAACCGGTCACCGGGTGGCGCTCGTTGTGGGCGAGCTGGAGGTAGCTGACGACCGAGCCGTCCTTGTTCGACCGGCGCGTCTCTCGCAAGTACACGCCTACAAGAGAAACATATCTCCCAGCTCAAGTCAACTATCCGTGTGCCTACCGCCTGCGGCGTATTCGGCCATATCTCAAGGCTTCTAGCAGGGAGGATGCGCTGGAGAACGTCCTCGAATGCCTACCAGCTCAGTAAGTCCGGCCGGAGCAGGTGCCGGCGGGTTCCCCTGCGGCGGTATGCGTGCGCCGAGCTGGCTCTCCAAGAGACCACAGGCGGTGTCGAGGGGGCCGAGGTTGCTCACGACCACCGGCGGGCCTGCGCCACCTGGGAGCACCACCTCCAGACTGGTCACGGTGTGGGCGTGAGCGGCGGCCTGCATTCCCGGCCCGTTGAGAGCAGGGCATGCGTCATTGGTGGCAAGGCCAAGCGTTGCTGTGGCCCCGTGAGCGAGGTCGGTCGGCGCGCGCCCGCCACCGGGGAAGCTGCCGCTGGGTTGCTTGGGGGCGACCAGCAGCCCATGGGTCCCGTCGGCCATCGTAGCGACAAGGCGCGGGTGACCCCCGACACGACAGATCACAGCGCCAACGTTGGTGACGACGATCTGCTCAAACAGCGTACCGGCAGCGGCACCCCCCTCTTCGAAACGCGCCCGAAGTGCCGTGGGGCGACACGCCGGAGCGGGGGCGAGCGTCGTGGTGGTCGTGGTGGTCGTGGTGGTC
>JAKACA010000333.1 GCA_021796455.1 Actinomycetes bacterium
TCAAATCGACCGAGCTCGCCAACCTCTGCCCCGACACGATCGACGAGGCCGCCCTCTACGCCGAGGACGGCCTGCAGCGCATCGGATCCGATGCCGGGCTGTGCTTCGCCTTCCTCCGCCACACCGGCCTCAAGCTATGACCAAGGTGTCACTGTATTATGCGAACCTCTTTAGTAGATGTCGACGCCGCGCCGCAGAAGGCCCGTCGCGTAGGAGTGCCTGTAGCGATGGGTGATGTGGCGCTCTTCGACACTGCACCCTCGGTAACGCACGGCGTCGACTGGACTCCGTCGTTCCTCCGCGCTGCTGGGCACGACAGGGACCGGCTCGGTAGTTTGGGACACGTACGGCCGCAACCGCCTACAGCCCGACTGTGAAGGGAGCGATCTTCATGGAAGGTTCCCTCATCCAGCCGGCGTTGTGGGAAGAATGCGCCACGTGACGGTCAGGTTTACGTTCCGAGTGCCCCCGATGAGGTCGCAATCCCAATATTGCACGTCTGTGCCGATCACTAGTCTGAGTGTCCGCGAAACGCAGCCGGCCCCATTCAGCGAGGTAACCGATCTCGGCGAGTACCGGCGGGGAGGTTGGAAGAAACCGCTGAAGGAGAACCCCGCTCCAATGAAGTCAAGGAACGCAGCGTGGCATGTGTGGAGGGGGCCACCGCAGGCGATTCCCCTGTTGCCGATGCCAGGGCTCGAGCGGACTGTGCCATCGTTGGACCAGTTGACGGTAACCGTGTAGGTCAAGAGGGGAGCGAGGTCCGTCGCCACCTTCTGGAGCAAACCGTAGGCGGAGTTGAGGTCGTCAAGAATGCTCTTCACCGCGTCAGTGCTGCTCTGCCCAAGCGTCTTCAGCGGGTTCTGGGACGATAAGTCGGCGTTGGCCGGGGCGAGCTTTTGTAGCTTCGGCAGGGCTCGGATTAGCGCCTCAAATGCCATCCGCCACGTGGAGTTGGCGCTTGAACTTGCGGAGGTGGGGACCGTCCGGAGATTTGACAGGTCTTGTGAGAGCTGGACGACTGCGTTCGCCACCTGCGCCACCGTCTTCACAGACTTGAGGGCCTGAATGTCCTCCTTGAGAAGTTGCAATGCGCCCGCCATCGCGGGGTCAGGTTTGAGGCGGGAACCGGACGCAGTTTGGGCGCCGAAGGACGTCGAGTTCGAGGAGGACGTACCGCCGGAGGCGCCGGGGCCAAAGGATGCAGCCGCGGTCATCCCGGCAGCGACAGCCACCAGTGCCGAGAGCCTTCTCAACCCTGCCCCCTTTTGAACGGGGAGTACAAGCGTGGTGCTAAAGGATACTCCTCACCGTGCCCATGAGCACCGGCTTCTCCATCCGCCACGAACTACGTTCCTCCTGGCTGGGCGCAGCGGGCAGCTCTACGTGAACGGGGCAGATCATCGACACAGGGGACCTCTGCGCCGGGAGCTCTGTGCGTCCAGCTCACAGGAGATCCGGCGATCGGGCTGCTCTTGCTGGCGGCGATCGATTCGTCCTCGTGGGCCCCCGCCCTAATGCTCTGTTTCCGTCCGAGCTAGGACTGCACCTGTAGCGACCCGCCCACCTCATCGGGCTCGTGCGCGAACTCGGCGAGCACGTCGCAGCCCGACAAGGGGCGAGCCGTCCGAATCTCACGCGCTGAGCGACGGCTCGGGGAGATGCAATACATCGCGGTCTCCCGACGCGCGCATGCGGGTGTCGACCGCGACGCGCGGACGAAGGCTCCGTTCACACGCCGCGGACCTGCTCTACCCGATGCGCCGTCTCGACGTCGGTCGGCTGCACGTGCAGTCGTCGGAGAAGTGTCGTGAGACGCTCGGCGAGGTCAGGTGCTCGCCCCAGCCTTTCAGCATCCGGGCGATATTCACGAAGGTGATCCCGGCTTCACGCGCCGCAACCACCTCGTGCTGCTGCTCGGAGGTGAGGCGCTGGAACCAGCACCGGTTCTTGCGGATCGTCCTTTGCGCTTCGAGCTCGCTCAGGTCGATGACGTCGTGTGGCATTGTTGCTCCTTTGGATTGTGTGGGCGCTGCGCCCGTGGTTTGGTCAGAGAGGCTCGGGGAACGCGAGATCGACCGCGTCGGCGAGGTCGTCGTCTGAGAGGTGCAGGTATCGCTCGGTCGTGGCGAGCTTCGCGTGCCCGAGCAGCCGCTTCACCTTGTAGATGTCGAGACCACGGCGAAGCAGTGAGGTCGCGTACGTGTGGCGCCAGCGGTGAGGAAAGTGCCGCTCTCCGACTCCCGCGCCTCGTCCAGCTTGACGGACGAGCGCCTCGACAGACCACGGTGCGACGCGACCGTGGAACTGGCGCTCCGCGTTGCCTCTCGGATTGACGAACACGCAGGGCGAGTCGGCGAGAGTGCAGCGGACCTCGGCGAGGTAGCGCGCGACCGTGGGGGCGAGCGTTCCGTAGCGGACGCGGATCGAGTGGAGCACCGAGGCATCGAGCCGGTCCTTGCCCTCGGACTTCGCCTGTTCGACGGCGTCACGTGCCTCGAGCAACAGGTCGATCATCT
>JAKACA010000334.1 GCA_021796455.1 Actinomycetes bacterium
GACGTCGTGGTGAGCCCCCTGCGCCTTACCGGCCTGGCCAACACCTTCGAAGCCACCTTTCAGATGAAGCTCGTGGATGCCCGGGGTCGCATTGTCGTGAGCCGCACCGTGCACGCCTCGGCTGGTACTGGGACGTGGGGGACCTACTCGCTGTCGCTCCCGTTTTTCGGGGCGAGATCTGGCAGCGGCTTTCTTGTCGTCTTCGCGCGATCCGCCAAGGACGGCCGCCCCATCGATGTGGTGCGCGTCCCGGTCCGCATTGCCGGTTAGTCGCCTGCATGGCGATCGCCGCCTTCACCATCGCCTACGTCCCGTGCTTTGTGGCTCCGCCACTGTGCTCGGCACGCGGCGGCGCCAGTCGCGGTGCGCGGGCGACGACAACCTGGGTGCAGATGGAATGGGCGTTCTCTGTGGCCATCACGCGGCGCTCGGTGGTGGTGCATCGTCAGCGGCCAAGGTTGCGGTCAGTGCGCGCGCCCAGTCGCTTGTCGAGCACGATATTCGCGTCAATGCCGTGGCACCCGGTCTGGTGTGGACGCCCACTATTCCGGCGCCCATGTCTCAAGCGAGGGTCGAACGCTCCGGCGAGCAGGTACTGATGGGACGTGCGGCGCATCCCGACGAGATCGCCCAGTCGTAGGTCTTCGTCGCTGCCTCCCGCTTCTCGAGGCACGACACCGGCGAGGCGCTCGCACCGATCGGCGGCGACACGTTCCGCGGTTGGGCAAGGGCGCTCCGAGCGCGTCGCGATCTTTGCGTTGGCAGTGGCGCACTCACCTCAGCTACAGAGGTGGCTGCTGGGCTGGCCGAGGAGTTGCTGTCCGGCCCGCGGGCCGCCGGCTCTGCTGGATTGCTCTCGACGCGCAGAGCTTCCAGCACCCCGGCCGCTGCGAGCTGCACATGATCGAGGACGGGGGAAGCGGGCTTATCCTCCCCGCCCTGCAACGGGTTATCGGTACGTGCGGGCGGGAGTGCGTGCGGGCGATGGTGAGGTCGCTGAACAGCTCGGCCACTCCCTTGGAGGTCATCGAGGTGCCGCGATCGGCATGAATGGTCAAGGTGCCCTTCTCGATGCCCTGGTCAGTCACTGCTCTGGTGATGAACTCCTCGGCGAGCTCGGCGTTCTCCGTCGAGGCCACCATCCATCCCACGATGTAGCGGGAGAAGATGTCGATCGCCACGTAGCAGTCGAACCACACGCCTCTGTCGGGGCCGCGTAGCTTGGTGATATCCCAACAAGCGGCTCGAGCGGCTCGACGAGGACCTCGCCAAGCACAAGCTGGCGCTCGACATTGCGGGAAAAGCGCACGCGCGCTCTTGGCGATGCTTTGATTTTGCGAGCTGCAGCCCCTCGTTGGGACCGCTGCGGCCTGCCGGGCATCGGGGAGCTCCCGGGCCACCCACTACCGGGCCTTGTCCCGCCGGTGCTCGGACCGCCGCTCCCGCCCTCGTCACCGGCGAATGCGCTCTCAAAACAGGAGGTCGCCGAGCTCCTCTGTGTGCCGCGCTCGCCGCGGTTCTGCGACCTTTCTCCCGCCCAGATCTGGGCGATTCTCTCCTCGACAGGGAAGCTACCTCGCCTCGATCTCGACCATGTACCGCGTGCTTCGGGCCAACGGCGAGGTCAACGAGCGCCGAGCACAGGCGACCCATCCGAGGAGGGCCCGGCCCGAGCTGATGGCCGACCGGCCGAATATGTGCTGGGCGTCGCGGGGATTACGGGCGCCATTGCCAGGCTCGGAGACGTTGTGGGTGTCTCGGTCCAAGGCAGGGGATTGCAGGCCCTCACGGGGCCGAGCGAGCACGGCCGATGGGCCGCGGTCGTGATGAATGCCGACGGTCGCCCGGGCGTTGCCGTCGACCTCGTTGTCGGCCTGAAGACCGGGGCGCTGCTGCCGCTCGGCTGGGGGGCATCCGGCCCTGGGCTCCTCGTGCTCGGCGGACCGGTGTTCTTGCTCCTCTTCGGGCTCGCCCGGCCGTGCACGTCGACGGACGGATCGACCCTGGGGTGAGTCGATGGCTGTGGATCATCAAGTGGCTGCTCTTCATCCCACACGCAGTCGTGCTCGTGCTGTTGTGGATCGCCTCGGGCGTGCTGACCGTCGTCGCGGGGATCGCCGTCTTGTTCAGCGGGCGTTGCCCGCGGCCGATCTTCGACTTCAGCGACGGCGTGCTGCGCTGGAGCTGGCGCGTTGCCTTCTATGCCATCGGTGCGTTCGGCACGGACCGCTACCCGCCATTCTCACTGGCCGCAGACCCGAACTATCCCGCCGACTTGTCGATCGAGTACCCCGAGCACCTTTCGCGGGGCCTTGTGCTCGTGAAGTGGTGGCTGCTCGCGCTGCCCCACTACCTCATCGTCGGCGTGTTCGCCGGCGGGTGGGGGCTCGGAGGTGACGTCATGACCCGCGCCGTCGGGAGCTACGGCCTGATCGGGATCCTGGTCCTCATCGCTGGGGTAATGCGGGCCGCTTGCGGCCGCTACCCGGCGGGCATCTTTGACTTC
>JAKACA010000078.1 GCA_021796455.1 Actinomycetes bacterium
GAGAGCTCGCCCGAGGACGACCAGGTGGCGACATTGCCGGAGGACGACCAGGCGGCGATCGAGGGCCTGGCCCTCGCGTGGGAGCGCCGTTGCGAGGCGACAGGATGCGCGACAGGAGCAGCCGGAGCCGAGGAGCGGGTGCAGCTCCTCGTATGCCTTGAGAGGGCGGCCACCGCGGACGCCGTTGCCCATGTGAGGCGGGCGTTTTCCCCACGCTCGAGACCCGACATGGCCCCGCCGCGTCGCCCCGCCTCCACCGTCTCTGCCCGGCGCAGGGCTCTCGAGGCAGCCGCGGGCCGTTGGGGAGCCTGCATCGCCTCTCCTGCGGCGGTCGTCGAGCAGCTGTTGCTCCTCCGGCATCTCGTCACAGTCGGCTCCGACGGCGAGCGAGTCGGCCGGCTAGTCGACCGGGTCATGCTCGTCGCGACCAAGGCCGCGACCGACGAGCTGCAGATGGCCGCGTTCACCGACTCGCTTACCGGCTGCGCGAACCGAAGGGCGTTCGAACGTGACCTCGATCGTGAGCTTGCCCGCTGTGCGCGAGCAGAGCTCGATCTCTGCCTCGTGGCCACGGATCTTGACGGGCTCAAGCACATCAACGACACCGAGGGGCATGCCGCCGGAGACAGAGCGCTGCTCCAGTTGGTGGAGGCACTGCGGCGCGCCCTACGTACGCTCGACGGTGTCTATCGCCTCGGTGGCGACGAGTTCGTCGTCGTGCTGCCCGACACCTCCATCGACGGCGCCCGTGTTGTGATGGACCGTGTCGAGCGATTGGGCGCCCCGGCTTTCACCTGGGGAGTGGCGAGCCTGGCCTCTACGGGGATCGCGGACCGCGAGATGCTCACGTCCGCCGCGGATGACGCCCTCTACGACAGGAGGCGCGTGGACCGCGGGCGACAAGCGCGCTCTCGGGCGCCGGCAGGTGACGCCCCCTATGCCCCCAAGCTGCCCGAGGTGCCCGCCAACGAGCGCCGCCCGATCTCGGACATCGCCCGCACGTCGAGCGCGTAGGCGAGTTCTTCGCTCCGGCGGGCGCGTGGTCACAGGCTTCAAGACCCGGCTGGCGGGTCCGGGGCGGTGGCCGGGGCGGCGGCCGGCGCGGTGGACGGGGCGGCGGCCGGCGGGGCGAACCTTGTGCCGGGCGTGACCGTACGGGCCTTGTGCGGTCGCTTTCCGCACACAGTTGGGGCCGGCGGGGGCCGGCGGCGGCCACAGGGGGGCTGGCGGGGCGAACCTTGTGCCTGGCGTGACCGTACGGGCCTTGTGCGGTCGCTTTCCGCACACAGTTGGGGCCGGCGGGGGCCGGCGGGGGCCACAGGGGGGCTGGCGGGGGCTGGCGGGGGCCGGCGGGTCCGGTGACTCCGGCGGGGCCCCGTTACTGGAGAGCTGCTCCCCGTTCTATCCGTCCTACTCCGACGGCCGCTTCGATCAGGCGACCCTGGAGGCCCTCGATTGCGTAGCCAGCCACGAAATGACCTTCGGCCAACAGAACCTCAGCCGCGTCCAACAGATCCGCAGCTGCGTCCAGCACCTCGCCTGTCGCCACCTCGACGACAGTGGTCCGCCCGCCATCGACCGGTCGAGCCTCGCTTGCTCGGAGCCCGGATACCGCTGGACTCCCGCCCCTGCCTGCACCCCGGTGCGGGTGCCACGCGAGGAGGAGGCGTCCGGCACCGACGACCAGCTGATAGGAACGTGGCGGCCATGTGCCACCTGCCCCGGTGAGGAGATCATCGAGGGCAGCGGTCATGTTGGCGATCTCGTGCGGCTCGAAGGCGACGGCGTGCTCGAAGCGAACAAGGGACATGGACCGAGCATGCTGTCGGCGCCTACCGAATCACCTACCGCCGGTCGCCCCCCGCAGCGTTGGCGACGTCCGATTCCCATCTTGTCGGCGTCTGCCACGTCGAAGGCATCGCAACGGTCGTCCTGCCGGGTCCAGATGGGCCGGGACGAGGCAGGTGGATGGGTACGGCTCCGTCCAACTGAGACAACCCGCATAGGTGAGCGCCCGCGGGCCGGCCGCTGGACTCGGCGTCGCTGATGCACGTTGGTGGCCGGCGAGTACCGGTCTCGCCTCAGTCAACCGCGGACCAGGCGCCAGCTACTCACAGTCGATCTGGCGTGGCTGGGTGCCGCTCCGGTATTCCGGGGAACCGTGGGCTCTGTGGAGCAGAGACCTCAGGCGCTACGAAGAGCTCCAGGCACGCGTTCGCCGTCGGGGCAGAGCACGCCAAGGCCGAGATCACGAGATGTCTCCTCGACGCCGGTGTAGACCCGAAGTCCATAGACGTAGGGCACGTAGTTACCTACGATCCCGGCCGCAGCAACAAGGCGGTCAAGGCCTGCCGCGAACCGTCGGACATCAGCGGGGCGAAGGCGGGTCTTGGCCTCAACCAGCACAGCCACGTCTTCGCCTTCGGCGGTCGTCGCCCGCCCAAGCACGTCGATCTCGCCATTCACCTCGACCGGCTCTGGGATGCCGTGCACCACCCATCCTCGCCGTTCGAGCACGGTCACGACGACAGACGTCGCGTCGGCTTCAACCGTCCCGCCGACAATCTCGGACAACCGGCCCACCTCTACGCGAAGGGACTCCTGGCCCCGCTCGAGGGAGTCCTGACGCCGCTCGAGTGATTCCTGGCCCTTCACAAGGGACTCCTGGCCCCGCTCGAGGGAGTCCTGACGCCGCTCGAGTGATTCCTGGCCCTTCACAAGGGACTCCTGGCCCTTCACAAGGGACTCCTGGCCCTTCACAAGGGACTCCTGGCCCTTCACAAGGGACTCCTGGCCCCGCTCGAGGGACTCTTGACGCCGCTCGAGGGACTCCTGACGCCGCTCGATGGAGGCCACTACCTCTCTTAGCGCCCGGATGTCCCGGCCATTGTCGGCCACGAGCTGGGGAAGTTGCAAAATCTCCTCGCTCAGCAACACGGCGCGCAGTTGAGCCCGAAGACCAGGGTCAGCCTGGAGCTCCCGGATGATTGCGAGCGTGTCCACTGCAAGGATCGTACCGGGCTTTGGCTGTTCGGCGAGCCCAGTACCCGGCCGGCTACATCGTGAGGACCACCTTGCCGAAGCGTGCAGTCGAGGACAGGCGCTCAGCCGCTCCCGCGAGCTCGTCGAGGGCGAAGACCGAGTCGACGATGGGCCGCCAAGATGCGCTCTCAGTGTGAGCCAGGAGGGCACGGAACTCTGCGGGACTGCCCATCGAGGTTCCGACGATCGAGCGCCACTGCCAGTACACCTCGGCTATCTCGATGCTCGCCGACGCGCCCCCCGTGTCGCCGAAGGAGACGAGCACCCCACCGCGCCGCAGCAGCGCGAGCCCGGCCGCAAGCGAGCCGTCCCCGAAGCTGTCGACGACCACGTCGAGCGGGCCGGCACGGTGCGTGACCTCTTCGGGCCAGTCGGCCTCGGTGTAGAAAAACGCTGCAGAAGCTCCGATCTCGAGGCTACGGGCGGCCTTGGCCGGGTTGCCCGTAGTCACGAAGACCTCGGCACCGGCCTGAGCCGCGAGCTGCACGAGGAAAGTGGAGACACCGCTCCCCGCACCGGTCACGAGGACTTTGGATCCCTCGGTGACCCGCCCGCAGGTGAACAAGGCCCGCCACGCGGTGAGACCGGCGAGGGGAAGCGCACCTGACTCCTCCCAGGAGAGCCGGCTAGGGCGCGGAGCCACGCTTGTCGCGGGGACGAGCACTCTGTCGGCAAAGGTGCCCGGCGTCGGGGCGCCGAGAATGTCGAAGTCGGGCCCCGGCACCTCGGCGCCCTCTGGCCAACCGAGAGTCGGGAAGATGACGACCTCGTCGCCAGGGCGCGTCGAGACGACACCCTCACCGATCGCGACGACGGTCCCAGCCCCGTCCGAACCGAGCGTCACCGGCAGCTCGCAGTATCCAGGCGAGGTCCAGATCCACGGGTCGCGGCGGTTGAGAGCGGCAGTACGCAGAGCTACCACCACCTCACCAGGTCCCGGCTCGGGGTCCGGAACCTCCCGCAGTTCGAAACGGGGCGGATCTCCGTAGCCGACGAGTTGCATTGCCCTCACGGGAACCGCCCTTTTCAGTAGACGTCTCTTACGTGCTCAAGTTATTGCGCAAAGCGTGACTCTACAGGTACCCTCTTGCGCAATCGAGCAACACCAGACGCCCTCTCCAGTCCCGGCGACTACGTGACCGCCTCGGTGGGGCGCGTCCCGGTCGTTGTCGTGCGCAATCAGCGCGGCGAGCTGGCGGGCTTACGTCAATGTCTGCGCACACCGCTGTGCCGAGGTGGTGCAGGGCTCGGGTCGCCGCAACGTGCTCCAGTGCCACTACCACGCGTGGACCTACGACCTCGACGGGCGCCTCATCTCGGCCCCTCGCTCAGAGCGCGAGGAGGGTTTCTCGACTTCCGACTTCTGCCTGCAGCCCGTGAGAGTGGACAGCTTCGGCCCCTTCGTCTTCGCCAACGTCTCTACCGACACCCCGTCGCTCTCCGAATGCCTCGGGGAGATGCCCGCCCGCATGCTCGCTGACGGTCTCGACTTCTCGGCCCTCGTAGCCGTCGAGCGCAGCGAGTGGGTGGTGGAGGCGAACTGGAAGATCGTCGTCGAGAACTTCGACGAGTGCTATCACTGCCCCGTCGCGCATCCGAGCTTCAGCCGCCTCATGGCCGTCGACCCTGTCAGCTACGCGCTCGAGTCCGGCCGGTGGTGGTCGAGGGCGAGCACGCCGCTGCGGATCTGGCCCGAGGGGCACGCCGCCGATCTCCCCTACGATCCCACCGGTCCCTGCAACGCCGGGCAGTTCGGCTTTCTCTGGCCGAACTTCACCCTCGTGCAGAACCCGGGACCGGACAACGCGATGGCGCTCTACTTCGTGCCCGTTGCGCCCGAGAGGACCCTCGTTATCTCCGAGTACCTCTTCGGTCCCGACGCCTCCCCCGAGGTGATCCGCGACATGGTCGATTTCAACGTCCTCGTCGGTGCCGAGGACCAGCGCCTGGTCGAGTCGGTGCAAAGGGGACTCTCGTCGAACCGCGTACCGCAAGGCCGGCTGCTGCTCGACTCCGAGCGACTCATCGCGCACTTCCACCGGCTCGTGGCCGAGGCGCTCAGCGCCGCCGCGTGACGGCGGGGAACGTTTCGTCGACAAGCACGTGCTCGTTGCCGGCGCGTCGGGCGGCGCGACGGGCCGCGCGACGGGCGGCGCGAGCCGATGAGGTGGCAGCCGCTGCAGCCAACAGTGAGGTGTGCCTGGTCGGTGTCTGGGTTCAACCCAGCCGGCGCTCGAGAAAGTCGCGGATCACTGCCAGGTAGACGTCCGCCTCCTTCTCGAGGATCGTCAGGTGGCTCGAATTGCCGAACACGACGAACTCGTTGTCGGCGATGCCATCGGCCAACGGCCGGCTGCACCGTTTCGCCGACAACTCGTCGTACCAGCCGCACAGAACAAGTGCCGGCACATGGATCTCGTGCAGTCGGTCCGAGATGTCGAAGTACGCCTGCGGGCCCGTCCCACGGAATTCATGTGGTCCCCACAAGGCATATGCCGGACCGATATCGGCCAGGTACGGCGCGGCAATCTCCTCGAACTCCCGTCGCGACGTGGCCGGGTCGTAAGGACTGGAGCGACGAAAATGCCTCGAGTTGAGCTCGAGCACAGCGTCCTTGTAGTCGGCAGCATCGAGATTGTCCTCGAACTCCCGGCGTAGCATCAGCGCATGGGTGTCGGCGCCGAGTGCCATGCGGTGCTCGGAGACGTCGAGGAGATAGTGCTTGCCGCTCGCGTAGGTGTTCGAGAGGACAAGGGCATTCACGTTCCCTGGGTGCTCCAGTGTGTAAGCGAGGGCCAGCATCCCGCCCCAGGACTGCCCGAAGAGCGTCACGACCCCGAGGTCGAGTGCCGTCCTGACGGTCTCCACCTCCTCGACGAAGCGAGGGATCTGCCACAGCGATGCGTCGTCGGGCCGGTCCGAGTCGCCGCCGCCGAGCTGGTCATAGAGGACGAGCTTGCGGTCGCCACCGACCACCTCGCTTAGGCGCGTGAGGTAGCGGCTGCTCATACCAGGGCCCCCATGCAGGCCTAGCAGGGTGCGAGCTCCCGTCCCGTAGATGCGGTAAGCGATCTGGTATCCGCGTTCGACCTCGATCCGACCCTCACTCGAGAGCTGTGCGGACCGTTCTCCCTCCGCCCGCGCATGCGTCGGTATAGTCATCTTGACCTCCTTGCCATTCGATAGAGGGGCGAGCAGCTAGTCACCACGCCGACGTCGAGCCAAGCTGGGACGCGGCGGGCCGGAGCTCTTCGGGGAGCATGCCTGCCCGAACCTCCTTCGCGAAGTGGCAAGCTGCCAGATGCGCGTCGGCCCCGTCCTCGACCGGCATGAGGACGGGCGCGACGCGAGAGCAAATCTCCTGGCTGTAGGTGCAGCGAGGATGGAACCGGCACCCCGTCGGCGGGTCGTCGGGACTGGGAATCTCGCCAGGCATGAGCAGTCGGCGACGCTCCAGGCGGGACGACCGCTCAGGGTCGGGGGCAAGCGCGAGAAGGGCCTTGGTATAGGGGTGTGCCGGGTTCGCCGTTACGGTGGCGGTGTCCCCATGCTCGACGACCTGGCCGAAGTACATCACGCACACCTCGTCAGCTGATGTGGTGACGAGGGAGAGGTTGTGGCTGATGAGCACCACGGTGAGCCCCATCCTTGCCCGAAGGTCGGTCAACAGGTTCATCGTCGAAGCAGCTGCAGAGGCGTCGAGCCCTGCTGTCGGCTCGTCCGCAACGACAAGGTCCGGCTCCAGGGCGAGGGCGCGCGCGATGCCGACTCGGCGCGCCTGGCCGCCCGAGAGCTGGCCGGGGTAGGCGGAGCGGAGCGCCGAGTGGAGATCGACCGCCGCGAGCAACTCCTCGACACTGCGGCGCTGTGCCTGGGGCAGCTTGTGGATCTTGTACGGCTCTGTGAGCTGGGAGCCGACCTGCATCCGGGGCGAGAGACTCGAGTAAGGGTTCTGGAAGATCATCTGGGCGCGCCTACGGAACTCGAAGGTCTCGCGCGCCGACATGTGGGTGACGTCTCGGCCCGCGAACATGATCGATCCGCTCGTCGGAGAGAGCAGCTTCACGACTGCCTCTCCAAGAGTGGTCTTGCCGGAGCCGGATTCGCCGACGATGCCGAGAATGTGACTGCGCGAAAGACTGAGCGAGACACCGTCGACGGCCCGCACGGGTGGTCGTGCTCGGCCGGGGCGCCAACGATGGCCCCCTCCGCCGAAGTGCACCATGAGCTCTCTCACCTCGAGCAGCGGCTGGTCTGAAGGCTCGACCTGGGTCACACTTCTCGACGGGACCGCCTCCACCTCGCGCCGGCGCCAGTCCTCGGTGGAGGGTAGCTGGGACCACTGCTCGCCTGCCGACGGCGAGTAGACGAAGCAGCGCACCGAGCCGGAGTCGTACGGGTAGAGCTCAGGGGCTGACTCGGCGCAAATCGCCATCGCGTTTATGCAGCGTGGCGCGAAGCTGCATGCTTGGGCTGGCTCGGTCATGTCCGGGACGCTTCCACCGATGGCGGCAAGCCGCTGACCGCGACTGCGGCGATTCGGCACTGCTGCCTGGAGCGCCTGGGTGTAGGGATGGCGCGGCGTTGCGAGCACTGCCTCCCCTGGGATCTCTTCCACGACCCGCCCGGCGTACATGACGGCGACCCGGTCGCAGAGCTGAGAGACGACGCCGAGGTCGTGAGAGATGAACAGCAGCGACGTGCCATGTGTCTCACGCAGTCGCAAGAGGAGCTCGAGGACCTGGGCCTCGAGAGTCACGTCGAGGGCCGAAGTAGCTTCGTCGGCGATGATCACCTTGGGCTCGAACAACAAGGCCATCGCGATCATCACTCGCTGGCGCATGCCCCCGGAAAACTCATGGGGGTAGCGCTCGAATGCCCTGGCTGCGTTCGGGAGTCCCACCTCAGTGAGCTTGCCGACGGCGTTGTCCCGCAGCGTCTTGGCAGAGCCGCTACCGGGCGCCGCGTCCGCGGCATGGGCACGCTGTACCTGCAACATCTGAGTGCCTATCGATAGCCGCGGGTTGAGGCTCGTGGTCGGGTCCTGGAAAATGACGGCAATCTCGCGGCCGCGGACCGAGCGCATCTTCTCCCGCGACAGCTGTGCGAGATCGCCATGTCCCTGGAGCGAGATCGTGCCGGCCGTGACATGGCCGTTCGCGGGCAACAGGCGAAGGATGGTCATCCCGAGCGTCGACTTGCCACATCCCGACTCACCTACGATCCCAAGGATCTCCGATGGCTGG
The DNA here is from genome assembly GCA_021796455.1 of Actinomycetes bacterium. Lineage (GTDB taxonomy): Bacteria > Actinomycetota > Acidimicrobiia > Acidimicrobiales > Bog-793 > JAKACA01. The sequence goes on from JAKACA010000078.1 coordinate 8,289, forward strand.
AGGGCGAGGCTGACGTTGTCCAGAGCCAACCGCCGCGAGCTGGCCGCTCGGTAGGCAACAGTGAGGTTGTCGATGGCGAGCACGGGCCCGGGCATCGGAGAGAGCGACGGCTCAGGCATCGAGCTTGCGCAGTCGTCGTCCGGTGAGACCGCGCTGGGGGAGTCGCTGGCGCGGGTCGAGCACGTCGCGCATCGTCTCGCCAAGAAGGGTGAAGGCCGTGGTCATGACGAGCAGGCCCACGATGGGGCCGACAATCTCCCAGGGAGAAGTGCCGATGTTGGTGAAGCCGTCGTTCAGCATTACCCCCCAGTCGGGCGTTGGCGGCTGCACCCCGAGACCGAGAAACGCCAGTCCGGCCTCGATGATGACCGCGCTCGGGATATCCATGGCGACAATGACCAAAAGAGGCGGCAGGACGTTAGGAAGGATGTGGCGGCGCAGCACCCGCGCCCGAGAGGCGCCGAGGGAGCGTTCGGCCTTTACGTACTGGTTCTTGCGCTCCGACAGCGTCTGGGCACGAATCAGCCGGCCATAGTAAGGCACGAGCGAGACCGCGATCACGAAAATTACGCTCTTGACAGAGGGTCCGAGCAGTGAAAGGAGGGCGAGGCCGAGGATCACGGCCGGGAAGGAGATCACCGAGTCGAACACGATGACCAGCAGCTTGTCGAGCGGGCCCCCGAGGTAACCGGCGATGAGTCCGAGCACCGCTCCCACCGCAAAGGCGCCGAGAACCGACGGGAGCGCTATCTCGAGCGCCAGCCGTGTGCCATAAAGCGTGCGCGACAGGTTGTCGCGCCCGAGGGAGTCGGTACCAAGGAGATGCCCAGCCGAAGGCGAGGCCAACGTGTTGAGCACGTTGATGGTGTCGGGGTTGTGGGGCGCGAGCAGCGGCGCGAAGATCGCAACGAGAACGAGCAGGAGGAGCACCGCGGCCGAGGCCGCACCGGCGGGCCGGCGAGCGACGTCACGGGCGAAGGCGAGCAAGCCCCGCGGCTCATAGCCGCCAGGTCCGGTCTCGCCCAAGAGCACCTGCTGGCTCGCCTGCACGGACACTAGATGAACACCTCAGCTCGCTCCTCGAGCCGCAGCCTCGGGTCGAGGAAGCGGTACGCCACGTCAGCCAACAGGTTGCCGACGATGAAGGCAGCTGCATAGATAAGCACGGCTGCGCGCACCACCGGCCAGTCCCTGTTGCCTATCGCGGCAATGGCGAGGTTTCCAAGGCCGGTGCGCTCGAAGATCACCTCGACATAGACCGTTCCGGCCAGGATGTAGCCGACCATGAGCCCGGTGAGCGCCGTCACCGGCACCAGGGCGTTCTTCAGGGCGACGCGGTAGCGGATCACACGCTCTTTGAGGCCGTAGGCGCGCGAGGTGCGGACAAAGGGATCGCTCAGCACCTCCAGCATGCTGGAGCGGACAAGGCGGGCCAGGTAGGCCCACCAGAAGGCTGCGAGGGCAACCGACGGCATGATGAGGCGCTCGGCGTACCCGCCGAGATTGGACAGGCTGCCGGATCCGAGCGCTGGAAGGAGATGCACGTCGATCGCGAAGGCGAGGAGCAGCAGCAGGCCTATGACGTAGGAAGGCGCGCTGAGCAGCACGACGGAGGTGCCGCGCACGAGCGCGTCTACGATGCCACCCCGGCGGACAGCAGCGAGGATACCCATAGGGACGCCGACGACCACCGAAAGCACCAGGCTCACGACACTGAGGATGAGGGTGTTGACGAGCGGCGCGCCGATCTCGGAGGAGACAGACGCCTTGCTTATGAAGTCTGTCCCGAGGTTCCCGTGCACCGCCTGCCACATGAAGTCCCACACCTGCACATAGATCGGATTGTCGAGGCCCATGCTCCGTCGCACCTCTGCGATCAGCTGCGGCGTTGCGTGCGGCCCGAGAATGATGCGGGCCGGGTCACCCGGCACGAGGTTCACAAGCGCGCCGAGCAAGGCCATGATCACAACGATGACAACCGCGGCCAACCCGAGCCGCTTGGCGACGTATAGGAGCACTATGACCTAGGCGCGCAGGCAGCTACAAGTCGCAGATGTCGTGACGCGGGGTGCAGCTCATAGGGCTCAGACTGTGTGGAAGTAGTGCAGAAGCGCGTTCGCGTTCCGGTCAAAGACACCCATGACGTTCGACTTGCTGGCAGCATAGCCAATGGCCGAGCTGATCCATATGTAGGAGACATCCTCGTCGATCAGGCGCTGCATCTCGATCGAGATGGCATCTCGCTCTGCGACGGCGCTGGTCGAACCGAGCTTGGGGAGAAGGGCCGAATACTCCTTGTTGCACCAGGAAGCGTAGTTCCAGACTCCGATCTGGCTACAAGTGAACCACTCGAACTGGTAGTAGGGATCTGGAGCTCCGCCGTACATCGTCCACGACAGGGAGCCAACTCCGGCCTTCCCGACGTAGCTGTTTGGCGGCGTCTCGATGATGTCCAGTGAGATCCCGGCATCGCTCAAGTTGGATTGGATGACCTGCATCACGGAATTCGGCTCGCCTGGGGATTGGGTCAGCAACGGGTCCGCGATCTCCAGTGTCAGGCCGGAAACCCCTGCCTCGGCAAGAAGCGACTTCGCCTTGGCGACGTCCCGGATGTAGACGGGCGCGCCGGCCCAGTACCCGACGCCCATCTGCTTCGCGATGAGCGACGGCAGCCTCGTCGGCGACTGCAGGTTGGCCGCGAGGATCTCGGGAATATTGATGGCGTAGCGTACCGCCTGCCGGACACGAATGTCCTTGAGCTTCGGGTTCTGCACGTCGAGGGCGATAAAGAAATAGTTGAGCGGGGACAGCGGTGCATATGTCCGTAACGCGCTGTTACCGTGCAGCCGCTTGACGTCGAGCGCACCGAGGTAGGGAGTGAAGTCCGACTCGCCCGACTGGAGTGCCACTGTCAGGGCAACGCCCTTTGGCGATGAGTTGAGCGGCGTCAACATTATGCGAATCTGGTCGAACCAGTTACGCGCTCCGAGCTTCAGGTTGGCGCCGCTGTAGTTGGCGAAGCGCTGCAGATTCATCTCCGAGTTAGGCGTGTAGCTAGCCACCTCATAGGGACCCGTGCCGACCGGGTGGAGCGGCCAGGTAGAGCCGTACTTCTCGACTGCCTTTTGTGGGACTATGTATCCGCTTGTCGCCCACGGCAGCGTGATGGTCTCGAAGGGGACGAACGGCTCCTTGAAGATGATAAGCCCGGTGTATTTCCCGGTGACCTTGACTTCCGAGAGCCCCGGCATGTCGCCTGCGTAGTACGAGACGTCGCTCTTCTTCGCTCCCGGATAGAGCGGCACGATACCCACATTGCGCTCGAATGAGTACTTCACGTCGGCGGCTGTCAGCTCACCAAAGCCATGGTGGAACTCGACCCCACGCTTTAGCGTGAACGCATAGGTCTTCCCGTCCGCGCTCCTCTCGATGGACTCGGCAAGCAGGTAGTGTGCTGGCGATCCCGACGGGGCACCGGGCACGTATGCCATCAGGCCCTCGTAGATCGAGGGGAAGGGTGGCGCAGGGTAGTCGTACGCATTCGTGCACGGGTCGTAATTCGCGCCGTCGCCGACCGGCCCGAACACCAGCGTCCCTCCCTTGGTGGCCTTGGCTGCGCGCCGCGCCGCCGGAGCCGTCACGCTGCCGGATTCGTGGACGGCGTGCAGCGCCGTCGCAGCGGTGAGGGAGACGCCGACGGCGCTCGCCCGCTGCAGGAACTCGCGCCGGTCGATCTTGCCACCGGGGCCGTCTGGCCCAGATTGCCCAGTATCCCCAAGCCCACGCGGTCCCGCTGGCTGTCTTCCCTCCATCGCTTGTCCCCTCCTGGAGCTTGCAGCGCGCGAGGCGGCTGTCTGTAATTTATAACGATCGTAACATTACCCCTCGGCGGCCCGCAAACCGCCCACCATGTACGAACCCGGCCGCGAGACAACGCCTGTCGCTGGGACGAGCAGACGCTTGGCAAGGGCGCCCGGGGTCGGGCAGTCGACAATGTCGGGTGGTCGACAATGTCGGGCGGTCGACAATGCCGGGCAGGGGACAATCTCGAAGTCGGGGGCCTCCCGCAGATCGAAACGAGGCGGATCTCCCTGGCCGGCGAGTTGCATTGGCCTCACGGGAGCCACCTTTTCCGTAGATGTCTCATTGGGGCGCAAGTGATTGCGCAAAGCGTGACTCTACAGGTACTCTCTTGCGCAATCGGGCGACACCAGCCGGGCCGCTTCGAAGTGAAAGGTGAGCGCGCATGGCAAGCACGATCGACCGCGGCCTGGGCGACGCCGAGCGGCTCGTCCAGCACTTCCACCGTCTCGTGGCCGAGGCGCTCAGCGCCGCCGAATGACGACTGAGGGCCGGTTCGCTGGCAGGCACGTGCTCGTTACCGGCGCGACGAGCGGGATCGGGCGTGCCACGGCCGCGGCATTTGCGAGGGAAGGTGCCCACGTCGTCGCACTGGGCAGGCGGTCCTCGAGGCTGGAAGTGCTCGCCCGGGAGGCGCCCGCCGGCTCGATCGAGCCGGTCGTGCTCGATATGAGAGACCGGACGGCACTTCGCTCGCTCATCGGGAGGGTCGCTTCGCGCGGCCTCGACGTGCTCGTGAACAACGCCGGAGTTGCCTTTGTCGAGCCAATCCTCGAGGTGTCCGACGAGCACTGGGACGACACTCTCGAGACGAACCTCACCGCCGTCTTCGTGGCGAGCCAGGAGGCGGGCAGGCACATGGTGGCAGCCGGGCGGGGGGTGATCGTTAACGTGGCCTCGGTCGACGCCTTCGTTGCCGAGTCCCCGTTCGGCGCCTACTGCCCCTCCAAGGCCGGCGTCGTCCTGCTCACAAAGATGCTGGCCTTCGAGCTTGGCCCCTTCGGCATCCGGTGCAACGCCCTCTGCCCGGGGATGACGGTGACCGAGATGACCGAGCCTGATCTGGACGACGAGTTCGAGACTGCCTACCTGCCGCGCATTCCCCTTGGCCGTTTCTCGCAGGCCGAGGAACAGGCCGAACCCGTGCTGTTCCTCGCCTCGGACGCCGCGAGCTATGTAAACGGTGCCACCTTGGAGGTTGACGGCGGCCAGCTGAGCGGGTTCTGGTACGCGCCCAGATACGCACCCGGCTATGAGCCGCCGCGCTCGACCAGCGCCCGATGAGGCCGCCGGAGCAGGCGCGGCCGGGCGAGGCGCGGCCGGGCGAGGCGCCCTCGGCGCGAGCCCGGGCTGCTTCCCCCCGGCCAACTTCCCCCCGGCCAACTTCCCCCCGGCAAG
>JAKACA010000079.1 GCA_021796455.1 Actinomycetes bacterium
GGCGCTTCATGGGGGTCACCTGTCGCTCGTCAGCGCGGCGCGCGAGGACTGCGACTGTGTCGCCGTCAGTATCTTTGTCAATCCGACGCAGTTCGGTGACCCCGCCGATCTGGCCGCCTACCCCCGGGATCTGGAGCGGGATCTCTCGATGTGCACCGCGAAGGGCGTCGACTTCGTGTTCTGCCCTGCGGTCGAGGAGATGTACCCGGGGGGCTCGCTCGACACGGCGGTTGTCCCTGGATCCCTGGCGGAGGTCCTCGAGGGACCTTCGAGACCGGGTCACTTGAGCGCTGTGGCCACCGTCGTCACCAAGCTGCTCTCGATCGCCGGGAGCTGCCGGGCTTACTTTGGTGAGAAGGACTTTCAGCAGCTGGCTGTCGTCCGTCGGCTCGTCGCGGACCTCGATCTTCCGGTTGAAGTCGTAGGCTGTCCCACAGTGCGCGAAGAAGATGGAGTCGCGATGTCGAGCCGCAACCTAAGGCTCGGCGCGAGCGAGCGACAGGCTGCGACGGCGCTTCTTCGGGCCCTGCTCGAGGGCGCCGGCAAGGTGGCACGCGGGGAGCGCTCGGGCGCGATCGTTGCGCGAGCCATGGCGGCCGTGCTCGGGGCGGAGCCTCTCGTCGAGGTCGACTACGCGGCAGTCGCGGATCCGCGCAGCCTGGAGCGCGTCGACGACATCGTCTCGGAGGTACGCCTGCTCGTGGCTGCAACTATCGGTCCCGTGCGCCTCATCGACAATTTGGCAGCGACGCCTCCCGCCGCCGCGGCGCAGGCTAGATGACCGGCTCACGAGCGCCTGAGGGCCAGTCCCCGGTGGGCGACCGCCTCGACGTGCTTGTCATAGGCAGCGGTGTGGCCGGCCTGTCGGCAGCGGTGAGGCTCGCGCGCGAGGCGGGAGTGCGAGTCGGGGTGCTGACCAAAGGCGAGCTGGCACAGGCGACGACGCGCTGGGCCCAGGGAGGGGTGGCCGCGGTGTTGCCGGGCGACGAGGACTCTACGGACCTCCACCTGGCTGACACCTTGCGAGCCGGCGCCGGCCTTTGTGACGAGAAGGCTGTTCGGGTGCTTGTCGAGGAGGGCTCGGACCGTGTGCACGAGCTCATCGCCCTCGGAGCGATCTTCGACCGTGGCCCGGCGGGAGACCTCGCCCGTGCCCGCGAGGGTGGCCATTCGATGGCGAGGATCCTGCACGCGGGTGGGGTGGCCACCGGAGCCGAGGTGGAGCGGGCTCTCGTGGCCGCGGTGCAGGAGAGTGCGGCCGCGGTCCTCGAGCACTGGTTCGCGCTCGACCTAGTGGTCGAGCACGGGCGCTGCACGGGCGCACTTGCCATCGATCCTCGTGGCGAGCTGCGGCGGATCTCGGCTGGAGAGGTGGTGCTGGCCTCTGGTGGTGCCGGGCAGATGTTCGCTGTCACGACTAACCCGCGAGAGGCTACGGGCGACGGCATCGCGATGGCGATTCGTGCCGGCGTGCCGGTTGCCGACTGCGAGTTCGTGCAGTTCCACCCCACGGCACTCCACCACCCCGCTATGCCCCGCCCTCTCGTGTCAGAGGCACTTCGTGGTCACGGAGCCGTGCTGCGTGGCGACGGGGGGCGGCGTTTCGTGGAGGAGCTGGCACCCCGCGATGTCGTCAGCCGGGCGATCGCCCGCGAGATGGCCGACAGCGGGCAGGAGAACGTGTGGCTCGACTGCACCGGCCTCGAAGACTTCGCTCGTCGCTTTCCGACCATTCACCGCTCACTTTCCGACGTGGGGCTCGATCCAGGCCGTGACTGGCTCCCAGTGGCACCGGCGGCTCACCACCTAAGCGGTGGCGTTCTCACAGATCTCGACGGCGCGACCGCCATGCCTGGACTGTGGGCGGCGGGCGAAGCAGCCTGCTCTGGCGTGCATGGGGCAAATCGCCTCGCTTCGAACTCCCTGCTCGAAGGGATGGTCTTTGGCGCCCGTGTCGTCGAGGCGATCTCTGCCGGCGGCCCGTCAAGCCCAGGGCGGGGCCAGAGCGGCGTTCTCGGAGAGGATCCGACGGTCCCGCTCTGGCGCCTCGAGGGATGCAGATGTGGTGCCTTGCAGCGCCATTCGGGGCCGGAGGCGACTTCGCCGGGTGCGACCGCGCCCCGCGACGCATGGTCCTGCTCGAGGCGGGGCGAGGCGTCGCTGCTCGGAGCTGGACTTGCGCGTTTGCAGGCAGCTCTCACGGCTAACGCCGGAGTCGTGAGAGACGGCGTGTCGCTCAAGGCAGCCGAAGCGGCGATCTCAGAGGTGGAGGCATCGCTCCCAGTGTCCCGGGAAAGGGTAGCCGAGGCCGAGCTGGCCAACTTGTTGACCGTGGCGCGGGCGCTGGTCGAGTCCGCGTCTCACCGTGAGGAGAGTCGTGGCGCACACACCCGGTCCGATTTCGAGGACACCTCGGCGGACTTTCTCGGCCGGCTCGTCCACGGGCGCCAGCGATGAGCCAGGTGCTTCATCCTCCGCAGGGTGCCGTCCGCCAGGCGGTATCTGTGGCACTAGCCGAAGACCTGTTGCCGCTCGGAGATCTCACTGCGGCGCTCTTGCCGAGAGCTGCGATCGGTCGTGCGGCCTTCGTGAGCCGGGGCCACGGCGTGGTGGCGGGCACGGCCTGTGTCGTCGAGACGTGCCGGCAGGTGGACCACGCCCTTGTCGTGAGGGTGCTTCGTGACGACGGCACTGAGGTGGCTCCCGAAGACGAGATCATCGAAGTCCGAGGAGCCATGGCGTCGATCGTGACGTCGGAACGGACGGCGCTCAATTTCCTTTGTCACCTGTCGGGCATTGCCTCGCTCACGGCTCGCTACGTGGCTGCGGCTGGGGCCCGCAACCCCGCCACGCGCGTCCTGGATACCCGCAAGACAACTCCCGGCCTTCGCGCTCTCGAGAAAGCGGCCGTCCGCGCCGGCGGAGGCTTCAATCACCGTGGGAGTCTCTCCGAGGGTGTGCTCGTAAAGGACAATCACCTAGGTCATACAGGCATCACCGAGGCGGTTCGGCGCGCGCGAGAGCTCTGGCCCGGGCGCATGGTCGAAGTCGAGTGCGATCGCGTGGAGCAAGTTCGAGAGGCGGCTGAAGCCGGGGCGACGATCGTGCTCTGCGACAACATGAGCCCCGACGAGCTGAGGCATTGCGCTGAGCTTGTGCGCTCGATCGCGGGCGTGAGCAGTAGGACGCTCGTCGAGGCATCCGGCGGCATCAGCCTCGACACCGTCGGTGAGTTCGCGGCAGCCGGCGCGGATCTCGTCTCTGTGGGAGCGCTCACCCACTCTGCTCCGGTCCTTGACGTCGGTCTCGACCTCAAGGCGGCCGAAGTCTCCGGTCTCGGCTAGAAATCTGCCGTGCTGCTCGCTCTTGACGTCGGCAATACCCATACCGTGATCGGCGTCTTCGACGACTCCGCAGGGAGCGGAGCATTTGGAGCTGGGACTGCTCGTCCGCCCGGCGAGCTTTTTGACCTGCGTTATCACTGGCGGATAGCCACCGTGGCGGAGAGAACCGCAGACGAGCACGCCCTGCTGCTCGTCGACTACATGCGGCTCGTGGGTTTCGACATCCGCGCCGAGGAGCTGCACAAGCACATCTCGGGAATCGCCGTCTCGTCGTCGGTCCCTTCCGCGACGGCGGCTCTTAGAGAGATGGCCCGCAGGTGGTTTCCGATCCCGACGGTCGTCATAGAGCCGGGTGTGCGAACCGGTATGCCGATCCTCTACGACAACCCGAAAGAGGTCGGCGCTGACCGGATCGCAAACGCCGTGGGCGCCATCGATCTCTTCACTCCACCTCTCATCGTCGTAGACCTTGGGACGGCGACGACGTTCGACGTCATATCCGGAGCTGGCGAGTACTTGGGCGGGGCGATCACTCCCGGCATCGAGATAGCAACCGACGCGCTCTTCGGAGCTGCCGCAGCTTTGCGCCGAGTCGAGCTCGTCGAGCCGCGCCAGGTGATCGGTAAGTCGACCGTCGAGTCGATCCAGTCCGGCGTCATCTATGGCTACACCGGTCTTGTGGACGGCCTCTGCGTAAGGATCAAGGAGGAGCTCGGTCCCGCTACCGTCATCGCGACCGGGGGCCTCGCGACAGTGATCAGGCCACTCTCGCGAGAGATCGATCATCACGAGCCGTGGCTGACGCTCCACGGGTTGCGGCTTGTCTTCGAGCGCAACGCCGAGCGCTGCGGGCCGCGGTCGTGAGAGGCGTGATCCCGTACCGCTTCGACGGCCACACGCCGGTCAAAGAGGTCGTCGCCGCCTACGGGGACCTCCTGGAGGCCGGTGGGGAGTCCGGAGATGTCGTTACCGTGGCAGGACGCGTCATGCTGCTCAGGGTTCAGGGCAAGCTTGCCTTCGCGACGCTGCGCGAGTGGACGGGCTCGATCCAGCTCTTTGCGCTCGAAACCCTGACCGAGGACTTCCCGGGTTTCAAGGACCTCAACCTCGGAGACTGGATCGGGGCCACCGGCGAGGTAGTGAAGACCCGACGGGGCGAGCTCTCGGTGAAGCTCCGTTCCTTCGTGCTGCTTGCGCAAGCTCGCCACGGGTTCGGGGACAAGTGGCGCGGAGTGAGCGACCCAGATCTCCGCTACAGGCAGCGCGAGGTCGACCTGTGGGCCAACGAGGGGGTGCGGGAGCGCTTCCTCCTGCGCTCGAAGGTCGTCGCCGCGGTCCGTGACCTGCTCGAGGCGAGGGGATTCGTCGAGGTCGAGACTCCGGTGCTCCTGCCTCAGGCGGGCGGAGCGAACGCGAAGCCCTTTGTCACGCACTTCAACTCGATGCACGCAGACTTCTACCTGCGAATTGCGACCGAGCTCTATCTGAAGCGGTGTGTCATCGGAGGATTCGAGCGAGTCTTCGAAGTTGGGCGCGTGTTTCGCAACGAAGGCATTAGCCCCAAGTACAACCCGGAGTTCACGATGCTCGAGGCCTATCAGGCCTATGCCGACTACATCGACATGGCCGAGCTAATCGAGTACATCGTGAGTGGCGCGGCGGCGGACGCGACCGGTGGAACTGTCATCGCTCTCCAAGGCCGCGAGCTCGACCTCACGCCTCCTTGGCGCAAGGCAACCATGACCGAGGTGATCGAAGAAGTCACCGGGCGCTCCTTGGATCTGGAGGTGCCGCTCCCGGAGCTGTGCCGGGCAGCCGACGAGCTGGGTGTCGAGATCCGCCCAGGAGACGACGGCGGCCAAGTTCTCACCGCGATCTACGAGAAGACGACCGAGCCCAATCTCTGGGGTCCCGTCCATGTCATGGACTACCCACAGTCGGTGTCTCCCCTGACCCGCAAGCACAGGAGCAAGCCAGGTTGCGTCGAGCGCATCACCCCGATAGCAGCCGGTCGAGAGCTCGGGGAGTGCTACAGCGAGCTGATAGATCCCGACGACCAGCGCGAGCGTTTCCTCGCACAACTAGCTGACCGCGAGCGCGGCTACGACGAGGCGATGGCGATGGACGAGGACTTCATACGAGCTCTCGAGCGGGGCATGCCGCCCCTTGGCGGGATCGGGCTCGGAATCGACCGGCTAGTCATGATGTTGGCAGACGCCAGCCATATCCGAGAGGTGCTGCTGTTCCCGGCACTCCGGCCCGAGTCCGGCCGCGACGGCGACGAGCCGTGAGATCCGCGTCGCTGAGGCGACGGCACAAGCTCTGTCGGGCTGCTCTGTCGGGCTGCTCTGTCGGGCTGCTCCGTCGGGTTGCTCTGGCGACCGGGTTGGTCTCAACCAGCCAGCGCCTCGAAGCGTTCACGCGCCTCGAGGGCGGCGCGGTCCAGGTTGTTCGCGACCTTCATGCCGAGCGCCGAGAGCGCAGACACGCCCAGTCCTGCGCCGAGCCTCGAGGCTGCGTGCGAAGCTTTCTCGGCAAAGGTGCGGGCCATCTCGCTTGCCGCGGTAATGCCGGGAGAGGCTGCGATGATCGCCCGGGCGGCGTCGCGTTCGTACTCCGACAGAGGCTTACCGAGCAGCTCGCGCAAGCGCTGACCGTGGACCCTGTCTTGCAGGGCTCTTTGCACCGGCAGGGTGTAGATGCCTTCGGAGAGGTCCTGACCAGGTGTCTTGCCCAGCTCGCTCTCGGTCGCGATCACGTCCAGCACGTCGTCTCGGATCTGGAAGACCATACCGAAGGCCTCGCCGAAGGCCGTCAGGTCGTCTATCTGGGAGCGGTCCAAGCCGGCAGTGATGCCGCCGATCCTGCAGGCGGTCGATATGAGCGCGGCTGTCTTGTTCGATATCGCCGTCAGGTAGTCGTCCTCGTCTCGGTCGATCTGGAAAGCCGCCCGGACCTCCGCGACCTGGCCCTGGCACAGCCGGGCCAACGTGGCGGCCAGCAGGCCCGCCACCTCGGTTCCGAGGCCGGCGGCGATCTCCGCGGAGCGCGCAAGAAGGAAGTCCCCGGCCACGATCGCCACGAGGTTGCCCCATCTCGCGTTCACGCTCTCGACGCTGCGGCGGCGCGTCGCCTCGTCCATGACGTCGTCGTGGTACAACGAGGCGAGATGGACAAGCTCGACGGACACCCCGCCGAGCAGAGTCTCCTTGCTGACCGACTCGGGCGAGAGGCTGGCGGCGGTCAACGTGAGGGCGGGCCGCAGGCGCTTCCCGCCTGCATCGATTAGATGACTGGCCACCTCGTTGAGGAATGGGTCCTCACCGATCACGGACTCGCGCAGGCACGTCTCGAGGCGCGCGACGTCGGACTCATCCACCGGGAGGGAGAAGAGATCGGGCTCAGTCACCAGACCGGCAGGTTAGGCGACAGCCGGCAGGTTCCGACACATGACACGGTTACCGGGACGCCGGGACAGCGGTCACCCGGTCGCCTGGACAGCGGTCGCCCGGTCGCCGAACACTCAAGCTGGGCTTGCAAGCTGCCGATTCTCATACGTGCGATTCTCATACACAACAGCGATCTGCGACGAACGGGAAGCTGAGACGCCGTAGTGATGTTGTAATGAACACTAGAGGGTGGGAGCGCCGATCGCGGCGGGCGCCAGAGAGGGTGCCAGCAGTGAGGGCACAGCCTCCCTATAGACTGGGTTCAAGTAACCGTCCATTGAGGAGCGGCAGTTGTTCGAGCGCTTTACAGACCGGGCAAGGCGAGTTCTGGTCCTCGCTCAAGAGGAGGCACGCCTCCTCAACCACAGCTTCATCGGCACCGAGCACATCCTGCTCGGGCTGATCCACGAGGGTGAGGGGCTCGCGGCCAAAGCGCTCGAGTCCCTCAACATCTCCCTCGAGGCTGTGCGCGAGGAAGTTGAGAAGACGATAGGGCAGGCTGGCACAGCCCCTACGGGCTCACCGCCATTCACTCCGCGGGCGAAGAAGGTGCTCGAGCTCTCGTTGCGCGAGGCGCTGCAACTCGGCCACAACTACATCGGTACCGAGCACATGCTGTTGGGACTGGTGCGCGAGGGTGAAGGGGTCGCCGCCCAGGTGCTCGTGAGCCTCGGTGCCGATCTTCCCAAGGTCCGCCAGCAGGTCATTCAGCAGCTCTCGGGATACCAGGGGCGTGACCCGCAGTCGTCGCCCGCGGGGAGCGGCCCAAGCCAGGACAACCCTGCCGGCTCCCCTGTCCTCGACCAATTCGGCCGTAACCTCACCCAGCTCGCCCGTGATCACAAGCTCGACCCCGTGATCGGTCGAGACCGTGAGATCGAGCGTGTCATGCAGGTGCTGTCTCGGCGAACCAAGAACAACCCGGTCCTCATCGGTGAGCCGGGCGTGGGCAAGACGGCGATAGTCGAGGGACTGTCCCAGCAGATTGTCTCGAACGACGTGCCGGAGACGCTCAAGGGCAAGCAGCTTTACACCCTCGACCTCGGGGCGCTCGTGGCCGGCAGCCGCTATCGCGGCGATTTCGAGGAGCGGCTGAAGAAGGTGCTGAAGGAGATTCGCACCCGTGGCGACATCATTCTGTTCATCGACGAGCTCCATACCCTTGTTGGAGCCGGAGCGGCCGAGGGTGCCATCGACGCGGCGTCGATCCTGAAGCCGATGCTCGCGCGCGGCGAGCTGCAGACGATCGGGGCCACGACCCTGGACGAGTACCGCAAGCACCTCGAGAAGGATGCCGCCCTCGAGCGGCGGTTCCAGCCGATCAAGGTCGAGGAGCCGTCCCTTGCGCACACGATCGAGATCCTCCGGGGCCTTCGTGACCGTTACGAGCAGCACCACCAGGTCACGATCACCGACCAGGCGCTCGTTGCCGCCGCGAACCTCGCAGATCGCTACATATCGGATCGTTTCCTGCCGGACAAGGCGATCGACTTGATCGACGAGGCGGGAAGCCGTCTTCGCATCCGGCGGATGTCGTCGCCACCCGAGCACCGCAAGCTGGAAGAGGAGCTGTCGGCTCTGCGCCTCCGCAAGGAGGCCGCCATCGAGAAGCAGAACTTCGAAGATGCCAAGAAGCTCGATGACCAGGAGAAGGAGAAGCTCGAGGCCAAGTCCGGGCTCGAGAAGCAGTGGCGGGCGGAGGGTGTCGATCTGTTCGACATCGTCGACGAGGATGTCGTTGCCGAAGTGCTCGCGAACTGGACCGGCATCCCGGTCTACAAGCTCACCGAAGAGGAGACGGCCCGTCTCCTGCGCATGGAGGACGAGCTGCACAAGCGGGTCGTGGGTCAAGACGATGCCATGAACGCGCTCTCGCGGGCCATCCGGCGGACCCGTGCCGGGCTCAAGGATCCAAAGCGACCCTCGGGATCGTTCATATTTCTCGGACCGACCGGCGTGGGCAAGACCGAGCTGGCCAAGGCGCTCGCGGAGCTCCTCTTCGGTGACGAGTCGTCCCTTATCCAGCTCGACATGAGCGAGTACATGGAGAAGCACGCCGTGAGCCGGCTCGTCGGCTCGCCGCCGGGATACGTCGGCTACGACGAAGGCGGACAACTCACCGAGGCCGTGAGGCGCAAGCCTTTCTCCGTGGTCCTTTTCGACGAGGTCGAGAAGGCGCACCCGGACGTGTTCAACACGCTGCTGCAGATTCTCGAGGACGGCCGCCTCACTGACGCGCAAGGTCGTAGCGTCGATTTCAAGAACACTGTCCTCATCATGACGTCGAACCTCGGCACGGCTGATCTCAGAAAGGCGCGGGTGGGTTTCTCGAAGTCGTCGGAAGCAGTGACCTACGAGCACATGAAGTCCAGGGTGAACGAGGCCCTGAAAGCTCACTTCAAGCCGGAGTTCCTGAACCGCATAGACGAAGTCATCGTCTTCCACGAGCTGGCTCTCGACGAGGTCATAGAGATCGTCGACCTGCTGATCCGGCGGGTTCGCGAGCAGCTGGAGAGCCAGGGTGTCGGGCTCGAGCTGACGAGGACGGCCAAGGAGTTCGTGGCCACCAAGGGCTACGAGCCGACCTTGGGCGCCCGGCCGCTACGGCGGGCGATCCAGTCCCTCATCGAGGATCCTCTTTCGGAGAAGCTGCTCTGGAAGGAGTTCCGGGTGGGCGAGACGGTGATCGTCGACCTCGACGGCGAGGTTTTGACGTTTCGGGCTATCGAGGGCTTTGCCTCGCCCTCGGTCGAGCCTCCGACAGTCGAGCTCGCGGGAGCAGGCGCCGACTCATAGATCGAGCGGCGGTGCTGACGACGCCGCACTGACACACCGTGTCTTTATGGTTGTCCCGTGAGCAGATCGCGGACCGTCCATGTGTGCAGCGCCTGTGCAGCCGCGGCTCCCAAGTGGGCCGGGCGATGTGGGAGTTGCGGCGAATGGAACACCCTGGTCGAGACCGTGCCGGCTCCTCCTGTTCCAGGGGGGCTCAGGCAGCAGCGGGAGAGGGGGCGCGAGCGGTGGGGCAATGGTGACAGCGGTAGCGCCTCAGATGGCGGCTCCGGCTGGCCCTCGGCTTTCAGCGGCTCCTTGCGGCATGCGGTCCTTCTGTCCGCGGTGGAGCCGGAATCATCAGATCCTGTGCCAACCGGGATCGCAGAGCTCGACCGAGTGCTCTCCGGAGGCCTCGTCCCCGGCTCTGTGACCTTGGTCGGCGGTGAGCCAGGGATCGGCAAATCGACGCTCCTGCTGCAAGCCGCTGCAAGCGCTGCACAACGGGGAGGAAAGACGCTGCTCGTTGTCGCCGAAGAGTCGGCGGAGCAGGTGCGGCGCCGTGCCGAAAGGCTCGGGGCCCTTGTGGACGGCTGCTACGTGGTCGCGACAGCGGACCTGCAAACGGCTCTCGAGGCTGTCGGCCGGCTCGCCCCGGACCTGGTTGTGGTCGATTCCATCCAGACGATAGGGGATAGGAGCCTTACCTCCCCGGTCGGCTCGGTCACCCAGGTGCGAGAGTGTGCCCAGGCACTGGCGCACTATGCCAAGGCAACCCAGACAGCGACGGTGATCGTTGGTCACGTCACCAAAGACGGAGTGCTCGCCGGCCCGCGGACTCTCGAGCACCTCGTGGATACGGTTCTCAGCTTTGACGGGGACCGCCACCACAGCCTGCGTCACCTGAGTGCTACCAAGCACCGTTATGGGACCACCGGCGAGATCGGGCTGTTCGAGATGGGGGAGTCCGGTCTGATCGGTCTCCTTGACCCGAGCGCGGTGTTGCTGGCTGATCGCCGCAGCGGCATCCCCGGCGCTGTCGTCACGCCCGTCATTGAGGGCCGCCGCCCTCTGCTCGTCGAGGTGCAGGCCCTCGTCGGTGATGCGCGCTCGTCGACTCGCCGGCGTGTCGCCGAGGGCCTGCCTGCGGGGCGACTCGCCCTGTTGCTCGCCGTGCTCGAGAGATCGGTAGATGTGTCGCTGGCCACCTGCGACGTGTTCGTGTCGACCGTCGGCGGGATAAGGGTGGCAGAACCGGCCTGCGATGTTGCCGTGGCGCTGGCCCTCGTCTCTGCAGCGACCGGTCTACCTATCGAAGAAGGGGTCGTCGCGTTTGGAGAGATCGGCCTCGGCGGTGAGATACGTCGCGTGCCTGCCCCAGCAAGGCGCCTGGCGGAGGCGGGTCGCCTTGGTTTTGGCCGTGCGGTAGCTCCCATCCAAGGGTCGTCTAATGGTGCCCCTGGGGCCGGTACAATAGAGGTCGTACAAGTTGCCACGATCGCCGGAGCCACGGCCGCTCTTGGTCTGGCGGGCGCTCGGCCCGTAGCAGGACGGCGGAATCGAGCCGGGGCGTTGATGGGCAATGCCCGAAGCGGAGCAAGAGGTCGTGGAGAAGATGGCAAAGGCTGCATATCGGGGTCTCACCGCCCGCGGCCGGCGAGAGATTCCAGGACTGACCTCTCAGTTGTTCGGGACTGAGAGGGTGTGGCGGTGGAGGTGAGGTCCAAGTTGAGCCAACACGGATACGCCCGTACCCTGGTAAATGATCGCAACGTCTTGTGAGGAGTCCACTGTTGTTCGACGTCGGGGACAAAGTCGTCTATCCGCACCACGGCGCGGCCGTGGTCGAGTGCCGAGAGGAGCGCGAGTTCTTCGGCGAGAAGAAGGAGTACCTCGTTCTCAAGCTCGCGTACGGAGATCTCACCTTGATGGTGCCGGCCGACAACACGGCCGAGGTCGGACTCCGTGAGGTCATCAACGACGAGGAGGTCGAGGAGGTCTTCGCGGTGCTCCGCAAGAAGGAGGCACGGATGCCGACCAACTGGTCGCGCCGGTACAAGAACCACGTGGAGAAGTTGAAGTCCGGTGACATCTACCAGGTCGCGGAAGTTGTGCGGAACCTCTCGATCCGGGACAAGGACAAGGGGCTATCGGCCGGAGAGAAGAGGATGCTGACCAAGGCACGCCAGATACTCGTGTCGGAGCTGACATTTGCGATCGGGGTGACGGAAGACGAGGCCGAGGAGCGCCTCAACGCCGCCCTCCCCTAACCAGAGTGGCTTCGTTGCCCCAGTCTCATCTCGTGCCTGGTGCCTCTTCCTCCCCAGCGGCGGGGAGTGACGGCGTAGGCGTCAACGGGGCCGTGTGGGGGCTCGTGGTTGCGGCGGGCTCCGGACGAAGGTTCGGGGCCGAGAAGCAGTTTCTCTCGCTTGCGGGCAAGCCGGTGCATCTTTGGGCTGTCGAGGCGACACGTTCCGTTGCCATCGGTGTAGTGCTCGTCGTGCCAGCGGGCCGGGAGCAGGATGCCAACCTCGCAGGTGGCGCGGACTTCGTCGTGGCGGGCGGCGAGACTCGGTCAGCGTCAGTGAGAGCGGGCTTGCAAGCTGTGCCAGGAGACGCCGACATCATCGTGGTCCACGATGCCGCACGCCCGATTGCATCAGAGGCGCTGTTTCGCTCTGTGGTTGCCGCGGTGGAAGCCGGAGCGGACGCCGCGATCCCGGGGGTGCCGCTCGTGGACACGGTGAAATCGGTCGAGCGCGGCATCGTGTCCTCCACGCTGGATCGGTCGCACCTCGTGAGGGTGCAGACTCCCCAAGCCTTCCGCTCGACCACACTGCGGCGAGCCCATTCGAGCGCGCCGGAGAGCACCGACGATGCAGCTGCCGTCGAAGCCATCGGCGCTCAGGTGGTTGTCGTCCTCGGCGAGGAGGCAAATGTGAAGATAACCTCGCCGTCGGACCTGTCGCTGCTCGAGTGGCGCCTAAGCTGTGGCGCCTCGGCCCGGGATGCGCAGTGAGCCCGCGTGTAGGAGTCGGGTACGATGTGCATGCGTTCTCCGCCGATCGGTCTCGTGCGCTGATCCTCGGAGGTGTCGTGTTTCCTGGTGAGACCGGACTGAGCGGCCATAGCGACGCAGATGTGGCCGCTCATGCGGTTGCTGACGCGATGCTCGGGGCTGCGGGTCTCGGGGACATAGGAATGTACTTTTCCGACCAGGACGTCCGCTGGAAGGGCGCCAGGAGCATGGACCTGCTGGCCAAGACGGCGGATCTGGTCAAGCAAATTGGATTCAAGCTCGTCAACGCCGACTGCACGGTCGTCTGCGAGCGCCCTCACCTAGTTGGGTCTCGAGAGGAAATGATGGCAAATCTCAGCAGCGCCGCAGGAGGCCCGGTTCACGTGAAGGCCACGCGGCCAGAGGGACTTGGTGCCCTCGGTCGTCAGGAGGGGATCGCCTGCATGGCAGTCGCGCTCCTGGAGGAGCTTTCGGCATGAGCGAGGAACCGCGACCACGAGATCGCGACACGCGGCGGCGCGACGCCGGCTCCGAAGGGCGAGGCGGAGACGGACGCGAGCGTCGAGACGGACCCAGAGGAGCTGGAGGTAGGCGCTCTGGGTACCAGGGCTCGCGCCCTAGCGGCTCCGGCGGCTACCAGGGGAACCGATCCGGCGGATCGGGCGGCTCCGGCGGGTACCAAGGCTCGCGCCCTAGCGGCTCCGGCGGCTACCAGGGCTCGCGCCCTAGCCGGTACGGCAGCGGGCGCCCGGATGCTACCTCTGAGCGCGGTGACAGAGGCTTTGCGCGGAACCGGGACCGGGATCGCGATCGGGATCGATCAGACGACAGGTACTCTTCCCGACCCGCTACCGGCTATTCCGGCGGATCCAGGAGCGGCGGAACCTATC
>JAKACA010000080.1 GCA_021796455.1 Actinomycetes bacterium
ATACTGACGGCGACACAGTCGCAGTCCTCGCGCGCCGTGCTGACGAGCGACAGGTGACCCCCATGAAGCGCCCCCATCGTGGGGACAAAGCCGACGGTGCCACCACCCGAGCGGGCGTTGCACAGCTCTTCGCGCAGGACCGCCCGAGAAGTGATCAAGTCCACGTCGCAGCAACGGGAGGCTCGGGGCCAAGTACCGCTTGTTCCTCGGCAAGTCGCGACGCGAGGGCGACGCCCGCGTCGTAGCCGGCCAGTTCGGAGCTGTCAAGGACGCGCCGGTGAAGCTCGATGGTTGCGAGATCCCCGCGCGCGGCCGGGCCGGTGAGCGCCCTCGTAGGTCCGAGCATCGCGACATCGTCGAGAGCGCCGCGGGCAAGCGGCAAGAACGCCTCGAGAGGCAGGCCGGCTGCCCCGGCGACCCGCTCCACCTGTCCGAGCAGGGCCACGACGTGGTTGGCAGCTATACAGGCAGCCGCGTGGTAAATGGCGCGCTGGTCATCGGGAACGAGAAGCGGATGGCCGCCGAGACCGAGTACCAGGTCGGTGGCGAGTTGGTCGCCAGCTACGGCGAAGAATGGCCCACCGCGCAGTCGCAGTGCGCCGATGACAGGATCGGGAAGGCTCACGAGCGGGTGGAGCGAAGCGCGGCGGCGGTGCGGGGACAAGACGTCGAGCCCGAGCGAGCCAGAGCAGTGGAGCAGGACAGTGTCGGCCACCGGATCCACCGCCGCGGCGACGGACGCCACCGCCCTGTCTGGCACCGCAAGAAGCACGGCATCGACTCTTGCAGCGGCGTGCCTCGGGTCATCGCCCCGGGTGAGCACGCCTAGGACTTCGACGCCCGAAGACGACAGGGCTGCCTCGAAAGATCTGCCCGCGCG
The DNA here is from genome assembly GCA_021796455.1 of Actinomycetes bacterium. Taxonomy (GTDB): domain Bacteria; phylum Actinomycetota; class Acidimicrobiia; order Acidimicrobiales; family Bog-793; genus JAKACA01. The sequence continues at coordinate 881 of JAKACA010000080.1, forward strand.
TCCACCACCGATGATCCGGACGGAAGTCATCTACTGCCAGCCTCGCTCTCGCTCCAGCCCTTTGGTGGGGTGCCGGTCGTATCTCAGCCCAAGCTGTCATCGATGCTACCAACCTTCCGGGCTGACTCCGGCACTCCAAGGCTCGCCCCGAACGTCTCGCGCCAACGCGGTGGCACGAGGGTGGCATCGAGATCCTCGAGTGGAGCTAGCACGAACACCCGCTCGGACATCCGCGGATGGGGCACGGTCAGCTCAGGCGTCGCGAGCTCGAGGCCTTCGATCACGAGGATGTCGACGTCCAGGGTGCGCGGGCCGTTCCTGACCGTGCGGATCCGCCGCGCGTCGCTCTCCAGCCGCCACGCGACCTGGAGAAGCTCGAACGGGTCGAGCTCGGTGTCGAGACGGACGACACAGTTGAGATAGGGCCCCTGCGCCGGGCCGCCCACAGGGGCCGTCTCGTACACGGGCGATACGGTCAGGCAGGCGTCGATCTCGCGCAAGGTGGCGACTGCGCGACGCAAGTAGCCGATGCGGTTCCCCAGGTTGGATCCGAGACCGAGGTAGGCCCTCACCCCGGGCCGCGCGAGAGCCGCACGCCAACAGAGTCGACGTGCGCCGGAAGCGGCGGTCGGAGCTTTCGCACCTCGACGGTGACGCCTATGACGCCGGCCATTGCCGACACGTCCTCGGCTATCGCAGTCGTGAGCGTCTCGAGGAGCGCGTAGCTCCTCGTCTCGATGATCTCGATGACTGCCGTCACGACAGTGCTGTAGTCGACCGTGGCCGACAGGTCATCGGATCGAGCTGCAGGGGCTATATCGGTGTCGATCACGATGTCGACCTCGAAGGGTTGCGCGCGTGAGTGCTCCTCCGGTAGGGCTCCGTGGCACCCGAGCGCCTGGAGCGCGTTGATGCGGATCTGCGACGCGCTCACTTTCGGGACCGAGCCTGAGAGCCTGGGCCCTGCCCGGTTGGGCGCTCCGCGGCTTGGCGCCGGGAAGCTGGCCCCGTGGGAGCCGGCGGGAGATTGCCGACCATCGCTACGAGACGCCGGCCCGCGGAGCCCATCTGGCGGGAGAGAATCTGCTCGACCACAGCTATCGCCCTCGGGTCGTCAGGCAGTATGCCGCTCCAGCGGATGTAGCCTGCCATCACGCCCATGAGCCGGTCGCCAAGCTCGTCTTGATGTACCAGGACGCGCTCGCCCGAGCGAAGCCATTCGTACATAGCTGGATACAATTCGCCAAGGGTCGACTCCGCTTCGGCATCCGCAGTGAGTGACAGGGGGAAGTGGGACCAGGCGAGGTTGAACTCCCCGTAGGCATGCAGATTGTGAGACGAGGTCAGTAGGGACACAACCCTGTCGAAACCCTGCGCCCGCAGCCAGAGCAGCTCCTCCTGACGCCGCACCTTGCGGTGGTTCGGGGCGTAGCCCCCAGGTCGCTCGCTCACGGCAAGGCGGTCCTGCACAATCCAAGCGAAGTTGCGGGGAACGATCCCGGCGGCCCAACGACCTCTCACCGCGACACCAACCCGACTAGCGCGGCGGCCTGTACTGTGGCGGCGACGTCGTGGACCCGCACAGCACTTGCCCCAAGAGCCATGGCCAGCGTCGCCGAAGCCAGCGAACCCTCGAAACGCTCTCCGCCAGGAGCAGCAGGGCCCGAAGCTCCAGCTGGACCGAGGTTCCCGGCGGCGATGTGACCGAGAAAAGTCTTCCGGCTGGTTCCGACGAGCACCGGGAAGCCGAGTGACACGAGGCTCGGAAGGCCCGCCAGAAGCTCCAGGTTGTGCCTTGCTGTCTTCCCGAAGCCAATCCCTGGATCCAGCCAGATCTCGGCCACGCCTGCGTCGAGCGCCCGATGCGCCCGCGCGGCAAGGTAGTCGGTGACCTCCTTGACGACGTCGTCGTAATGAGGGTGTATCTGCATGTCAGCTGGAGTCCCCTGCCGGTGCATCGCGATGAAGCCGCTTCCGGTCGCGGCCGCCACCTGCTCTAGCGAGGCGGACACGTCGTTTATGAGCACGGCCCCGGCCTCGACGGCGCGCCGAGCCACCACTGCCTTGGTGGTGTCAATCGACACGGGAATCTCGCCTGCCAGTGCCTCGATCACCGGAATGACCCGGCGCAGCTCCTCCTCGTCGCTCACATGGTGGGCCCCCGGCCGCGTCGACTCTCCTCCGACATCAACGATATCGACTCCCTCGGCGATCATCTCCTGAGCGCGCGCGAGCGCGGCATCGTGGGCGGCGTAGCGGCCGCCGTCGAAGAACGAGTCGGGGGTCACGTTCAAGATGCCCATGACCAAGGGCCGTCCGGCGCCAGCGGGGCGATCAGGCAGTCTCAAACTGGCCGTCCCCGTGCTCCGTGGATGAATGCCATCGCCTCGGCCCGTGTCGCCTGTCTACTCCGGAACAGGCCTCGCACCGCTGAGGTCACCGTGCTCGTCCCGGGCTTGCGTATCCCCCGCATCGACATGCAGAGGTGCTCCGCCTCGATCACGACAAGGACCCCACGGGGTGACAGCCTGGCCTCGATGGCATCGGCTATCTGGGTCGTCATGCGCTCCTGGACCTGAAGGCGCCGTGCGTAGCCGTCGACGACTCGCGCGAGCTTGGACAGCCCTGTGATCCGCCCGTCGTCAGACGGGATGTAGGCGACGTGCGCCCGACCGAGAAACGGGACGAGGTGATGTTCACAGAGCGACGAGAACGGGATGTCGCGCACCATGACCATCTCGTCGTGCTCCGCCGTGAAGGTCGTGGTGAGGAACTTCGACGGATCTCCTTCGGCCTGGCCGATGATCTCCTCGTACATAGCGGCGACGCGCTTGGGTGTGCGGATCAGGCCATCGCGACGAGGATCCTCACCCATGGCTTCGAGAAGCTCCGAGACGGCCCGCTCCGCACGCTCGAGATCGACGGTCACTCCGGCTCGCCACCGACATAGACACGCAGATCGGCCAGGTTGCGATAGCGCTCGGCCACGTCGAGGCCGTAGCCGACCACGAAGTCCGGAGGGATCTCGAAGCCGACGTAGTCGACGTCGAAGCTCGCCTGCTGCTGACCGGTCTTGAGCAGGAGAGTGCAGATCGCGAGCGAGGCCGGGCCGCGTGCCAGAAGGGACTTGCGGAGGTAGGAGAGGGTGAGGCCGCTGTCAACAATGTCCTCGACGACGATCACGTCGCGCCCCGAGAGGTCGAGATCGAGGTCCTTTACGATACGAACGACTCCGCTCGTCTTCGTCGCGGCCCCATACGACCCCACGGCCATGAAGTCCATCTCGACAGGGAGCTCGATGAATCGCGACAGGTCGGCCAGGAACACAAAGGCGCCCTTCAGCACTCCTACCAGCAGCGGGGGCCGGGCGGCGTAGTCCAGCGTGATCTGGGCGCCGAGCTCCTCGACACGGCGGGCAATCTCATCAGCAGTTACGACGACACTGCCGAGCATGGGATCGACGCCGACCCAGCTCTGGGGGCGGCGCTCGGGACCGGGGCGAGCGCCTCCGGACATGGCCGCCGTCCCGCTTGTCGCGCGCCCGCCGGCACTATGTTTCACGGCCGCCGAGGTTATCGCTCCCAGCAGGCTCCGTTGCAGGTAGCTCGCCGTAATTTTGTGAACCTAGTGCCACAAGTGACCGAACTGGCCGTCGGCGGTCACTTCTGGCGCAAGGTTGGGCCGGAAGTTCCCTCGATGCGCAACCTCCCGGCGGAGCGGCGCACCCGGCGGCCGCCACCCACCTCGCAGGCGAGAGAGCCGAGCGTCGCCACGTCGAGAACACGCTCCACCGTGGCGCTGTCGGGCGGATGCCCCTCCTCGTCGACACCTCGCAGCCACTGCCGCACCGCCCGGCGGGCGAGCACGCGCGGAGCGCCGGCCAGCGACCGCGCATCGCGCGGGTCGACTCTACGGGCGAGATCCTCGAGAAAATCGCTCTCGTCGGCGAAGTGCTGCGCCTGCCGGGCGAGAACGGGAACGAGGTCACGACCGGCCGCTTGGCACAGCAAGGGGAGTACCTCGTGGCGAACGCGGTTGCGGAGGTAGCTCGTATCCGCGTTGGACGGGTCCTCCACAGGGACAAGGCGCAAGCCATCGCAGAGGCTACGCGTCTCACTTCGCCGAAGACCAAGGATCGGATGGGACGGACCGCGGCGCATGCCGGCGAGACCATCGGGTCCTGCGCCTCTTAGGAGGTTGAGGATGACCGTCTCGGCCTGGTCGTCGGCAGTATGGCCGGTGGCCACACCGGCGGGGAGGACTGCGTAGCGCGCCGAGCGAGCACGCGCCTCCAGGTTGGGACCGGGCTCCAAAGTGACCCGGAGGGCCGCGTACCCGGCACCAAAGCGATCTGCGGCAGCCTTGACCACCTCGGCCTCCGCGGCAGATCCGGGCCGCAGGCCATGATCGACGTGGCACGCGACTGCGCGACAGCCGCTCGCGACCGCCAGCACCAGCAGAGCGAGCGAGTCGGCACCTCCTGACACCGCGAGGAAGACCTCGGAGCCCGCAGGAGGAAAAGCGCAAAGCGCAACAAGTCGGGCGATCTCGCCGGCGATCCTTCCGCGGGCGATCTCGCCGGTCGCCACTCGGGCGGCCGAGGCGGCTGCGGGCGGCGGTGCGCCATGACCGTCAGGCAATCTCGAGACGGCGGCCTCCAAGCCGGCTCAGCCACAGCGCAGGATCACGCACCTCGTCGAGGCTCGGCAGGTGCCCTGGCTCCTCCCAGACGCGGGCGAACAACTCCGGCCCCCCCGCGCGCTCGACTGCCTCGACGAACTCCTCGCCCTCTTTGTACTGCTTCATCTTCGCGTCGATTCCGAGCATCTGTTGGATCACCTTGGTGAGCCCGCCGGCAGAATCTCGTCGTTCCTGCAGCGTGCGTGCGAACCGCGCGGCCTCAGGGATCCGCTCTGTAGCGGCGCGGTTCATCGTGACGTCCCCATGTCCCTCGAGCAGGCTCATGAGAGCTTGTATCTGACGCATCGTGGCGAGCTGCTCGGGAGGCGCGATTGCCCCGAGGATCCCAGCATCTGCAAACGGATTGCGGCGCGCTCGGACGTCCCCGGCCATCCGTGCGATCGCGGCCATAAGCTGCTTGGCATCGGGTGCGGCGAGGCTGAGCCCCTGGTCAACGAGATCGAGGAAGTAACCACGCATCCAGGCAACTCCGGTGAACTGCGCCCGGTGGGTGAGCTCGTGCACTGCTATCCAGAGTCTGAACTCGCGCGGGGGAAAGCCGTGACGGCGTTCGAGCGCAATGACGTTCGGACCCACGTAATAGACGGCGTCACCTGGAGCCTCGCCATCCTCAGCCCGGAACAGGTCGTACTGGCCGAGGACTCTTGTCGACATCCAACCGAGGACAGCGCCGAGCTCTGTGCCGGCCGCCAGGCGAGCCGCAACAGCCATCGGGGGTGGGAGGATCCGGCTGACGCCGGCTTTGGTAGCGGCCCGATCGAGGATCGGGCGGAGCAGGCGACGAAACGACCCGATGTTCGCGTGGGACCACTCACCCCGGTCCGTGACCTCGGCGCGCGCCGGACCCGCGGCCGAGCGAAGTCCCGTGGAAGCCTCCACCAGCTCCTCGGCTATAGGCGTCAGCTCGGCAAAATCGTCAACCAGGCGTTGGTACGAGCGAGGGTCGATGCGCGGGGCACCTCTCGCGGCAACACGCCTCGCGACACGCTCGGCCAAGACCCAGTCAACGAGCTCAGGGGCACTGCTCATCACGGCATCCTAGGCACGATCGCTCGCATCCACTCGGCGGGCACCTAGTCGTTCCCCGGCAAGGTGCGAGCCCGGCCCAGCCTGCGCCCCATCGCTGCAGGCGGTCTCAGCCGTCAGTTCGCTCCTCGGCTGCGCCGCCTCCTGCGCCACTTGGAGCCAGCCGGTCGATCGATGCGTCCGTCGTGTCGTGCTCGTGATTGAGCGAGTCGGCTATCCGCTGCCTGAGTCCTTCCGGCACCGCATCGCGGCACCGGTCATGGACAATGCGGCGCAGCTCCGCCTCGAAACCAAACATCTTGAGGCATGGTGAGCAGCCGTCGAGATGAGCCTCGATCTCCCGGCGGCGAACGACTGTCAGCTCTCCGTCGAGAAAGTGGTAGATGCGGTGCAGGGCCTCGCGGCAGTCAAACTCGGCCTGTTGACGATCACCCATGACTCTTGCCTCTCGGCGTGCCTCTTGCTGACCCGATCGCTGCCACAGTCTTGGGTGTCCTCACGACTCAACGGCCACGAGTCCTCGGGCCATTCCGTACTCGTGCAACGCCTTCTGGAGCCCTCTTCTTCCCCGATGCAGGCGACTCATCACCGTTCCTATGGGTACGTCCATGATCTCGGCGATCTCCTTATAGGAGAAACCCTCCACATCCGCGAGCAAGACCGCCATCCTGAAGGATTCTGGTAGCGACTCGACCGCCTGCTTCACTTCCTCGTCGGTCATCGACTCGAGAACCTCGTCCTCGGCACTGCGGCCGGCTGCAGCTGCCTCGAGGCCGCCGAGGCGATGGAAGAGATAGAAGTCCTCGACCTCCTCCAGCTCTGTCTCCTCGGGGTGACGGCGCCGTGCGCGGTAGGAGTTGATGAAGGTGTTCGTCAGGATGCGGTAGAGCCATGCCTTCAGGTTCGTCCCGGCCTTGAAGGAGCCGTAGCCCCTGTAAGCCTTGAGGTAGGTCTCCTGGACAAGATCCTCGGCATCGGAGGGGTTTCTCGTCATGCGGAGCGCGGCCGAGTACAAAGATCCCATGAACTGCTCGGTATCTTCGGCGAACTGCGCCTGATCGGCCACGCCTGAACCCTACTTGGTCGCTCGACCCCGAGCGGACGCGCCACCGGTCACCGGCACAAACCCACTGAGCGGCGGTCCTGCTCGGCCACAGGAGCACCTCGGCGGAACGGGACCGGGCCTCATCCACCGGCGCCGAGGCACACGAAGCCGGCGGCCGCGAGTGCCTCCTGCACCTGCACCGAGCGAGCCGCTAGCTCACAGGGCGCGAAGACACTGAGAGCGTGTGAGGCCTGCGTACGGCAGAGCGCCACCGATGGGCTGTTCCCCGCGAGGAGTCGCTTGTGGAAGCCGGCCATGACGGCCGGCGCGCCCGCGTCGGGTACGGGAACGACGCTTGCAACGATCGCCCGTGACCCGAGCGAGAGCATGGCGGCGGCCGCACCCATCAGCTCGTCGCCGGGTTGGACATCGGAGCGACCCACGTCGCACGAGGACAGCACCAGAAGCTCGGGCGGCTCGCAGAGCTCTTCGAGCTCGTAGACCGTGAGCGGCCCATCAGCAAGATGCAGTGCGGAGAACAGGGCATTGTCAGCCCGGAACCTGCCGTGCGCAGCGATGTGGGCCGTCCCGGCGCCGCTCAAGGCGGACGCCACCGCACCGGCGGTCGCCGACTCGCCGACGAGAGAGACAGCGTCTTTGTACAGACCGCTGATCGCTGCAACCTCGGCCGCGGCCGAGGGGACGTCCGGCCCGGCTACGAGCACGGTCGTGCCCCCTCGCCTGGTTCGAGCGGCCCGGTTCATGAACAGGGCGACAGAGGGAGCCACGGAGACTGGTCGCCCGCACAGGCTCGGCAGCAATGCCCAAGGCAGCGAGTGCAGAGCTCCCGTCGGTACTATGACCACCTCTGAGCCGCCGGCCTGCAGCGCGCCGTGGAGATCTGCGTCGATCGGCCCGAACAGCAGCCGGTCGGTCGCCTGCGAAGCCCGCAAGAGCAGCTCCGCCGCAGCGAGCAGGCTCGACTGCGAGCCTCTACCGACCACGAGGCGCCCGAGCGCGAATCGGAGAGCCGCCCGCCATCGCGCCATCGCGGCCAGCGGGCCGAGATGGCGGACCACACAGGACGCCTCCGTGCAGACCACCGCGTGCAGCTGGCCACGCACCGAGAGGAACTCCACGATCGCGGCAGCGTCGCATCCGGCAAGAGTCGCCTGCACCGCCTCGAGCTCGGGGGCCGGCGGAGACGAGCAGCGCGGGCGGCCAGTTTCGAGCGAGCGGTGTCGGATGCCCGCCTCGAGTCGCCGGCGCCGATCCGCGAGGAGGGCCGCTTCGGAGCCGTCCGACTCACCTGCCTTGACAGCGGTCTCCAGGGCCGCCACCGTGTGCCGGAGCTGTGTGAGCCGCTCGGCCAGCACGGGATCACGCGGCGGAAGCACGTCGGGCGGCCAGAGGGAGCGTGCCCGCCAGCGCTCCGACCACTCGAGCACAGCCGGCGCTGAGCCATCCTCCAGGACCATATCGAGCCCCAGCTCGGCGAGCTCAGCCGAGCGAAGAGTCGCCCGCGCTCTCAACTCCGTCGCGCCGAAGGCTGCTCGGTGATCCTCCGCGATCTGGAGCCCCGACTGCAACGCCTGCAGAGCTTCAGCCCTGTTGCCTGCGGCCAGTTGACCGAGTGCCAACGCGTACCAAGCCCTCACCCTCTCGTCGCATGAGGCTCCGTCTCGGGTCACCGAAGCAGCATCGAGGCTCGCGACTACCGAGGCGGCCCGGTCGGCATCTCCTGCCGCCAGAGCAAGACGCGCCGCGGTGATGACCGCCTCGAGAGCGTGCAACCGCCACCCCGCGCCAATGAGCTCGCCGGCAAGCGTCGCTGCCTCGGCGACGAAGGCTTGCGCATCCTCCGCCGTGCCTCCCATCCATCGCGCCCGGGCTGCCACAAAGCTGGCCAGGGCGGCCCAACCTACTCGGCCCTGGCGGTTCATGGCTTGGGCTGCCCGTTCCGCCTGCAGCCTCGCTGTCACGAAGTCGCCGCTGGCCAGGGCAACCTCGGCGAGCATCAGTCTCGCCTCGGCAAGGTCGGCCGCGAGGCCGGCCCTTTCGAGGCCCGCCACCGCTTGGCGCGCCGCGGTCCGTGCCTCGGGCAGCAGGCGAACCGACATGAGGACCTCACATCGATCGGTCAATGCCGCGTGCGGCACGGCAGCGAGGCGCTCGTACTCGTCGAATGCCTCGTCGAACAGGGCCAGGGCCGCCGGCACGTCACCTCGACGTGCTGCCACGAACCCGAGGTTGTGCACGACGTTCGCCGCGCCGAGATCCGAGCCTTGCTGGCGTAGCAGTACGAGAGCTTCGCGTAAGTCGGCCTCAGCTTCTATGTACCGTCCGAGATAGGCGTGAACGACTCCCTGATTGGAGAGCAGGCGCGCCACCGGCGAGAGGAGCTGAGCGGCTCTACAAGTAGAAAGAGCAGCAGTCGCCTGCTCCAGTGCCTCGGGATACCGGCCGAGGCGCATGAGGATCGTGGCCCGTTGGGACTGCGCTTGACCCAAGGTCGCTTCATCGCCCGCGCGGGCGAGCGCAGAATCGATCTCGGCCATGGCCGCGGCCGGCTCCTCTGACTGCAGGAGCGCCATGGCAAGCCCGATCTGGATCTCCGGCACGCGATACGCGAGCCCGTCCGCGAGCGCTTGATCCCGGGCTCTCTCGAAACGGGCTCGGGACGATGCCACGCGACCGAGCCCCAGCTCGGCGAGCGCGGCTGCTCGCTCGGCTACCGCTTGCTCGTCTGCGCCAAGATCGGGGCGCGAGAGGACCATCTCGGCGAGCGCGAGAGCCCGCCGCGGATCCGCCGCCGCCAGGGCGAGGGCCTGCTGCGCTTCGAGCGAAGCCCTGCTCGACACCTTTGCCGCCGGCGACTCAAAGACAGTTGGCACCAGGAGGCACTAACAGGTGCGTCAGCCAGCCGAGCCGTCGGAGACCGCTATCCAGCTGGTCGAGATCGGTTCGGCTCCCCCCGAGAGTGGCACGCATCGGAGGCTGATGGCCCCCTGTGGCAGCCCTTCGATGTGGAAAGTGCCGAAGTCGTCGTTTCCAAGGTCCAGGCTCCCGGCACGGTGGCGGACCTCCATCGATGCCGGTTGTGGGGGTACCACCTGGCAGGTCAGCTCGCGGCCGGGATTCTCCAGTTGCACCTCGATGACAAGGCTCGGGGTCGCGAACGTGAGCTGGCGGGTCGACGCAGCCACCTCGCCGCGTATGCCCACGAGCGGCTCTTGCTCCGCGGCAGAGTCGTAGACGAGCACCGCGAGCTCGTCGTCGACTGAGCCTCCGGCGGAGCCCGGGTCACCCCGGGCAAGCTGGGCGAGCCGCCAGTACATCGCCTCCCGGGCGATGTAGTCCGGCTCTCTCACTGCCGGGCCATCGGTCGCTTGCGCCCCGGCGGCTGCAGCGGCGGGATCGGGGGCGTTGGTCGGGGCCGTTGCATCGCCTTGCGGTCGTGTCCTTGATCGTTGGGGAAACGACACGACGTCGGCCAGTGGGCGATCCACAGGCGAATTGTATCGACATCCACTAAGGTCCATTGGACGGCTCGTGTGGACCCGCCGGGGTAAGCTGGCAGGCGGAGCTCTATCACATATGAAACTCATCCTGCTCGGCGTGCCGGGCTCCGGCAAGGGCACCCAGGGCCGCTTGCTCGCCGAGCACTTCGGAGCCACCCATATCTCCTCGGGAGAGTTGCTCCGCGCCCACCTGGCCGACCCCACTGGAGCCGGTAGAAAGGTCGGAGAGTACGTGCGCGCGGGCGAGCTGGTCCCAGACGATGTCGTGCTCTTTCTCCTTCGCGAACCGATCCTGGCCGCACTCGAGCGCGGCTACATACTGGACGGGTTTCCTAGGACCTTGGCACAGGCGGAACTGGCCTTCGAGCACGCCCTGAGTCTCGGCGCTACTGCCGACGCGGTCGCGTACCTTGAGATACCGGACGCGGCCGTGCGCAGGCGGCTCTTGGAGCGATCAGCCGAGGGGCGGATCGACGACGGCGACGCGGCAGTGGTCGAGCGCCGCCTCCAGATCTTCCACGACGCGACCCAACCACTCCTCGGTTACTACAGCGACAGAGGGCTGCTAGTCACTGTCGATGCCTCCGGGACTCCGGAGGAGGTGGAGGCACGTACCCTGGCGGCGCTAAAAGCGCGACTGTAAGAGCGAGGTGGTGCAGAGACGCGGCCGGTGCGGTAGGGGGGTGGCGCGGCGCGCGCTCCGCCAGACCTCAGAGGCTCTCGAGGATGGAAGCTGCGATGCCGCGGCCGTCGAGTCCCAAAGAAGCGAGGATGTCACCCGGCCGGCCGTGCGCGATGTAGGCAACTGGCACTCCGAGGTTGGAGACCTGGGGCCGCCCGCCCTTCGGCGCCGCTCGGCGAGTGGCGGCTTCGATGAGGGAGCCGACGCCCCCGGCGACGACGCCGTCCTCAACCGTCACGATGAGCTCGTGGGAGAGCGCGTCGTCGATCATCGCCGGATCGAGCGGCGACGCGACCCTCACGTCCCATACGGTGGCGTCGACACCGTCGGCCTCGAGGAGCCCGGCGGCTTCCTCACAGGCCGCGAGCAGCTTGCCGACACCCAGGATGCATACCCGCCTGCCGGACCGTACCCTTCTCGCCCTTAGAGCGTGCCCGCTCACCGGCGAGCTGCGTGCCGGGGTCTTCGGCCACCGGATGGCGACCGGGCCAGAGGTGGTCTCGAGCGCCAGGTGGAGCATGTTCGCCACCTCCTCGTAGCAAGAGGGCGCCAGCACCGTCATCCCGGGCACCTTGGTAAGCAGCATGAGGTCGAGGATCCCGTGGTGGCTGGGACCGTCGTCCCCGGTGATCCCTGCACGGTCGAGGCAGAACACGACAGGGAGTCGGTGGAGACCGACGTCGTGGACGACCTGGTCCCAGGCCCGATTGAGAAACGTCGAGTAGATGGCCACGACCGGGCGGAGACCCCCCATGGCCATGCCTGCGGCAGCTGTGACCGCGTGCTGCTCGGCGATGCCGACATCGAAGTAGCGCTCTGGGTAGCGCTCCTTGAAAGCGAGAAGGCCCGTCGGCCCGCCCATCGCCGCTGTCACAGCCACGAGATCTGGACGAGACGCCGCCTCCCTCACGATGGCCGCCGAAAACGCCTCCGTGTAGCTGAGTCGGCCTGCGGGCGGTGCGAGAGCGACGCCAGTCTCGAGGTCGAACGGGCCGACATCGTGGAGGCGCTTCTCCTCGTCGCGCTCGGCCGGCTCGTAGCCACGTCCCTTGCGCGTGACGACGTGGAGAACCACCGGGCCGCCATGGGCAGCGGCTCGGCTGAGCCCGGTGTCAAGCGCGACCAAGTCGTGCCCGTCCACGGGACCGAGATACGAGAGGCCAAGTGACTCGAAGAATCGGGCCGCCGTCGTCATAGCGTCGCCTATGGGGCGGCCTGGCGCGTCACCGGCGGCGAGCGACAGGCGCGAGACCGTCGGCGCATAGGAGCGACCGTTGTCGTTGAGCACGACGATCACCTTGGCCCTGGAGACCGCGATGTTGTTGAGCGCCTCATATGCAAGCCCACCGGTCAGGGCGCCGTCCCCGATCACCGCGACGACGTGGTTGCGGTCGGCCCTGAGACGGCGCGCGCTCGCGAGCCCGTGCGCGTAGGACAGGGCCGTAGAGGCATGGCTGTTCTCGACGAAGTCGTGCTCAGACTCCGCGCGATTGGGATAGCCCGACAGACCGCCGCCCTGGCGCAGATCGCCGAAGGAATCCTGGCGGCCGGTGATGATCTTGTGGACATAAGCCTGATGGCCGGTGTCCCACACGATGGCGTCGTGCGGTGAC
>JAKACA010000081.1 GCA_021796455.1 Actinomycetes bacterium
CAATCCCCAAGGCCAGCACCGCGGCATAATTCTTCCGGCGGCTCCAGATAGAGACGCCTCCCGTTTGTGACTTCATGACACTCTCCTCTCTCAATACTGGTAAGCCCATCCGACATGACTGTCTCATTTGCTACAATCCCGTACTCCCGTAGATAACATCTTGACCGACGCGCAGTGACTTATCTGATGGCCTGACGCCGTCGCCCGGCCAGGCGGGCAAATGCGACCGCCACTATCAGCGATCCCCCATAGAAGACGTCCTGCACCCAACCGCTGTAGCCCAAGAGCTCCAGCCCGGTAATTCCCGTCACCAGGAAGTAGACGGCTACAAAGGCACCCCACGCGTTGAAGCGACCCGGCCGGATGGTCGTAGCGCCGAGGAAGGCGCCAGCGAATGCCGGCAACAGGTAGGCGTCGCCGCCTCCAGGAACGGCAGCAGCAACGACCCCAGCCTGCAGCACGCCGGCGATTGCTGCGATAGCGCTGCATGCTATGAGCGTGCCGCTCCGAATCCAGCTGACGGGCAGGCCGTTTAGGCGAGCCACATCACGGCTTTCGCCGACGAACACCAGATGCCGGCCGAGTGGCGTATGTTGCAAGACGTACCACGTCACGATGCAGAGCGCGACACCCACGTAGAACGCGATGGGAAGGCCAGCAATCCTATATGTCACAAACGTTACCAGGCCGGGTGAAATACCTCCGACGGTCACTGAACTGGTAAGGCCGTAGCCTAGTCCATCAATTAGCGTGGCCATGCCAAGTGTAGTCACAAAGGAGGACAAGCCAACCCCGACGACTAAAAAGGCATTCACAGCTCCGACGATAAGGCCCATCAGGATAGCTACAGCAACGGCGGCCGCTATGGGCCATTGATGGAGCACATTGAGATAGGCCACTATGATAGCCGACATCCCCATTACCGCGCCAACTGATAGGTCGTACTCGGCTACCGACAGTGGGAACAGCAGGCCCAGGGTCATCACAAGTAGCACCGCCTGGGTGCCGAAGATCGTCTCGAAATTGGCGGCTGTGGGAAATGTCTGAGATGCAAGGATTGAAAACAACCCTATGACTACCGCCCACACCACTAGGAGGCCGTAGCGCTCCGAAAGCGACAGCAACCTATGCCGTCCTCTGCCCGGATTTCGGGCATCGGCCGGCTCCAGTGCCGGTTCGCTCGTCGCCGGAGGTGGATGTGGCTCGGCTCGAGTGTCGCTCACGCGCCCTCCAGGAGGAGAGCGGAGGGTCTCATGCCTCGCCCCCCAAATGCCGCACTGCCTCCTCTAAGCTGACCACATCAGCGTATTTGGCCTCGAGGTCGAAGAGGTTTGCCTCATGCGGCCCAGTGTCCCGGTCAGCAACCGCTTCGCGTACGACCATTGGCCGGAAACCGGACTGTAAGGCGTCTAGAGCGGTTGCGCGGACGCAACCGCTGGTGGAGAAGCCGCAGATGACGGTGGTGTCTACTCGTCGTACCGCCAGCCAGGAAGCTAGCGAAGTGCCGAAGAAGGCGCTGGCATAATGCTTGGTTACTATCCAATCCGGCGACAGAGGTTGCAGGCACGCGGGCCACCGCCGAAGTGGGCTGTCGCCTGCAAATACCCTTAGAGCCGGTACCTTCCCGGCGAAGTGGCCCGCATCACTTAGATCAGGCCGGTAGGCTACGGTGCTGTAAGCGATCGGGTGGCCACTAGAGCGGGCGACCGCAAGGAGCTGAGCCATCGCACTGCTGGCAGCTGCAGCAGTCTCAAGGTATAGCGGAGAGGTGGGATCTGTATATGCCTGGACGGCGTCGATCACGAGTAAGGCAGGGGTATCACCCCAGCCGAGCCGCTTGGAGAACCCTGCAGCGTTGTAGCTGGTAGCAAGTTCACTCATCATGAGCCGCCGCCAACTGGCGAAATACAGGCGGCCGCGGCGCGGGCAAGCCTGTCTCAGCGAGGCAGCGGCCTCGCAACTCGTCGACCGACTCAAACCCACGGTCAAAGAGCTTCTTCTCACCCCGCTCGAGCCTCAGGCGCTCACGCAATACGGTCGTCGCCGCCGCGTCGACTTCCGACTCGGCGCTGAGCACCACACCGTAGCGTCGCGCGCCGGCACTGCTCACGAGCCCTTGGCGCACTTCCTTCGCGACGAGATCCGCGTCACGGTCGTACGGGTCACCCCAGCCACCGCCTCCCCAGGTGACATAGTGCAGGAGATCTCCCTTGTGGACCTTTATGTGATCGCACTTGGATGGGACTACCTCTGTGGTGCCAGATGCCCGCTCCAGCCACTTGCGGCTGCGCCCCCCGGGTAGGCCCCCGCTCACACCCCAGGGGTAGGTGAACCAGCGGTCGTCGTGGATGGAAATCTCACCCGGCTCGAGGAATCTGTAGGCAACATCGACTCCGTTCCCGCCCCGGAAGAAGCCGGGTCCTCCGGAGTCCGCGACGGTCTCGTACCGCTCGATGACGAGGGGGAAGTAAGCCTCGAGGAACTCGTTCGGGACGTTGGTGAAGCTGGGCCAGAGCGAATATCCGTCCGGGCCGTCGCCAAAGGGTCGCGCAGGGATGCCTCCAAAGCCGATCTGGTAGAGCTGGAACCACTCCCCCGCCCGGTCGCCCTCTGTGTAGTTGCCCGAGTACATGAGATGTGGGGATGAGGAGAAACCTGCCGCGCACAAGAAGTCGGGCTGTCGCTGGCCGAGCAGCCCGGCCAGAATGTCGAAGATGCGCCCGAGCCCGTGGGTGCGACAGGAGAGTGCCGCTGGGTACCGCGGCTTCAAGAGTGAGCCAGCCGGGATACGCACGTCGACAAGCGGATAGAAGCCGTCGTTCCAGAGGATCTGCGGATCGAACACCGAGATCATGTAGGTCCCGAAGAACATCTTGTACAGGCTCTCGTTGAGATAGTAGTTGATCGAGCCCATCGACTGCGGGTCGGTGCCTTCGAAGTCAAGGATGAGGCGGCCCTCCTCCCGCCACATCGAGCAGTGGATCTTGTAGGGGCCATATCCCATGCCGTCGTCACAGAGGTAGTCCGTGAACTCGAGCTTCTCGTCAGCGGGAATGGTCGTCTCTATGAGCTTCTTGATCGCCTGGAAGTTCCGCTCCAAAAGGGCATCCAGAGTCGAGATGTAGCTCCCTGTCCCAAAGCGGCGGCAGAGCTCCTGGATCCGGCGGCCCGCGTTACGACAAGCAGCGACCAGAGCGTTCAGATCAGAGCGGTTCCAGTCCTTCATGCGGACGTTGTTCAAGATAAGCTCGAGCATCTCCTCGTTGAGCTGGCCCTTTGAGTACAGCTTGGTCGGCGGGACGAGGATGCCCTCTTCGAAGATCTGGGTGGCATCTGTAGGCAGCGAGCCGGGTACTTTCCCACCGACGTCGGTCATGTGACCGAACTGGGCCGCCCAGCCGACAACTCGGCCCTCGAAGTAGATCGGCATGACGATGAGCCAGTCGTTCGCATGGCTGATCGCCCCGTCGCAGGCATAGGGGTCCGAGGTGAAAAGGATGTCACCATCGCTCACCTCACCGTCGTATCCGTCAAGGAAAGCCGGGATCGACAGACCGAACTGGCCGACGACCATGAGGCCTTCCGGGTTGGCTATGAGTGGGAACTCGTCGTGCTGCTCCCGGATGCCTGGCGACATCGCCGTGCGAAAGAGAATGGCGTCCATCTCCTGACGCGCGTTGCGCAACGCGTTCTCGATGACGTCCACCGTGACTGGGTCCACCGTCACCCGCTCGATCGGAGCGGTCGCGGTTTCGATGATCGTTGCCATGTCGTCTCTCCTCGGATCAGGCGGCGTCGGGTCGGATGATGAGATTGCCTACGGGATCGACGGTCGCGATGTGCCCCGTCAGGACGAGGGTCGTCGCGTCCATCTCGGTCACGATCGCCGGTCCTGCCACGACGTTGCCTGCACGGAGCGCCGCCCGGTCATAGAGGCCGGCGCTCGCCTCGGCGCCATCGATGAAGATCGTGGTTCGGCCCGTCATTGCAGCTGAGGCGTCTGCGCCACCCTCGGCGAGCGCCACGGCTTCGACTCTTGGAGGGCTCGCCGTCACGACGGCACGGAGATTTACCAGCTCGTGCTCGGCATCTAAGGAGAACAAGAACAACCGGCGGTGCTCGTCGTCGAAGCGGGCACCGACCACATCGAGAAGGTCGGGCTCGCTCAGCATCTCGGACGCCACGTCGACCGGCACCTCGAAACCCTGGCCGTGGTAACGGATGTCCACCTGGAACATCACGTGCTGCTGATCCCTGGGCACGCCCTCCACGTCGAGGTTGACTCGAGCCTCTGTCTCAAGCTCGGCCAGGGCGTTGTGCACCTCACCATAAGTGGTCTCAGAGAACCGCCTGATAAAGGTTCGCGATGTCTCGTTGCGAAGGCTCGTCGTAGCGTCGCCGTAGGCGCAAAGCACGCCGGGCGACGGCGGCACGATGACTGGCCAGGAGCCCATCAGCCTCGCGAGGGCGTTCGCATGGAGCGGACCGGCGCCACCGAAAGCCACGAGCGCGAAGTCTCTCGGGTCATATCCTTGCTGGACCGACACAAGGCGGAGCGCGCCGAACATGTTCTCGTTGACTATGTCGATGATGCCGGCGGCTGCCGTCCTCGCGTCGGGAAGGCCCATGGCATCCGCGATCTTCTGCACCGCGCGCTCGGCTGCCCCTACATCGAGGGCCATCTCTCCCCCGATGAGCTGAGGCGGCAGGTAGCCGAGGACGACATTCGCGTCGGTGACCGTGGGCTCCTCGCCTCCCCGCCCATAAGCAGCTGGTCCTGGGTCGGCGCCAGCTGACTGCGGGCCAACGCGCAGCGCCCTTGTGAGCTCGGGCACGTGGGCAATCGACCCCCCGCCGGCGCCCACAGTGCGAACGTCGACCGAGGAGGCGCGAACCGTCAGATCCCCGACGAGGGTGTCACGCCCGATCCGAGGCACCCCGTGCTCGACGAGCGCCACATCGGTCGAAGTGCCGCCCATGTCCAAGGTAAGCAGGTTCTCATAGCCTGCCTGTTTGGCGGCCCAGACAGCACCAGAGACACCCCCGGCGGGGCCGGACATTAGGAGGGTCACCGGAACAGCCTCGGCTGTGCCGATGCTCTGCAGACCGCCGTCAGAGCGAAGCACGTGCAGCTTCGCGGGGACGCCAGCGCTGTGAAGCTGTGTTTCGAGGCTCGCGAGGTACCGGCCGACGATCGGGCGGACGTAGCTGTTGAGCACCGTGGTGATGGTCCGCTCGTACTCGCGAATCTCGGGCAGCACCTGGGAGCTGAGCGACACCGGCACACCAGGGAGCACCTCGGCGGCGATGGCGGCGATCGCCTGCTCGTGAATCGGGTTCGCGAAGGAGTTGATGAGCGACACGGTGAGAGCCTCGATGCCCGCTTCACCAAGGGCTGCGAGCTTGGCGGCGAGGTCGTCCTCGTCGAGCTCGCGCAGCACCGCACCACGCGTGTCGACACGCTCGAGCGCCTCGACGGTGTGCTCGAGTCGGGCAAGAGGGGTGGGCTTGGGCCAGACGATCCAGCCGCCGAGGCCACCAGGTACATACGAGCGAGCTATCTGCAGCACCTGGCGATAGCCGAGTGTCGTCACAAGGCCGACTAAGGCACCTTTGCCCTCGAGCACGGCGTTCGTGGCAACAGTCGTGCCGTGCAGCAGCTGGCCGATCTCACGCGGCTCGATCCCGGCCAGCTTGCAGATACGGTCAATCCCTGTGAGCACCGCCTTCGACTGATCTTCGGAGGTCGACGGCGTCTTGGCCCGGAAGGTGTGACCCGTCTCCTCGTCGATCAGCAACAGATCGGTAAAGGTCCCTCCGACGTCGACACCTAACCGGTAAGCCATCGCTCCCCCTTCTCGCTCAGCACTAGACGACCTTTTCGTCCCTAAGTTTCAAAAGCTCTTCGTCATCGAGACCGAGCAGTCCGCGGTAGATCTCGTCGTTGTGCTCCCCGAGCTCTGGTCCCGGCCACCGGACCCGACCTGGAGTCTCGGAGAGCTGCGGAAAGACGTTCTGCATCGCCAGCTCGCCGAAAGTAGCGTGCGCCACGCGCACGATCGCCTGCCTGGCGGCAAAATGTGGGTCCTCGAACATGTCTGCCGCCCGGTAGATGCGGCCTGCCGGCACTCCGGCCTTGTGCAAGTCGTCGAGGAGCAAGTCCGACTCTTGTCGGCGAGTCCATTCGGAAATGTGGTCGTCGAGCTCCTGTTGGTGCTGTCCCCGGGCTCCGTGGGTCGAGTACCGCTCGTCGCTCGCGAGCTGAGGCTCGCCCATCAGCTCACAGAGCCGGGCGAAGACCGTGTCGCGGTTCGCGGCGATGAGCACGTCGGCGCCGTCCGCGCTCGGATAGACGTTGCTCGGAGCCACGTTCGGGAGTATCGGGCCCGTGCGCTCGCGCTCATAGCCGGCGATCTCCCATTCAGGCAGCAGGGACTCCATGAGGGCGAGCACCGCCTCGTAGATAGCAGAGTCGACTACTTGGCCCCGCCCGGTGCGTTCGCGTGCATGCAGCGCCACAAGCGCCCCGATAGCGGCGAATGTCCCGGCAAGCGAGTCGCCGAGCGATACCCCGACGCGACTTGGCGGCCGATCAGGATCACCGGTCACGTAGCGAATGCCACCCATCGCCTCGCCGATCGAGCCGAAGCCGGCACGCTTCGCGTACGGGCCGGTCTGGCCATAGCCGGTCACACGTACCAAGACAAGCCCTGGATTCTCCTTCGATAACGTTTCGTAGTCGAGTCCCCAGCCTTCCAAGGTGCCGGGACGGAAGTTCTCAAGGAGCACATCTGCCGAGGAGATGAGGCGCCGAGCGAGATCTTGGCCCTTGCCGGTACGAAGGTCACAGGTAACTGACTTCTTGTTGCGGGCGATGATCGGCCACCAAAGCGAGAGTCCGTGCGGCTTCTCCCGGCCCCACTCGCGCATCGGGTCGCCAGCTACCGGATCCTCGAGCTTGATCACCTCAGCACCGAAGTCGCCGAGGAGCTCGCCGCAGAACGGGCCGGCGAGCAGCTGGCCCATCTCGACCACGCGGATGTCAGAGAGGGGAGCCGGAGGCGTCGTCGTTGCCACTGTCTCAGGCCTCCCCGCCTGTCGTGCGAGCGGCACCCCTGGCCGCGAGCGCGCTGCGAGCCGCGCTCACGTGCGCGTGCATGACGGCCTCGGCCCAAGCTGGGTCACGAGCACCGACAGCAGCGACGAGCTCCCTGTGATGGGCAAAGCTGCGAGCAAGCTCGTCGGAGGAGTACCGCTTGAAAGTGTGGCGCACGAGAGGCATGACCATCAGGTTGGACAACAGGGGCACGAGCCGGGGGTTCCCACCCGCGTCGTGGAGCGCCCGGTGGAAGTCAAGATTCAGTTGGGAGATCTCGTCAAAGCGGCGGCCGTTCGATCGCTTGAGGCGGTCCTCCATCTCGTCGCAGAGACCGCCAAGCATTGACACCTGGGCTTGAGTCGCTCGAGTCGCCGCCCGGCGGGCACCGTAGCCCTCGAGCAGGACCCGAAGCTCGAAGATGTCGTCCAGGTCGTCGTCGTTGAGGTCGACCACGACCGCGCCGCGGTTGGGGAGGACCTCGACTAGTCCCTCGGCGTGGAGCCGACGCAGCGCCTCGCGTACCGGTGTGCGGCTGATGCCGATCGAGGTTGCCAGCTCTTCCTCGCGCAGGCGCCCGCCAACCGGGTGCACGCCGGACAAGATGTCACCAAGCAAGCTCTCGTAAGCCCGGTCTACCGCGTTCGGCATGGATCCCTCCCCTCGGCCCTCTCTCAACCAGCCGTTAACAGTAATTGTATTCAATCTAACTGCACGGAGAGATGCCTGACAAGCTGGAGCGGGGAGTTCGAGATTATCGCAGCCCGAGAGAGTTGTAGATTGTGTACTACGCAGCAGAATGGAGTCCCGAGTGACCGATCGAGCATCGCCTACCCGTATCCAGATCGTGGAAGTGGGTCCGCGCGACGGCCTACAGAATGAGCATGTCATCTTGCCTACCTCCACCAAGGTCGAGTACGTACGCCGCTGCGTCGCGGCCGGCATTTCGCGAGTCGAGGCGACGTCGTTCGTGAACCCCGAGCGCGTTCCCCAGATGGCCGACGCCGAAGCACTCCTGGCCGAGCTCGGCGAGCTCCCGGGTGTGTCGATCTCGGCACTCGTCCTGAACACGCGGGGCTTCGAGCGCGCCCTTCGGGCCGGAGTCCGCGAGGTCAACGCCGTCGTCGTCGCATCGGACACTTTCGGCCGGCGCAACCAAGGGCAGAGCACCGAAGACGCGATCGCTTTCTTCGCGCAACTCGCCGCCCTCGCCGCTGGCGAGAGCGTCCGGGCCACAGTCACGATCTCGGCCGCATTCGGCTGTCCCTTCGAGGGTGAGGTCCCGGTCGAGCGCGTCGCAGGTATCGCGCGGCGCCTCGCGCCGACCGGGCCGGCAGAGATCGTCATTGCCGACACGATCGGCGTCGGTGTGCCCACCCAGGTAGCCGAGATCATCGATGCCGTGCGAGCAGAGGCGCCCGGCGTACCGCTGCGCCTCCACCTTCACAACACCCGTAACACTGGCTATGCGAACGTCGTCGCCGCGCTAGGAAAAGGTGTCAGCACTTTCGATGCAAGCACCGGCGGCATAGGCGGGTGTCCCTTTGCCCCCAAGGCGACCGGCAACATCGCAAGCGAAGACCTCGACTACCTCTTGGAGAGAATGGGTTACGACACGGGCGCTGACCTCGCGGCGCTCGCTGCCACGGGCGAGTGGATCGCTGCCGAGCTTGGGGTGACCGCGCCCGCCCTGCTCGGACGCGCCGGCGGATTCCCTCCCTCTCGCCGGGACTGACACGGCAGATGCCGGCCGAGCCGTAGTCGAGCCGAACGCTGCCATTTACCCGGGCCCTTAGGGTCGAACGGGCACCATGGAGGTTCGTGGTTCGAGATCGGCCGGAGGTGCTCGTCGGATCCGAGCAAGGTTGCCAGCCATGTACGAGAGTAATACCACCAACTGGTAGTATCTCTAGTATGGCAAAAGAGAAGGCGACGATCACAGTCGACAGGGCCAAGCTTTCCGAGGCGCGGGCTCTGTTGGGAGTGTCCTCGGCATCAGCCGCTATCGACGTCGCTCTCTCCGAACTGATACGTCGTCACCGCGTGCTCCACGACGCCATCGCCTACACGAGGACGCCTCCTACCGCCGAGGAGGGCGCGCTCGGACACGTCCTTCCCGACTGGAGCAACCTCGCCGACGACACCGACTGGGATGCCGAGTGGCCCGAGAGCAGCTGAGCTCGCCGGCGGTCCGGCGAGGCGAGATCTGGCTGGCCGAGATGGACAAGCGCCGCCCGGTTGTCGTGCTGACGCGGGATCCCCTCGGGCGGATGCTGCACTCGGTCATCGTCGGCCCGGTCACCTCGACAGTACGCGGCCTCAGCACCGAGGTCGACCTGGCTGAGTCCGACGGCGTCCACAAGCGTTCCGTCGTGAACCTCGACAATCTCCAACTCGTCTCCCGGGCAAGGCTGGTGCGGCGCGTGGGCAGGGTGACCCCGACCACCATGCGAGCGATCTGTGCGGCAACGGCCGAGGCGACCGGCTGCTCTGCGCCCTGACGAAGGCTCCGCCTGTCCCGGTCCTTGGGATAGTCACTTCAGCACAGCCACACCCCACCGGGCGATCATGAGGCTCCAGTCAGAGCCGTTGGGCATGAGCCTCAGCAGTGAAAGTCACGGCTCGACCAGATCATCTCTGAGGGGAACTTGTCACGCCAGGTCCGCCAGGAGTGCAAGCCCCGGGTAAACCTGTATGCGATGTCGTGCCCTTTCTTCGTGCCTTCGAGCAACAGGTGTTGGACAGCCGTTGATCCAGGAGGTCTGACGTACCCGACCGATATACCGTGCTCACCTGGAACGAAGACATCGCCTCCCAAGAGCTTGAACCGCATTCCCGAGGCGATCTGCCAGAACATTGCATCGTCGTTCGGTCTCGCGCTCCACGGGTAGGTGAGCGCGACCGCTCCGCTCGGAATGACCTCAGCCGCCAGCGAGGCAAAGAAACCCGGCGTACCTGTGCGGACAGGCTGGTATGGAAGCCGCGGCAGGAGAGGAAGAAGGACAAGGACCGCGAGCCCGAGGACAAGGGCAGCGGACAACTGTACGAACAACGAGAAACGGGCAGGTTCGATCGACTGCAGCAGCGGCAGATGCGTGACAAGAGCAAAGGGCAGGGGGACACCCAGGACGCGACGTGCGAGCTCCAGCCGAGCTCCGAGTGAGAGGAGAAAGGCTCCGGCGCCCGCGGCCCCGGCAGCCACGACGATGTCGATCCGGCGAAACCGGATGAAAAAGACCACGATCACCAGCAGAAGTGGAGCTCCGAGATAGACGCCGCTTTCGGTGGGATCGTGGAGGAGGGCCGCTTTCGTGAGCTGAGCGGAGCCAGGTGGGTTGACCAGTTGATTGGAAGTAGGCACGATGGGCGCCACGGCGTTGTCGGCGTAGGCGGCAAGCGAGTGGACGCTGTGGGGTGGGCCGATCACGTGGCGTGGTCCGGCGAGCAGCATCCAGATCGGGTAGCCGGCAAGCAGCGCGAAGACGCCGAGCGCGACAGTTGAGCCGAGGAGGAAGCTCGGCAGGCGCTCACGCGCCATCTGCCGGTGCCGGAGGCAGATGGCGACGACCCCGGCTCCGACGGCGATGGCAGTCATGGCGAGAACCTCGGGTGAGATCAGGTACTGGAGGCCGGCAGCGACCCCAAGAAGCACTCCGGATCGGCCCGCCGGGCGACGGTTGGCCACGAGCCAGTCGTCGACGACTGCGACTACGAGCGGTGGTATCGGCACGAAGGTCAAGAAGAGGTGGGCGTGACTCTGACCGATCATGTAGGGAGAGAAGCCATATAGGAGCCCGCCGGTGAGGGCCGCGGGCCACCAGGTGCTGTAGCGCCTGAGGAGGAGGTACATCGAGAGACCGGAAACGGCGAAGGCCAAGCGCAGCAAGAGGTTGTAGGTGGCGACGGCACCTGCTGTGGCCGTCACAGGGAGACCGAGCAGACCGAGGAACGGCATAGAGGTGTTGATGGCGAGGTTGCTGCCCTTGGGCGTCATGAGGTAGTCGGTGAAGAAGGGATTGTGCCCGTGCAGCACTGCAAACGCCGTCCAGTTGAGGAACCACACCTCCTGGGCCCGGTCGGAGCAGGCACAGCCGACAATGTGACTGCCGTCCAGGGGAGCCACGGGCCAAAACGCCAGGCAGGCCAAGAGGAGGTAGAGGCTGGCGGCGAAGGTGCCGAGCAGCCAACTCCGCCTTGTCACGGTCAAGGAAGTCAGCGAAACATCCCGCCTGCTCGTCGGTTCGTGTCCGTTAGGCAATCTCTCCGGACATCACCAACGGTCGGCCGGTCGGGTCGGCCCGTCGTCCCCGGGGTTTCTTCGCCTCGTCACACCAATCGTAGGGCAACTACGTCCCGGTGCCCGAATCAGGCGAGCTCGCCCAGTAGCTCGTCGATACAGGACGCGACCGGCCCGCGGAGCGTGCTCTTGCCGTCCACGCTCGGTCGGTGCCGCATGGAGGTGCTCAGCGACGCATCGGCAATCTCACTCGAGCGTTTCGTGACCGAGAACGTCGAGGAAGGGTTGCTACTGGTGGGGTGAGCCGGGCTTGACCACCATGAGGACGATGATGGCGAGGAGGGCCGCCGCGGCCAGGTAGTTGAGGGCGATCGCTGTGCGGTCTTCGAGCATGGAGCGCAGCTCGGCATTGGGAGGGAGGCCATCGGCAGCGAGGCGAGTGGCGAGCAAACGCGCCCGCTTGGGTCGCTGGCCGCCTATCGACCCGCTGACGACGACCATAGCCAGCAGACCGATCGCCGCGTCCACCCAGGGCGTGCCATATCCCCAGTGCCCAAGCTCCACCAACCACAGCCCGAAACCGGCAGCGAAGAGGGTCCCTGCCACCACCAGCAGGGCGCCGATCCGGGCGAGGCCGAGCAACAGGGTGATCTCGGCACTGCTGGTGCGGCGACGGGCTGCCTCGAAACCCACCCCGGCGACGACGGTCCCCGACACGAGGGAGAACGCGCCGAGAAGATGGAAGCACAAGGCGAGGTCGTAGAGCCAGGTAGGGGTCATGGGCGCAGCAGCACGCGACCGCGCACCTGCTCGGCTTCGAGGCAGGCGTGCGCTTCGGGGGTGGCGGAGTGGGGAAGGATCTCGGTGACGCGGGCGCTGGGCTCGCCGGCGGAGAGCATGTCGTTCACGAGCCGGGCAGCATCGACCAACTGAGCCGCGCTGGCCCGAGGTGTCCCAGAAGACGTCCACGCTGTCAGGCACTGGGTCGCGAAGCTGGTCGCCCAAGCCGGGATCTGGTATTCGACCACCACGTCTGCCCCCGCCGCCCGGCAGCCGTTGCGGTCAGTGGGCCGGGCGCTCGAGAGCACCCCGGCCCCGGCGCGCCGGACCATGGCGAGGGCAGCGGTTCCGATGCTGCCGGCACCACCACCGGAGCAGACGCACCCTCGGCCAGCATGCAAGGTCATCACCGTCACGCGCTCACGGCGTAGGTTCGCCCGGCTCGTGTGCCTCGAGTCTCCGGCGCAGTTCCTGCTCTTGGACCCGCCTCGCGGTGACGTCTCGCATGATGGCGGCGACATAGGCCACCGATCCGCTGTCGGCAACCAGCAGTGCCACGCTGAACTCGATCGAGACGGTTCGCCCGTCGGCGTGAAGGGCGGGCACGGCGAGAAGGTCGTCGTCGTCGTAGCGGCTCCAGCCGCGGGCAATCGCCGCTTGGAATCCTTCGGTGTGACGTTGGCGCAGCCGCTCGGGGATGATGGGATCGAGCGTCGAGCCGAGCATCTCGTGCGCCTGGTAGCCGAAGATGCGCTCAGCACCCTTGTTCCAATAGCGGACCTGTCCGGCAGCGTCGACAATCACGACCGCATCGGGCGCTTTGGCGACCGCTTGGGCGAGCACATCGCCAGGTAACGCTGCCACGTCAGCTGTCGGCATCGCGAACCGGTGATCGACGGCCCGAGGAGGACCCATCGTCGACGTCTTCCATCTCCTTCATCGTGTGGAAGGCGAGGGTGGAGTGGGCATAGGCTCCGTGGATCTCGGGAGCGAGCTCCTTGTGTCGTGTTCCAGCTCCCTCGTCGCCGGGTGGCACACACTGTCAGTCATCTAAGAGCCTCCGCGCCTAGGGCCAAGCCGAAGGATGCAGGAGTCGGGTCGATCGTGGGTGGTCCGTCGGAGAGGATGGTCATCGTCCGATCCCTTCAGTCTCAGGCACGGTCAAGCCCCCGGATCGGGCAACGCGAGTCGCTCGTCAAGTACGTGGAGAGCCAATTCGTCGAGAGGGCCGGTTCCATCCTGCACCGTCTGCCATGGCTGCCTCCGTCCGCTTCCTCAACTATTATCTCTTTCTGAGTATATCTCGTGATTGCTAGATAAATAGGCCCTTACTGGGGTCCGAGCGAGTCTCA
>JAKACA010000082.1 GCA_021796455.1 Actinomycetes bacterium
TCGGTAAGCCGCCACGACGCGGTCGAGCCGCTCCAGGCTGAGAGCCAGGTGTGAGCCACGCTTGTCGCGGGCGAGCGCATGGATCTCGTCCACGATGACCGTGCGCACAGTGCCGAGCAGCTCGCGCCCTCTTGCAGAGGTAAGGAGCAGGTACAGCGATTCGGGCGTCGTGACGACGATCTCCGGGCGGTCTCGCAGCATTGCCGCGCGCGCCGACTGGGACGTGTCCCCGTTGCGGACAGCTACCCGGACGTCCGGGACAGGGTGGCCGAGCTCACGGGCCAGCGCGGCGATCTCGACAATGGGCCGCTGCAGGTTCTCTGCCACGTCCACGGTGAGCGCTCGAAGGGGCGACACGTAGACGACGTCGGTACCACGCCGCCCCTCCCCGAAGGACGCCGCGCGATAGCAGCGGTCGATTGCGACCAGGAATGCCGCGAGAGTCTTGCCGGATCCCGTCGGTGCAGAGACAAGGGCGTCCCGGCCAGCTGCTATCGCGCGCCACCCGAGCGCCTGGGCCTCCGTCGGGCCGGCGGGGTAAGACCGGCGGAACCACGCCGCCACTGCCGGGTGGAAGAGCGCCAAGGGATCTGGCGACTGTGCAGCGAAGGCGGGGTGGTGGTCAGCTGCCACCTTGCAAGTGTACCCGAGCTGTCCACCGCCACGAACAACTGTTCGAGACATCGTGCCCCGGCAGCGTCACTTCCCGCCGGGGGGCCCAAGTAATCTTCGTCCATGACCCCAAGGACCCTCGGCATTGTCGGCTCGGGCATCATGGGGGCAGGCATAGCCGAGTGCGCGGCGCTGGCCGGCCATGACGTCGTGCTCAGGTCTCGAGAGCTGACTCATTGCGAGGAGGCCATCGCCCGCATCCGCCGCTCGCTCGCGAGAAGGGTGGAAAAGGGCGCCATCCCTGCCGAGGCAGGAGAGGGGGCGGCCGCGAGGATCACGGCTACGTCCGACATGCACGACCTGGCCGGCTGCGACCTCGTCATCGAGTCCGTGGTCGAGGACATGGCGGCCAAGCGGCACGTGTTCTTGGAGCTGGACCGCATCTGCGGCCATGACACACTTCTTGGCACCAACACTTCGACGCTGCCCATCGTGGAGCTGGCGATGGCGACGACTCGCCCGGACAAGGTGTGCGGCATCCACTTCTTCAACCCTGCACCCGTCATGGAGCTGGTCGAGATCGTGAGACCCATCACTGCCGCCGACGAGACGGTCGAGGGGGCCCGGAGCTTTGCCGAAGCGTGCGGGAAGAAAGCGATCGTGGTGAAGGACCAGGCGGGTTTCGTCGTGAACGCACTTCTCTTTCCCTACCTCAACAACGCCGTTCGCCTTCTCGAAGCGCAAGTTGCCTCCATGGAGGACATCGACGCGGCGATGAAGGGAGCCTGCGGCTTCCCGATGGGGCCATTCGCGCTCCTCGACCTCGTCGGCCTGGACACCTCCCTCGCCATCATGGACGCCCTCTACGAGGAACACCGTGACCCCAACTATGCAGCCGTGCCGAGGCTGCGCCGTATGGTGGCGGCTCACCGTCTCGGGCGCAAGAGCGGGGAGGGTTTCTACCCTTACCCAGGCTCATAGGCTGCGGCGGCCATGACAGATCAACCCTGGGTGATGAGGACATACTCAGGTCATTCCTCGGCCTCGGCCTCCAACGACCTCTACCGCAAGAACATCGCCAAAGGACAGACCGGCCTCTCGATCGCGTTCGACCTGCCGACTCAGCTCGGATACGACCCCGATGCGCCGCAGGCTTCCGGTGAGGTCGGCAAGGTCGGCGTCCCCGTCGCCCACCTGGGTCATATGGCCGAGCTCCTCGAGGGCATAGCTCTCGACAAGATGAACACCTCGATGACCATCAACGCCACGGCTCCATGGTTGCTCGGCTGCTACATCGCCAACGCGCAAAGGCAGGGGATCGCGCCTGGCGCTCTGAGCGGCACGACACAGAACGACCTCGTGAAGGAGTACCTGTCCCGGGGCACCTACATCTTCCCGCCGGCCGCGAGCTTGCGGTGCACCGTCGACCTGATCGCCTACGCGCTGCGGCACGTGCCGCGCTGGAACCCGATCAACGTCTGCTCCTACCACCTTCAGGAGGCGGGAGCGACGCCGGTCCAGGAGGTCGCGTACGCCCTCGCGACGGCCATCGCGGTGCTCGACGCCGTCCGCGACAGCGGCCAGGTGACGCCAGCCGAGATGCCGCAGGTGGTGGGGCGGATCAGCTTCTTCGTGAACGCGGGGCTGCGTTTCGTGGAAGAGACCTGCAAGATGAGGGCGTTCTCGAAGATGTGGGAGCACATCTGTGAGGCGCGCTACGGCGTGCAGGACCCCAAGCTCCGGCGGCTGCGCTACGGCGTGCAGGTCAACTCGCTCGGCCTCACCGAGCAGCAGCCCGAGAACAACGTCCAGCGGATCGTGCTCGAGATGCTCGGAGTCACTCTCTCGCGCGACGCGCGCGCCCGGGCCATCCAGCTTCCGGCCTGGAACGAGGCCCTCGGTCTCCCCCGGCCCTTCGATCAGCAGTGGTCGCTGCGCATCCAGCAGGTGCTTGCCTTCGAGTCCGACATCCTCGAGTACGAGGACCTGTTCGATGGTTCGAGAGTCGTGGGGGAAAAGACGGCGGAGATCGTCGAAGCGGCGACGAGCGAGCTCGATGACGTGCTCGAGCGCGGAGGGGCATTTGAGGCCATAGACGAGCTCAAGGCACGGCTCGTCGCCTCCCAGGCGGAGCGGCTCCGCCGGATCGAGACCGGCGAGCAGCTCGTAGTCGGGGTCAACTGCTTCACCGAGAGTGAGCCATCGCTGCTCAATCGGACCGGCGCGGACGAGGCCTCGATCCTGACCGTGGATCCCGCGACCGAGGCCAAGCTCGGACAGGACATGGCGGCCTGGCGGAAGAACCGTGACGGATCGTCCGTGCGCGCTGCACTTTACGAGCTGAGTCGGGCCGCCGAGACAGGAGAGAACCTCATGGCAGCCACTGTGGCACTTGCTCAAGGCGGCGGCACGACCGGTGAGTGGGCCGGCACGCTCAGATCGATCTTCGGCGACTACAGGGCACCGACCGGTGTCCGGGGGGGGATCGGACGGCGCGGAGGAGAGCTTGGCTCTGCCGCCGCGGCGGCGCGTTCGATCCCCGGCCACCCTCCGCGGCTCCTCGTCGCGAAACCCGGGCTCGATGGCCACTCCAACGGTGCCGAGCAGATAGCCGTTGCCGCGCGGGACGCGGGTTTCGAGGTCGTCTACAACGGCATCCGCTCGACCCCGGCCGAGATTGCCGCCGTGGCGCTGGACGAGGACGTTGACGTCGTCGGGATCTCGATCCTCTCCGGCAGCCACCTCGAGCTCGTGCCCGAGATACTCGAGCAGCTCGCCTCGCGAGGTGTCGATGTGCCCGTTGTCGTCGGCGGCATCATCCCCACAAGTGATCAGCCCAAGCTGCTGCAAGCTGGGGTCGCGGCGATCTACACGCCGAAGGACTTCCGCGTAGGTCAGATGCTCACCGAGATTGCCGCTCTGGCAGCACTGCGGCGCGGCGGCTCGGGAACGTGGGCCTGCCGCAGGGAACCGGGCTAACGAGCGCGGCTCTCGCGACTGTCAGACCACGGCCGGTCCCGGCGCACGGCCACCGGAGTGGACCACGATCGTCCTGACATCCGCCAGACATACTCGGGGGCACCGCTGCTCCTTCCCGGTCGCTCGCCAGGCTTGCGAGGCGGCACGGCCACCGGACGGGGCCAGCACGCCTCGACCGCAGCCGCGATGGCCGCCACAACCTCTGCCGAGGCGCTGAGCGGCCTCGCCCTGCGGGCTGGCAATGACTCGGGGACCCCTCCTCGATGGCTCACAGGGGGATGTTCCCGTGCTTTCGATGAGGCAGCTCCTCGCGCTTGGAGGCGAGCAGGTCGAGGCTCCGGACGACGACCCGGCGCGTGTCAGCGGGATCGATCACGTCGTCGACGTACCCGCGCTCGGCCGCGACATAGGGGTTGGCGTACCGGCCGACATAGTCGTCGACGAGCTCGGCCCGGCGCGCCACGGGGTCGGTCGAGTCTGCGAGCTCGCGCCGGTAGACGATCTCGACAGCGCCCTGGGGGCCCATGACCGCCAGCTCGGCCGAAGGCCACGCAAAAGCGAAGTCGGTGCCTATGGACTTCGAATCCATGACGACGTAGGCCCCACCGTAGGCCTTCCGCGTGATGATCTGTATCCTCGGCACGGTCGACTCGCAGTACGCGTAGAGCAGCTTCGCGCCATGCCGGATGATGCCGCCATACTCCTGGTCCGTACCTGGCATGAATCCGGGCACGTCGACGAGTGTGATGAGCGGGAGGTTGAACGCGTCACAGGTCCGAACGAAGCGGGCGCCCTTCTCCGACGAAGCGATGTCGAGCACCCCCGCCAGCACTGCCGGCTGGTTCCCGATCACTCCGACGGCCCGGCCCCCGATGCGGGCAAAGCCGCACGTGAGGCTCATGGCCCAGTGGGGAAAGTACTCCATGTACTCGCCGCCGTCCACGATGGCTTGAATGATGTCGCGCATGTCATAGGGCTGGTTGGGACTCGGGGGGACGATGTCACGCAGCTCGGGAACCTGGGCCTCGACGTCGCCCGGCCGCTCCGTCATAGGGGGCACTTCGAGGTTGTTCGACGGGAGGAAGGAGAGAAGGTAGCGGACGTCGTCCAGGCAGGCTTTCTCGTCGGCCGCGACGAAGGTGGCAACGCCTGAGCGGGTCGCGTGGCTCATCGCGCCGCCGAGCTGTTCTAGGGTTACCTCCTCCCCCGTCACGGTCTTTACGACGTCGGGACCGGTGATGAACATGTGGCTCGTCTCATGGACCATGAAGATGAAGTCCGTCATCGCCGGGGAGTAGACAGCACCTCCTGCGCACGGCCCGAGGATCACGCTGATCTGCGGGACCACCCCTGATGCCAGGACGTTGCGATAGAAGATCCCGCCATAGCCGTTGAGGGCGACGACGCCCTCCTGGATACGCGCCCCGCCTCCGTCGTTGAGGCCGATTATGGGAACGCCCACATCGAGGGCCAGCTCCATGAGCTTGTGGATCTTCTCGGCGTGTGCCTCCCCGAGCGCTCCGCCGAAGACCGTGAAGTCCTGGCTGTAGATACAGACGCGACGGCCGTCGATCGTCCCGAAGCCGGTGATGACACCGTCTGTATAAGGTCGACTCCTCTCGAGCCCCATTCCATGCGACCGATGACGAACGAGCAGATCCAGCTCCTGGAACGAGCCCTCGTCGAGCAGGTACAAAAGACGCTCGCGCGCCAGCATCTTGCCTTTGGAGCGGTGGTTCTGGATCGAGCGACTGCTGCCCGGGTTGCGTGCCTTGGCCTTTTGCTGCTCGAGCACTCTGAGCCGTGCGGTCATGGAGCTGTCGTCGGCGGAGATCTGCTCGGCCTCCACGCCATCCGCGAGCAGAGAAGGGTCAGAAGTCGTCTCAGCGGCCATACCACCGCAGGCTACCGGGCTGCCGAGCCGCGCTCACATCGATCAGCCGGCTCGGTTCTCCTGTACCAGCTCGATGAGCACCCCGAAAGCGCTCTTTGGGTGGACAAAGGCAACCGTGGTACCGCGCGAGCCCGGTCGCGGGACGGCATCGATAGCTGCCGCTCCGGCCGAGCGCATCGACTCGAGCGCGGCTGCGCAGTCGCTCACGCGAAATCCGACGTGGTGCAGTCCCTCCCCGCGGCGCTCGAGGTACCTGGCCACAGGCGAGTCCGCCCTCGTCGGCGTCAGCAGCTGCACGTAGGAGTCGGCTACCTCGAGGAGTACCTCCTCCACGCCGTCGATCTCGACGGCCTCGCGATGCACGACGGTCGCGCCGATCACGTCGCGGTAGAAGGCGACTGCGGCGTCGAGATCGCGCACCGCGATCGCGACATGATCGATCTCGGTCAGGTCGAAGGTTGCTGAACTCACGAGTCGAGCCTACGAAACATCGTGATCCGGTCCTCGCCCACCTTGGCACGAAACTGCGGGTCGGCAACGCCGAGCCCTTCGGCCGGGGCCAGGCAGAGAACTCCGATCTTGCCCTCGTGCAGGTTGTAGTGAACCTGCGCGGCGGCTTCGCCCACCTCCTCGAGCGGGTAGAGCGCAGACAGGGTCGGCTGGATCTTGCCGAGGCGGATCAAGCGATTTGCCTCGAAGGCCTCACGGTAGTTGGCGAAGTGGGACGACTTGATCGACTTGAGCTTCATCCACAGGTGGCGGTTGTCGTACTCGACCATGTAGCCCGACGTGGCAGCACAGGTGACGACGACACCGCCTCTCTTCGCGACAAAGACCGACGCGCCCATCGTCTGGCGGCCGGGATGCTCGAAGACGATGTCGGGATCCTCACCGATGACTTCGCGGATGTCCTTCCCGAACCGGCGCCACTCCGCCTCGTCCTGGGTGTGGCCGTCGGTCCAGAAGCGGTAGCCCTTCTCGCTCCGATCGATCACCGCCTCGCAGCCGAGAGCCTCGAGCAGCTTGGCCTTGGACGCCGAGCTCACGACTCCGACCGGCATGCCCCCGCCGTTCAGCACGTACTGGACCGCATAGCCGCCGAGTCCGCCAGTTGCGCCCCAGATGAGAACGACGTCGCCCTGTTTCATCGCGGCTCCGTTGCGCGAGACGAGCATCCGATACGAGGTCGAGTTGCAAAGGGCGTTGACCGCTGCTTCTTCCCAGCTCAGGTGCTCGGGCTTTGCCAGGAGTTGGTTGGCGCGCACGACGCTCAGATCTGCGAGCCCGCCGAAGTTGGTCTCAAAACCCCAGATTCTCTGGTTGGCGCCCATCATCGCGTCGTCGTGGGACCGTGGATCCTGGCCGTCTACATAGTTGCAGTGGACGACGACACGATCGCCTGGCCTCCAGTCGCGCACGGCCGAGCCGGCGCGTATCACGACACCGCACGCGTCCGACCCGATCACGTGGTACGGGAGGTCATGACGCATGCCCCACTCGCTCTCCCTGCCGAGCCTTTCGAGAAACCCGAAAGTCGGAAGCGGTTCGAATATCGCGCTCCAGACGGTGTTGAAGTTGATCGAGCTGGCCATGACGGCGACATAGCACTCGTCGGGGGCAAGCTCGGGCACGGCTACTTGGTCGACGTGTAGGGAGGCCCGAGGATCCTTCTCCCTCGAGGAGAGGCCGGAGAACAGCCCTGCCTCGTCTTTTCTCACGAAGGCCGCGCGGTAGGACTCGGGTAGAGGGATACGAGCAAGCTCCTCGCCCGGCGCGCCGGCAAGGATTGCGTCCCGGAAGGCTTCCATTGGGCGGAGGCTACTACGGGGTCATTTGCGGCCCGAAAGAGCAGCGGGACCGGCAGCGGTAGGCTCGCGACTGCTTTGCCGGCCACTTTCCCGGCCAGTTCCATCGAGCACGAAGGAGGGCCAGATGCCCGGCTCTGTCGTCCTGGCAGGCGCCCGTACGCCTATCGGCAAGTTCTCGGGAGCCCTCGCAGGCTTTTCTGCCATGGATCTCGGCGGAGCTGCCATCTCGTCGGCTCTCGAGCGCGCGCGAGTGAAGGCAAGCGAGGTCGACTACGTCTTCATGGGTCAGGTTCTCCAAGCCGGCCAGGGACAGATAACCGCGAGACAGGCGGCTGTGCGGGCCGGTATCCCGATGACCGTCCCGGCGACCACTGTCAACAAGGTCTGCCTATCGGGGCTCAACGCCCTCTACCTAGCTGACCTCCTGATCCAAGCCGGCGACGCTGAAATCGTCGTCGCCGGTGGCATGGAGTCGATGACGACGGCCCCCTACCTGCTCAAAGGTGCACGCGCCGGCTACCGGGCAGGCGACCAGACGGTGGTCGACTCGATGATGCACGACGGCCTGTTCGACGCGTTCGACCACGTCGCGATGGGTGCTGGCACCGAGACCTACAGCCGCGCAGCCGCGATAAGCCGAGAGCGCCAGGACGCGTTCGCGGCCACATCTCACGAGAGAGCTGCCGCGGCGATCAAAGAGGGGCGCTTCGAGGCTGAGATCGTCTCCGTGCTCGTGCCGCAGAGGAGAGGCGACCCGGTTGCCTTCGAAGTGGACGAGGGCGTGCGAGCTGAGACGACACCCGAGTCGCTCTCCAAGCTCAGGCCTGCATTCGACGACGCCGGCACGATCACGGCCGGCAACGCGAGCCAGCTCTCTGACGGCGCGGCCGCCCTCGTCGTGGCCTCGCGCGCCAAGGCAGACGAGCTGAGCGTGACGCCACTCGGCGAGCTCGTCTCCTACGGCCAGGTCGCGGGTCCTGACACCTCGCTGCTGCATCAGCCCTCCCGAGCGATCCGCAAAGCGATCGAGCGCGCGGGGCTGGCTCTCGACGACATCGACCTGTTCGAGATCAACGAGGCGTTTGCCGCCGTCGCCGTCGCCTCGATGGACGACCTCGGCCTCTCCGGCACCGTCGTCAACGTCAACGGCGGGGCGATAGCCCTCGGGCACCCGATAGGCATGTCGGGGGCCCGCCTGGCGCTGACGATCCTCCATGAGCTCCATCGGCGCGGTGGAGGAGTTGGCGCGGTGGCGCTCTGCGGCGGTGGCGGCCAGGGAGACGCCGCTCTGCTGCGGACGCTCCGCTGACGCGATGCGCAGGCGGCGTCAATGCCGCCGCTGTCAGGTAGCCATCTGCCGGCGTCCCACTAACGCCCGTCCGAGGGTGAGCTCGTCGGCGTACTCGAGGTCACCACCGACCGGCAACCCGCTCGCGATTCGGGTCACCTTGGTGCCGAGCGGCCCGAGCAACCGGGCCAGGTACATCGCTGTCGCCTCTCCCTCGAGGTTCGGGTTCGTGCAGATGATCACCTCGGCGACACCTTCGGGCTCGAGACGGCCGAGGAGATCTCGCACTCTCAGCTGGTCGGGACCGACCCCTTCTATCGGGTTAAGAGCTCCGCCGAGAACGTGATAGGTCCCGTGGAACTCACGAGTCCGCTCGACTGCCACGATGTCACGGGGATCCTCGACCACGCACACAATCGAGGAGTCACGCCTCGAGTCCGAACAGACAGCGCACAAAGCGGCCTCCCCGACATTGAAGCACCTCTCGCACAACCGTATGCGGTCCTTCACCCCGGATATGGCTGTTGCGAGGCGAACGGCTTCCTCCTTCGGAACCTCGAGGATATGAAAGGCGATCCGCTGGGCTGACTTGGGGCCGATTCCTGGCAACCTCCCGAGCTCGTCGACCAACTCCTGGATCGGACCCGCGAAGACGCTCACTCAGGATCCCGCTCGTTGTCGCTCTCAGCGGGCGCCGCACCGCCCGCGGCTCCGGTGCCGAACGTGCCGGAGAAGTCCCCGCTCAGACCACCGAGTGCCCCGCTCAGGCCGGCGATGAGGTCCTCGGGCCTGCCCAAGTTGCCCAAGTCGGCCAGGCTGCCCAGATTGCCCAGGCTGCCCAAGTTGCCCAGGCTGCCCAGGCTGCCCAAGTTGCCCAGGCTGCCCAAGTCGAGGCCGGCAAAGTCGGCAAGGCCGCCGAGCTTTGCGAGCAGGCTCGAGAGATCGGGCTCGGTGCTCTCGAGCTCGCCGCCTAGCTCCTCGTGCACCGCGGCGACCTGGTCCAGCGCGTCGCGAAGCGCCGCCAGCACTGCGTCTTCCAGCAGGGCCGTCTCAGAGGGGTCGACAAGGTGCGAATCGATCTCGACCGACACGGCTTCGTAGCCACCAGTCAGCTTGATGACCACGGCGCCTCCCGCCGACGAGCCTTCCACGACGACGTCGGAGACATCCTCGGAGGCATCGTCGAGCTGCTCCGCTACGGCTCCGAGCTGGGCCAGCAGGCCGCCCAGGCTGCTCGCCAGGTCCACCACGGCGCCCGGCTCTGGATCGGATCCCTCCTCAGCGGCCCGGGGTGTCTCACCGGGCCCGACTGTCTCATCGGTCGGGCCCGTCTCACCGGCCCGGGCACTCCCATCGGGCCCGGCCACCTCGCCACGACTACCTTCCTCGTCCGACGACATCAGGGAACCTCCTCAGCTCCAGGGAATGCTTCGAGCAGGCGGCCCTCCGCCCAGGACAGGGAGTCATGTCGCCCACCCAGCTCTGCGCGAGAGATATCTTCGACATCGAGATGCTCGTCGTGAGTACCGTCCTCCGCGCTCGCGGCGCGGCCGTGGTCCCGCTGACTCGATCGATCGTCTCTCCGGCTCGCGGAGCCGTCACCGCTATCCATAGCCGTCCCCGCATCGGCCGGGCTCCGAGATAGACCGCTGCCGCCCGTGCGATCCTCGCCGCCACCGGGTGCAGCTCCACCGGAGTCGCTGGCCTCGGAGACCAAGCGCAGCGTCAAGCGCACCCCGAGATGGCGGCTGAGGGCATCGGCAACTTCATCTACGAGCGGGGCGGCGTGCTCGAGGTGCGCGGAGTTCGGCAGCGCGAAGACGGCGACGCCCCCTTGCACGTCCACGAAACGTCCGGCGTTGTACACGGCACGAGCTCGCGGCCTGAGGGCAGCAAGGACATGATCCCCCCAGGCAATGACCAGGTCGTCGCGGGTGGGCAGCGGGGGCGGCGGCGGATCGACCGCCTCGGCCGGTAGCGATGCCGAGGCTGGTGTCGGGGCTGGCGTCGGGGCTGGTGTCGGGGCCGGGTCGGGGGCCCCACGCGCCTTCAGGTAGGCGCCGAGCGCGGGTGAGTCGCCGCTGGGCGGGGCGCCGCTGGGCGGGGCGGAGCGAGGCTCGGCGGGGCGGAGCGGAGCTGGGCGGGGCAGGGCACCGCTGGGCGGGGCGGGGCTGGGCGGGGCGGTGCCAAGCTCGTGCACACGCCTTTCGAGCCGCTCGAGCCGCTCGAGGATCGCGCCGGCGCCGTCATCGACCTCTGGGTGAGTAAGACGGACGAGAGCGACCTCGAGAGTCGTACGGGCGTCCAGAGCGTCGTGCATATCGACTATCGCCTTGCCGATCATTTCGAGCGCACGTACACACCTTGCCGGACCGAAACTACGGCTGTCACCTTCGCCGAAGGTCACAGCCGGCCGGGAGGACCGGTCCAGATCGGGGGCCACGGTGGAGAGAAAGATCTCTCTCAGCCCGTCGACGAGCTCCGCGGCCAACCGAGCCGCGTCGAGCCCCGCGACCATCGCTTGCTCAACGGCGCCAAGTGCCAGATGAGTATCTCTTTCCGCAATCGCTCCTATGAGGTCACGGACAAAACGCCCGTCATCCTCGACGAATCCCGCTGCGACGACGAGATCGAGAGCAGAAAGAGCGTCCCTCGCAGATCCGTGCGCGCGGCGCACCGCGGCCTCGATACCCTCCGGCGGGAGCTCCAGGCGGGCGTCCTGCGCAACTTCGCCGAGAAGCTCCACGAGCGTGGACGGCTCGAGAAGGTGGAACTCGAAGTGCTGAGTGCGGCTGCGGATAGTCGGCAGCACCTTTTGCGGGTCTGTCGTGGCCAACACGAACACGACGTGCGAGGGTGGCTCCTCGAGAGTCTTCAATAGGGCGTTCGACGCGGCGGTCGAGAGCATGTGGACCTCGTCGACGATGTAGACCTTCCACTTTCCCGGCGTCGCAAGGGAGGCCCGCGCAACAAGGTCGCGCATGGCCTCGACGCCGTTGTTGGAGGCAGCATCGAGCTCATGGACGTCGAGCGAGGCTCCACGGGCGATGTCGAGGCAGGAATCGCAACGGCCACACGGCTCGCCCTCTTCCGGACTCGCACAGTTCAGCGCCTTCGCGAGTATGCGAGCCGTCGAGGTCTTGCCGGTCCCTCTCGGGCCAGAGAACAGATATGCGTGAGCAACGCGCTCGTCCCGAACGGCGTTGCGCAGGCCGGGCACCACGTGCGCCTGACCGCGGACCTCCGCAAAGCGTTGGGGCCGGTACCGCCTGTAGAGCGATTGGAACTGGTCGGCCACGACAACTGACATTAGGGCGACCGGCGAGCAGGCGCGGCGCCGGGGCGGGCAGCCTGGTTGATCGAGGCCGATACAAAGACGGCGCTGCCGAGCGCAGCGGCCAGGTCGCCTGCGGCACACCAGCTGTTCCGCTGAGAGCTGCTGCCTTCCGGCCCTGACTCGGTTCACGGTCGCCAATTGCGCAGAACCCGGCCGCTGCGCGCGGCAGCGCCGAGCTAACAAGATACCCTGAGGCGCCGCCGGCGTTTACCGCGCCGGCTCGGAGGAGTGCGAGAGCGGCCGAATCGGCACGATTGGAAATCGTGTGACCTGCAAGGGTCCGTGGGTTCAAATCCCACCTCCTCCGCCGTTGTCGAAGCTGCAACGTCGCCCCTGGTGACGGGGCCCCTCCGGTGTCCGCTCGGTCGGGCAGCAAGTAACTCTCTTTCACACCTTCACACCCCGGCGCGGTGTCGTAAAGCTCCTCCTGCGGCGCCCAAGCTCACGGGCGCGCGCACCTCCTGTCTACGATTGCACCATGAGCACTGACCGGGACAACGAACGACCAGCTCCCTCGCTGGTCCTGTTGCGCGCTCACCGCGACGAGATCCTTCGAGTGGCCGCCATGCGTGGGGTTTCCAACATCCGTGTCTTCGGATCGGTGGCGCGAGGCGAAGCGACCCCGACGAGTGACATCGATCTTCTTGTCGAGTTCGAGCGGGGGCACCGCGGGCTCGACCTCTTCGCGTTCGCTCGCGAGGTCGAAGATCTTCTCGGCTACCCCGTCGAGATCGGGACGGGCCTCGAGGAGGCCGTCCGCGAGCGCATCGAGTCGCAGCTCGTTTCCTTGTGACAGAGCATGACGACACGCTGTACCTCGCGCACATCGACGCTACCGCTGCGCTGATCGAGCGGACGGCGCTGCTCCGCAAGCGCGCGGAGTTCGACAGAGACTTCGAACTTCGCGACGCCACCATGTATCGCCTCCAGACCTTGGCGGAGTCGACGCAGCGCGTCGCTGCATCGTTCAAGGAGGCGCACCCTGAGATCCCGTGGGACGACATCGCCGGGTTCCGGAACCGTGCCGTTCACGGCTACCTGACCATCGACCTCGACATCGTCTGGGACATCGTCGAGCGTGACGTCAGTCCCCAGGCTGAGTGCGCCCGGCTGGAGCTCGATCACCGCCGTCAGCTGGAGCGTCCAGGACGGGACCTCGGTCTCGGTTTATGACCGCCGATGCAGTATGCAGGGGCTCATCGATCGATCCACGTCACGGCCCCTGAGCCTTGCAGGAACCGAGACAACGGTCCGGCAGGCTCCAAAGCGTCTGCCTGAGCTGGCGTAGCTCACCCAGCTATGGCCACAATTCCCGCAGGTGAGGGTGGGCCACGGTTGAAGGAGAGAACGATTCCAAGATCCACGTGGAGCTACTCCGAATCGTTTCGCATCGACTCCCCCCCATGCGAGG
>JAKACA010000083.1 GCA_021796455.1 Actinomycetes bacterium
AGGGCGAGAGAGATCACGAAGGCGAGAGGCGTCATCGGAAGCCACCGGTATGCATGTCCGTATTGTACGGACAATCGCATATGCGCGCAAGTTGCACAAGAAGCCCTCGTGGAATGCCCTCAACGGACGCCGATGGCGCTCCGCAGAAGCTCCACGAATTGCATGTACCGCTCATGGCGGTCCTCCGGAGACTGCGCGTTGGCTCCAAAAAGCCCCGGATCCAGCTCCTCGGCGACGATGGCGTCCTGGCACCGGTCCATGAGCCAATCGACGAGCGAGACGATCATCTTCGGGTCGATGTCCCGTCGCACCTCGCCACGCTCGATGCCGAAGCGAACAAAGGCCCGCGTGCCGGGAGGATCCTCACGGAGCTGGAATTGGGTGATCTCTCGGCGAAGGTGCAGATCCGAGCAGTAGCTGCCGAGAAGCGTCACCCGGTAAGGGATCCATGAGTCTTGCACCAAGCGTGTCGTGCGCTCGAGCCAGTAGGTGACAGTAGCGAAGAAACCCGCCTCGAGCACTTCGGGCGGAGCATCGAGGTAGGCACTGAACGATCTCGCAGCGGCCTCGTAGGCGGCAAGGAAGAGCCCTGCCTTGCTGCCGAAATAGCCGAAGATCGCGCCTTTTGACACCCCTGCGCGCTCCGCGATGGTCTCGACGCGCGCTCCCTCGTAGCCCGCGACAGCAAAGCGCTCCATCGCGACCTCCACGATCCGCTCGACCTTGGCCTCCTGGCGTGCCACGGCGCGCTGTGGCGACCGGTGACCGCTGCCTCTAGGCGCCGGAGGGGATCTCGGGGGGTTCCGCTTCTCGCTCATCGTGCCCGAATGCCTGGGCTGACAGCGCTGACGGTCCCTACACCCCGTCGCGGGGAAAGCGCAGGCTCCACAGTCGGTTCATGACCCGGTGCCCGTCCTCCAAGGCATCGAGGCTCATCGTCACGAGAAAGCTCTCGGCATCGGCGGTCATCTTGCCGGTCGTCTCGACACGCACATCGAAGTCTCCCTCTCGCCTGAGGGACGCCGACTGCTCTGTCGTCACCTCGGCAGAGAGCGGACCTGTGTTGTCGATTCGATAGGTGGTAAGGGTGGCCCCGTCGTACTCGATCGAGGAGTCGGCGAGGCGGACGTTGCCCCCGACGTTCCAGTCGAACACGACCTCGCTCGACGACGTCGCAAGGTCGTGGACGATCTTGCGCGACGTCGGTTGGCCCCCGAGATGCTCGTGAGCGACCGGCGTGACCCTCTCGGGCGGTCCGAGCTCGCGAAGCGCCAGGTCGCCGCTTTGGCGGTCGCGGACGGGCAGATCGATGAAGCTCGAGGCGCCGCACGAGAGCTCGAGCGTCACGTCTTCGGGTGCAGGCCATATCCAGGGCCAGTAAGTCGAGGCGACGGCGACCCTGATGTGGTGTCCGGCCGGAAAGCCGTGACCAATGGCCTTGAGCGGCACGCACACGGTGCTGGAACAGCCCGGATCGAGCTTCTCGACCCTGTCATGACCGAAGCGATGGGTGAGATTGAGCATGCCGCGGCTCACGAGCAGCGACTCTCCCGTCGGAGCGACGTCGAGCAGCCGGACGATCACGGTCGCGAGCGGGCGCGTGCTCGAGATCTCGAGCTCCACCGAGGCATTGCCCAGTATCTCCAAGTCCCGGTCGAGCAAAGCGGACGTGAAGGACAGCGACCTGCCGTCCTCGCCCCGCTGATCTCCAGGCCAGTCACCGTATCCGCCGTCTGCGGTGAGAGAGCCCGCGTCGAGCCCGGCCGTCTGATCCCCGCTGTGGAGGAGCGACCTGCCGTCACCTGGCTGTGTCTCGAGGCTGCCTGCGCTGTCGCCCGCGCGCGCGACCAGGTACAGCCGAGCCATCCGCTGGCCAAGCCCGCCGGGCGGGGGCCACTGCGCCTCGGCTACCCACCTTCCAGGCCAGACCGCGTGGAACGGTGCAGGTTGGGTGTACTCCTGCATCCATGCCCGCAGCATCGGCTCGGAGGTTATTCCGGTGTCGATGCCCTTCAGCCAGCAGTCCCACCAGCGCAGGGCCTCCTCGAGGTAGCCGATCTCCGGACCGGGGACCGAGTCGTTGGGGATGGCGTGCGACCATGGACCGATGAGCCCCTTACGCGGACAGCTCAAGTTGGCCAGCAGGCGCAGAACTGCATCCACATAGCCGTCCGACCAGCCACCTACCGCGTAGACGGGCACCTCTATGGCCGAATAGTCTTCACAGACCGAGCCCTGGCGCCAGTAGTCGTCCCTGCGCTGATGCGTCATCCAGGGCTCGATGAACGCCGGCGTTTCCTCGACCCGCCGGCGCCACTCCTCCCGCCAGGTCCCGCCTGCGACCGCCGGGTCAGGGGGAAGCGCGTTCCAGGTGAGCATTGCGACGGCCCACTGCAACATGTCGACTGCGAGCAAGCAGCCGCCGCGGTAGTGGACGTCATCTGAGTACCGGTCGTCGCTGGCGCACAGCGTGATGATGGCGCGCAGAGCTGGCGGGCGTCTCGCGGCGAGCTGCAGGCTGTTGAAGCCGCCCCAGGAGATCCCGGTCATCCCCACTCCCCCATCGCACCACGGTTGGGCCGCGAGCCACGCGATCACCTCCTCGCCGTCGGCCTGCTCCTGCGCGGTGTACTCGTCGGTGATGATCCCAGTCGAATTGCCTGTTCCCCGAAGGTCGACGCGAGCACACCCATAGCCACGCGCGGCCCAGTAGGGAAAGATCGTCGAGTCGCGCACCACCATCAGATCCCCCTGCCTATAGGGCAGGAAGTCCAGTATCGCCGGGACAGGCGAGCCATCGGCGTCTGCAGGCAGCCAGATGCGCGCCGCCAGCTTGGTCCCATCGGAGAGCGGGATGGCGACGTCGCTGAGGGTGACGACGCGGTGGGTCACTGAGAGCGCTCCTCAGTCGTCGGAGTAGGGAAACGGTGGTGAGATGGGCTCTCCCTCGTCGAAGCGGCTCGGTCGAAACGGCCTCAGGTCGACTCGCGTGGAGTCGCCGGTCGTCACGAGCTCGGCGAGGGCCTCCCCGACGGCCGGTGATATCTTGAAGCCCATCCCCGAGAAGCCCGCGGCGACGACGAGGCCGTCGAGACCAGGAACGATGCCGAGCAAGGGCCGTGCATCAGGTGTCATGTCGTAGACGCCGATCACTCCTCCGGTGATACCCGCGTCTTGCAGTGCGGGGACCCGGCGCGAAGCACTCGCCGCTATGGCTGCAAGCTCCGCTGGATCCGGGCCAGGCGGAGCGCTGTCGGGCAGGTCGATCGGCGAGCCGGCAAAGGCGCCGACGAGCGTCGTCTCGGGCGAGCCCTCGGGACGGAAGTAGGTCTGGGTGGTCGAGTCGATGCAGGCGACTCGGGCACCGCGCCCGGCTTCGTGCTTGAGCACGGCGACGTGGTGCAGCTCGCCTTCGATCGGTAGCCGCAAACCGACCCCGGCAAGAAGCGGCGGCGACCACACGCCCGCGGCCAGCACGACCGTGCCGGCGAGCTCGGCTCCCGCATCCGTCTCGACCCCGACCACCCGGTCGCCACGCCGGAGAAGCGACCTCACCGCGCTGTGGGGCCGGTATCCGACACCGCCGCGGCGCGCGGCTTCGAGCATGTCACCTGCGACAACTGACCCGTTGCCGTAACCCCCGTGCTCCTCCCACGCAGCCCAGGTCACGTCGTAGGCCACGAGCCCTGGTGCTACCTCTGCCAATGTGGCCCCGTCGATGAGCTCGACCTTGGCCCCGCGAGCCTGCTGCATAGCGACGTTGGCCCGGAGCTGTGGCTCCTCACCTGGCAGCACGATCCGGACGAATCCAGTACGGCGCACGCAGTGGGGCGCACCGACGAGCTGTGGCCAGGCGTCGAACATCTGGTCGCTTCGCACCGCCAGCTCCACCTCGGGGCCGAAGGCATAGTGCATCCGGACGAGCGCAGAAGACCGACTGCTCATGCCCGAGCCCACGTGGTCCCTGTCCAAGACGAGCACGTCGCCGGCGTCGAGAAGGCTCAGATGAAAGGCCGTCGCGGCGCCAATGACGCCGGCCCCGACGACAATGACGTCCGCGCTCACCGCGAAGCCTTCCTGTCCGCCATGACCCGCTTGGCGGCGTTGTAGCCCGGCGCGCCCGTCACGCCGCCACCGGGATGAGCGCCAGCGCCGCAGAGATAGAGCCCTGCGACGGGCGTCGCATAGCGCGCCCAACCAGGCACCGGCCGCATATGGAACAGCTGATCGGAGGCGATGTCGCCGTGAAAGATGTTGCCCTCGCTCAGCCCATATTCACGCTCGAGATCAAGGGGCGTGAGCACCTGGCGCGCGACGACGGCCGCTGGCACGTTGGGGGCGAAGTGCCC
This sequence comes from Actinomycetes bacterium, assembly GCA_021796455.1. Taxonomy (GTDB): domain Bacteria; phylum Actinomycetota; class Acidimicrobiia; order Acidimicrobiales; family Bog-793; genus JAKACA01. Next base: position 4,350 of record JAKACA010000083.1, read on the forward strand.
TATACGCCTGATGACGCGGTCGCCGAGCTCCTCGCGCCAGTCGTCCCAGGTCCCGGCGGCAAGTCTGTAGGGGACGTACTGGACAAAGCATGTCATGATGTGGCGACCAGGCGGCGCGAGAGAGCCGTCCACGTTCGACGCGACCACGCAGTCGATGAACAGCTGCTCGGCGTCGGGAAGCTCCCCGCGCTTTGACCGGTCGTAGCAGGCGTCAGCCACCGCGAGACTGGGGGGCAGGGTGAAAAGCGCGCGCCGGCCGGGGCTGGCACCGCTGGGCATGCCGATGACAGCTGGCTCGGCGTCAAGGACAAGGTTCACCTTCGCGCAGGGACCGTCCATCTTGATCCCTTCGACGGCGGCACGGAACCCCGTGGGAAGCTCCGACTTGCCAAGGAGTCGGAGAAAGGTGCGCTTCGGGTCGACGCCCGAGAGCACCGTCCTCGCTCTCAGCTCGGTCCCATCTGACAGAGCCACGCCTTGGGCTCGCCCTGCCTTGACAGTGACCTGTTCGACGGCGGTGCCAGTGCGGATCACCATCCCTCGGCTCCGGCCTGCAGATGCGATCGCGTTGGCGATGGCGCCCATCCCACCCATCACGTGCCCGAAGTAGCCCTGCAGGTTCTCCTCGCCCCCGGTGAGGAGATGGAACGCAAGACCGACGAGCGTGCCGGGCTGGTAGGGACCTCCGTGCTTGCCGTAGAGGTTGTTGGCAAGCATGAGCGCCTTGGCCTCGTCGGACTCGAAATGGCCGTCGATGAACTGCCCGAGGCTGCCCGTGAGAAGCTCAGTCAGCCCTTCGACGTCTTTGCCGGTAGTTCCCCGAAGCTTGAACGCGAGACGCAGCAGCTCCAGATAGCCCGAGAGCGAGCGCGAGCGCGTGTCTGGGGGCGGTTCCATGAAAAGTGGCTGCAGACGCTTCGCGAGGCGCCGCAGCTCCTCGTCGGCCGCGACGAATGCGCGTGCGTCGCGAAGCGAGTAGGGCTGCAGCTCGGCCGCGGTCCGCGCGGGCTCGTTCCAATGGGCCACGACCCGACCGCCCTCGAGTGCCACCTGCAGCACAGGCTCGCAAGGCACCATCGCGAGACCGTGCCGACCGAGCGCGAGTGCCCTTATCACCTCGGGACGGAGCATGCTCGCGATGTACGAGGTCGTCGATGCGCGGCAGTTGGGCGCTATCTCTTCGGTGACACAGCAGCCCCCGACAATGTCGCGGCTCTCGAGCACCAGGGTGGACAGCCCGGCACCCGCGAGCATCGCGCCGGCCGTAAGGCCGTTGTGACCACCACCGACCACGATCACATCCCAACTGCGGCTGCCGTTCACTAAGTGTGACTTCCAGTCATAAATGAGCTTCAACCCGGCGCTGTCACGGTGAGTGTGACTTTACTGAGGAGATGTGTCAAGCCCCTGCGGACAGCAATCAGCCCACTGCTTTATTGACTACAAGTCATTTATACGACGTGGGCGGGCACGAGAACTGTCGAGGTGTGAGCAGAGCGGCACGGCGACCGTACTCTCGAGCCATATCGCACAAAGGAGGGCGCCTCGTGAGCACTCAGGGCAGGAAGGTCGCGACCAGGCTCGGAGCTGCCGCAGCGGCGGCCCTCGGTGTGATCGCTCTCAACCCCTCGATCCGCCAAGAGGTCCGTCGCCTGCGCGACTTCACCCGCCCTTTGCACCTATCCCCGTCCCCTCCCCTGCCGCCGCCACTGCCACCGGGCCGCGTCGTCTCGGTAGCGGGAGTGGGTGAGCTATTCGTCCGCGACACAGGGCGCGAGCTACCGGCGGTGCTGCTGCTGCATGGCTGGGGAGCGAGCGCCGACACCAACTTCTTCCGCGTCTACCCCGCCCTCGAGCAGAGCTATCGCGTGCTGGCCCTGGACCACCGTGGCCACGGGAGGGGGCTGCGGTCCAGGGTCCCCTTCACCCTGGAGGACTGCGCAGACGATGCGGCCGCGCTGCTCCACGAGCTGGGTCTCAAAGACGCGATCGTCGTCGGATACTCGATGGGAGGCCCCATCGCGCTCCTCTTGGCGCAGCGGCATCCTCAGCGTTGCCGGGGGCTCGTGCTCCAGTCCACCTCGCTCGAGTTCAAGGAGGCCCTGCGAGAACGCGCCCTGTGGCGGAGCCTCAACATTGTCGAAGCCGGTCTGCGCGCCGGATCTGGTGGCGGCGTGCTGCAGCGCGCGCTTCGCGAGGTCGTCGAGAGGGAGCCTGCCATCGAGCAGTACCGGGCATGGCTGGCAGCCGAGATCAGCCGTAGCGACGTACGCGGAATCGTCGAGGCGGGTAGGGCGCTCAGTACCTACGACGCGCGAGGCTGGGCTCCCACGCTTGGTCTTCCCGCTTGCGCCGTGGTGACGACGGCTGATCGACTCGTGTCTCCGTCCAAGCAGCGGGCCCTGGCTGAAGCGCTTGGGGCAGAGGTGTTCGAGGTGGAAGCTGACCACGACGCGCCGGTCACTGCCGGCACAGCCTTCGCGGCGACCACGCGCGCGGCCGTCGACCGCGTCGCAGCGCTTGCTCGCGAGGCATCGCGCAGCTCATCGCGCTCCCCCAAAGACCTGATGCGGGAGACGATGCGCAGGGTCCGCCGAGAGATACCTCCAGCCGAGAGGTCGAAGGCGGCCGCGCGCATCGTCTCCTTTGTGGTCTCACTTCCCGAGATCGCGTCCGCACACACTGTTCTTGCCTTTGCCTCCTTCGGCTCCGAAGTCCCTACCACAGAGCTCCTCGAGCGGCTGGAAGCGGCCGGTATCCAGGTGCTCCTCCCCTACCTGGAGGCAGGCGAGATGGCGGTCGCCGCTCACCGCAGCGGCGAGCCGCTCGAACCGACAAGCTACGGGCCGCGCGAGCCTCGGCTCCGCCGGCATGTCGAGACGAGCGCTATCGACGCCGTGATCCTCCCGGGACTGGCCTTCGACCGCCGCGGCGCGCGCCTTGGCTACGGCGGCGGGTACTACGACAGGTTCCTCCGGGGGCTCCCTGCAATGCCCGCTCTCATCGCCATAGGCTTTGCCGAGCAGGTGGTCGAGCAGGTGCCCGCGACGAGCGACGACGTGAGCGTGGATGTCATCGTTACCGACCGCGCCGTGATACGTGTCAGAGCTGAGAGCCATGAGCGCTAGTCTCAAGACGGGCGCGCGGCTGCCAGCACCGCAACTGCCAGACACGTAGCTGTCAGGCTTGACGAAGGGTCCTCAGATGACTGCAGAGCCATCAGGGCGAGCAGAGACAGGCGCACTACCTCTGCCTGTCGATCACTGCTCCCCGGTCGCGGACGCCTAAAGGCGGGAGCCCATTGTGAGCGATCCCCACGCTGATGCCGGTACAGATCGGCCCGAGAGCCCCGAGGCACCAACTGCTCCGGCGGCAGGCAGATCGCCTCGACAGCGGCGAGCCCGCCGGTATCGCGCCACGGCACCAACGAGGATCTCCGGAGTGTGGGTCGGTTTCGTGCTGGGCGCGATCGTGCTCGCGCTCCTGCTCGTGTTCGTTCTCCAGAACACGCGATCGGTGAAGGTGTCGTTCTTCAGCGCCAGCGGTGCGATACCCCTAGGTGCTGCGCTGGTGTTCGCGGCCCTCGGCGGCGTCCTTCTGGCCGCGGTCGCTGCCTCCTTGAGAATTCTGCAGATCCGCCGGCGTCTCGGCGTGGGCTGGCGTGCATCAGATGCCCCCCCGGCGCCGGCAGACGCCGCGATAGAGCCGTCGAAGCAGCCAGAGGATGGGCCAACTTGAGAGATTCGTCCAGCTTGACTGAGATGTCCATGCAAGGCTCGAGGTGGGACGTCACTGTCCCCAGTCAGGGCCTGCGGGCCTGAAGGGAGGATCGAGATGAGAAGCAACGTGGTGCGTCTCGACACGGGGCACGGGACTGAAGACGAGGCCATGCGTGCAGCCGACCAAGCGCGCGAAGAGGCTCTGAGCGCGTCGGAGGAGGCCGCCGAGGCCGAGCTCGCGCGAGCTGAGCGGGTGAAGGCGGCGACCGTCAAGCGGGCGAACATCATCAGGTCCGCTTCGATCGAGCGAGCCGAGGCGCTTCGACAGCTGACAAAGGAGCACGACGAGTCCCTGAGAGCAGCCGAGAACACGAGGGCTGCCGCGATGCGCACCGCAGAGGCGAGGTACGGGGAACTGCTGAAGCGAGCCGAGGAGACGGCGGCGCGCGCTGTCGAGCAGGCATACCAGGACGAGCTGGCGGCCGCCGACAAGGCCCACCAGGAAGCGCTGCGTGCCGCGGAGGTTGCGGCCGCGAGCGCTATAGCGCGCGCCGAGGCTATCCGGACTGCAGGCCAGGCCCGTGCCGATGCGATCTTCTCGGCCGGAACCGCTCGAGCAGCAGCTCTGCGCGAGGCCGTGACCAACTACGAGGGAGCGCTCTCCGAAGCTTCGCGCCGTCGGGCCGAGAGACTGCACGAGACGCTGGTTGCCAACGACCAGGCGATGTCGAAAGCGACGGAGGCCTTCGAAGCTGCCTCCAGGGCTGCGGTCGAGCCGCCACCGGGCCACACGACGGTCGGCCGGGCGGCAGGCGAGGAGAACAGAGGTGGCGGGCCGGCAGGCGAGGAGAACAGAGGTGGCGGGCCGGCACTTGAGTCGCAGGCGACAAAGGGCGCATGACCTCGACTCGGAGAGAGTCTTGATCGAAGTCGAGGATCTGACCAAGAACTACGGCTCGACCGTGGCTGTCGACCACCTCTCCTTCGATGTCAGGCCTGGCATGGTGACCGGCTTTCTCGGGCCCAACGGCTCGGGCAAGTCGACGACCATGCGAATGATCCTGGGCCTCGACCGGCCGGACGGTGGCCACGTGACCGTCGCCGGACGCCGCTACGGCGACCTTCCCTGGCCGCTGCGGGAGGTCGGCGGCCTGCTCGAGGCGAAGTCTGTCCACCCCGGACGGACCGCCTACAACCACCTGCTCGCTCTGGCCCAGACGAATGGGATATCCAGAGCACGCATCGCCGAGGTGCTCGAGCTGGTCGGTCTAACCGGCGTCGCGCGAAAGCGTGCCGGTACGTTCTCTCTCGGGATGGGTCAGCGGCTTGGCATCGCCGCCGCCCTTCTCGGAGACCCGGGGGTCCTGCTCTTCGACGAGCCCGTGAACGGGCTCGATCCTGAGGGCATCCGCTGGGTTCGCCTGCTGCTCAAGCACCTTGCGTCCGAGGGTCGGACCGTTCTTGTGTCGAGCCACCTCATGAGCGAGATGGCAGTGACGGCCGATCACGTCGTAGTCATCGGCAAGGGCCGCCTCATCGCGCAAGCGACGATCGGGGACTTTCTCGGCGCCAGCTCGAACAGCCACGTCAAGGTGCGCTCGCCGCAATCCGACGCCCTCGCTGCCGTTATCGTGAGCTCCGGCGGCAAGATCGCGCGGATGGGAGATGGAGCGCTCGAAGTCAGCGGGCTGAGCGCGGCCGACATAGGCGACCTCGCGGCCACGCGGGGCTACGCGCTCCACGAGCTGAGCCCGCAGACGGCCTCGCTGGAGGAGGCATTCATGGAGCTGACCGACGAGAGCGTGGAGTATCGCGGAGCGAGGTCAGGCGAGTCGTGACGATCGCCGAGACGGGCCGTCGCGGGGACGATCGGTGGGCGGGACGCGGCCAGCCGCCGCCCGGCCACTATGGGCCGATCCAGCTGATCGCGTCCGAGTGGACCAAGCTCCGCACGGTCCGCTCGACGATCTGGACGCTCGTCGTCACGGTTGCGGCTGTGATCGGGATCGGTGCTTTGGCTACGGCCGTCACGGCTGCGCACTGGCGCAGCGGAGGCATCGCGGATCACATCGGGTTCGATCCGACCGCGCGCAGCCTTGCCGGGCTGTTCCTGGGACAGATATCGATCGGCGTGCTCGGAGTACTCACGATGAGCGCCGAATACAGCACCGGCACGATCCGCTCCACACTTGCCGCCGCACCGAACCGGCCGCTCGTGCTCGCCTGCAAAGCGCTCGTGTTCGGCGCCGTAGCTCTTGTCACGAGCGAGGTGATCACGTTCGCGGCCTTCCTCCTCGGCCAGGACCTGCTGAAGGGCACGACGCCCTATGCGTCCCTCGGGCAACCTGGCGTGCTCCGAGCCGTCGCAGGAGCAGGCCTCGTCCTCACCGTGGTCGGGCTGTTCGCCCTCGCTCTCGCCACGATCATCCGCCACACCGCTGGCGCGATCGCCGCCTACGTCGGAGTGATGCTGGTGTTGCCGTTGATCCTGCAGGCGTTCCCCGTCTCTTTCCAGCACGGAGTCATCAAGTTCCTGCCGCTCGTGATCGCCGAGAACATGACCGCTACCCGCCCAGCAGTGACGGACTTTGGTGGCGCCGTCTTGTTCTCTCCATGGGTGGGTTTCTTGATCTTGTGCTGCTATACCCTCGCGCTCCTCGCGATAGGAGCCACGGTGCTGACGCGCCGGGACGCCTAGGTGCCAAGAGCGGGATCGCCGCGGCATCTTTCGCCACGCCGGCGTACGGGCCGCCCTGGCGAGAGGCGCCAAGGTGGCCGCGTGGTTGGAGATGGACTCATATGTACTGAAACGATACCGAGTTCGACGTTCCGCTCTCGGTGGTGACCGTGACCGTCACACGAGATGGCCCGCCCGAGAGCTTGGGTATGGTCACAAGGCAAGAGGTCTGAGTCGGACAGCGAGTCAGCGTCGGCTGGCCGTCCACGCGCGCGAGGACCAACCCGTTCGCGCTGAAGAGGTCCCTGCCGCGGACAACGACGACGAGACCGGCCGTGCCCTGCGACGGGGTGATCGACACGAGTCCCGGCGCGCTCGCGGCGCCGGGCGGAGCTGCAGATGACGAGGTGGGAATGGTCGTGGTTGTCGTCGTCGTTGTCGTCGTGGGGAGCGTCGTGGTGGTGGTCTGCGCGGACTTTGCGGAGCTGGTCGTCGTTCGCTGGGTTCCGGGGGGCTTGGGCGCCGTCGGACCTGACGGCCGCACGAGCGTGGGGGCCGCAGGCGACGCAACATGGCGCGTGAAGTCGGAGAGTACGAGCGCCGAACCGGCAACGGCGGCCCCGACGGCGACTGCCACCAGGACTATGGCTACGTGGCGGCTGGACCCGAGCCGGGGCGCGCGTCCGCCGCGAGTCCCGGTGCTTTGGCGGTGAGAAGTCGTGGTTGTCGGGGCACCGTCGCTCGCTCCGATACCAGCCGGTCCCTTGCCGGCGTATTCGCGCGCTCTTCTCACAGCTCCGGCCAGAGCGTCGAGCTCGCGCGGGCTCGGCACGGGCCTGTCTGGGTCCGAGTCCTGGCCGCCAGTTGTTCTTATCTGCCGAAGTCCCTTACGCATCATCTGGATCGCCCGATCCACTCAGTCGCCTGCGGGTCAACGAGTCAACGATAGGCCCTCCTGGGCTCGAGCCAGCTTCGCGAGACGCGCCTAGGAGCGCGGGCGTCGTTTCTCGGGGTCGTAGATCGCGAGCGGCGCGACAGTTGCAGGGATGCTCCCTCCTTCGGTTTCGACTTCGACGCGCTCGCCGTCTGCGCACGCAGCCCTCTCGAGGATCGCCATCGCTATCAGCCCGAAGCGCGGACTGAGCGCAGGGCTGGTGAGGGTGCCGGCGCGCTCGCCTCGCCGTGTCACGGCCGCCCCGTGCTCTGGCAGCTTGTCGCCCTCGATCCGAAGCGTCTTGAGGCGCCTTGGAGGGTCACAGGCAATCGGCTTCAGCTGTGAGCTTCCCAGGAACTCCACCTTGTCGATCGCCACCATCTTGTCGAGCGAGAGGTCGTAGGGAGTCCGCTCGTGGGGACAGTAGTCGTAGTCGAGGACGATGAGCCCGGCCTCCACGCGCAGGGCCTCGAGGACACCGACCCCGTATGGACGCGCTTTCATCTGCGAGACCACGACGCCCCACAGGTCCACAGCGTGGCCCGGCTGGCAGAAGAGCTCGTAACCGAGCTCGCCGCCGAACCCGGTGCGAGATACCAGGCACGGAACGCCGCCCACCGTCGTCGGCTCCGGGATGAACCGGAAGTAGCCCAAGCGAGAGATGTCAGCGGCGCACAGCGCGCCGAGGGCTTGCCGTGACCGCGGGCCCTGCAAGCCTAGGTGGGGCATCGAACGCGTCACCGGTTCGATCTCGACCTCGAGGCCGGCAGTGGCCTCGGCGAAGTGCTCCATCCGATCCGCGCCGTTCGTCATCACAAGCACGCGGTCTGCCAGCCTGTAGACAGTGCCGTCATCAACCATCAGACCACTGCTGTCGCATAGTGCCCCGTATCGGACCTGGCCGATCTCGAGCCCAAGAATGTTGTTGGTATGCACTGCCTGCGCCGCGACAAGCGCGTCGGGACCACGAAACTCCCACTTGTTGAGCGGCGAGACGTCCCACACGCCAAGGTCGTCACGCACTGCGAGATACTCTCCATCGGGGTCGCCGAACCCCTCGATCCAGCACCAGCCACCCTCTTCCATGAAACTGGCACCCAAAGAGGCCGCGACATCATAGAAGGGACTCCGGATGGAGGCTGTTTCCATACGAGCACCGTAGCTCGCCGAACACTCCCCACGGGCCGCAACACGACGAGGCATTGCTCGCGACTCGATTAGGCCCCTCGTCGCCGGCTCGCGGCGCCGGTCGGCCCTAGCCCTGGGAGGTCGCCTGCCCGAAAGGCAGGACCGTGCCGTCCTTCTCGACGAGCCAGTATCCGAGGCCACCCCTCGAGCTAGCCATCCCGACAATCGGGCTCGGCAGGAACCTTCCCGCCTCGGAGCCATACGAGGGGGAATCTATGTTGTAGACGTCGCCGCTGAGGGTGGCGAGCCAGTAGCCGCCGGTGGCCGGGTCGGCCGAGATGCCGACGATCCGGCTCGGGAGGCTCTGGCCGGCGCTCAGTCCCCATCGGGCATCGAAGTTGTAGACGTTGCCGCCCGCGCCTGCAAGCCAGTAGCCACCGGTGCGCGGGTCTGCCGCCATTGTGTC
>JAKACA010000084.1 GCA_021796455.1 Actinomycetes bacterium
AAGCTACGGGAGTCAGTTCAACCGCGAGTGGTTCTTGCCTTCGACCGGCGCACCTGAGGTATAGGGCAAACGTCTTTGCTCCGTCAAACGGGAACGAGTATGGCTCTCGCACGAAGTTGTCAGTGGAGCCGCTCACGAAGTTGGCCGGCGTTCACGCCTGCGATGTCGATGGCCCAACCCACGACGTCGAACGGCGGCTGCTGATGCTCCCACAGGCGCTGACGGGCACGCAGGTTGCGGTCGTCTGCATACTGTGCCGGGGGGAGCAGGGTCGTGCCATCGGTCCGCCGGGAGCCGCACCTGGGCACATCGACAACACGGTACCTACACCGCGGAGGCGAGGACATTGATAGCCCGCTGGCGTTCGGCGAGCGTACGGACCACCAGGAGCTCACGTCAACACGCTCGCCGCGCGCGTGTCACCCACGAATCCACCACTCAAAGCGCGAATTTGGGCTCATACCGGTAGCGGGGGGTTCAGGACCATCGAGCAACCATCGGGTTCCAGATCCGACGAAGACGCTGGTCATGGCTCTGCCCTACGCAGCCGCCTGGGGGGCTACCTTGCTCAGCGCATGGCCGTGACCGCCAATGTCCCGAGAAATCCCGTCCCGTGCAAGGTGCCCGCAGCCCCGTCAACCGACGCGAGGGAGCACCTCAAAGTAACCGCCGTCAAAGGACCGGAGGACGTCGAAATGCCGGCGGTCCAGGCTGGCGACCGTGCGCGTCCGGTAGCGCTCAGCCAGCACCACGATCGATGCGTCCGCCACGCCGATCTGCTGATCCCGGTAGCTGGCGATGACCTCACAGGCGCGGCGGAGCTGCTCTTCGTCGAAAGCCGCCAGATGCCACGCTCCGCCGGCCAGTTCGTCGAGCACGGCCAGCTCGTCGTCCACGCCATGTCGGGAGGCGACGAGGTAGTCCAGTTCAGCCACCACGTACGGTGACACGACCAGGTCATCGGCTGTGGCAAGCAGCTCTGACACCGCTTCGTGGTCCGGCTCGGAGGCGTCGAAGAACGCGAGCAGAGCGCTGGTGTCCACGATGACGGTAGGCACCCGGTCAGCGTTCTCCGAAGCCGGCAAGCATCTCCTCGGCGTCGCGGGCGATCGGCTGCGCGCTCGAGTACAGAGCACCACGAGGACGAGGCCGGACGCCGCCGAACGACGCGCGAATCGACTCGCGGATGATCTCTGCCTCGGACACCCCGCGCTCCGCAGCGGCCCGCCTGACCGCCGCCTTCAGCTCCGCTGGCAGGTACAGCGTCGTCTTCTCCATGGTTGTATGGTACCACCGGTGGCGCTAGCGGTGCCGACGAACGCCGGCGGAGCATCCGAGGACTACCACCCTTGTCAGTATCGTCGCCGGCTGGGCGCCGAGCCCGGCTCCCGCCGACCTCTTCGACGCCTGGGAGTGGTACGCCCGCGCCCTCCGCGCCCACGTGTAGCAAATCGTCCGGCGTCGAGGATCTTGCCTCGCTCGTCAACCGCGGTCGGGGACGGGACGCTGAGGCGTCGGAGCCAGCCAGTTGAGCGCGTCGGTGTACAGGCGGTCGTCGCGTGCTCCGTCCAGGTGCGACAGCCCCTCGTACGTCGTCACTCGAACGCGCTCGACGACCGAGGGGTCTCGTTGGACAAGGGCGGAGCGGAAGCGCTGAGCACCTTCGGAGGGTACGTGGCGGTCCTGGCTACCGCAGTGGAAGCTGATGGCGACGGCTCGCTCATACGCCTCCAGATGGGTGATGGGATCGAGCCGGTCGTAGAACCACTGGGCGTAGCTGTCCGCTTTTCCCTGGTCGATCAGCTGCGGCTCGTCCTCCACGGTGTGCATGCCGGGCCGGGTCCAATCCGGCGTGGCGACGAGAGCGCTGACTCGGGCGATCCGCTCGTCGATGCCCGCCAACGCCACGGCCACGTCGCCGCCCATCGAGACACCTCCGGCGACGTGAGGCCCGCCCACCTCGAAGCGGTCGTCGGCCCAGTCGAGGACGCGCAGGCATTCGAGCGTGGTCTGTCCGAGCAACGGCCACATGCGCCGCCGGAACGAGGCGAGCACATAGCCGACCAGCTGCCAGGGCGGAGAGCCGTCTCCCCGACGCCCATGACCCGGCGGATCGAAGCTCACAGCGAGAAAGCCACGCCGCGCCAGTCGGCCGAGCATCGGCTGGGTCTGGTCGGTGGAGCCGCCGAGGTGCGTCAACCAGATCGCCGTGCCCGTCGCCGCGCCGTCTGGAGCCACCCAGCGCACGGGGATGCCGTCTACGACGTCGCTGCCCCGGTTCAGCTCCCGTCGGCTCCCTGGTGACCCGGATCCGGCATCGCCTCGTTCCACGCCGACAGTCTGCACGCCCGGGCTCGACATCGCTCCGCAACATCGGCCAGCGCGTGCAGCCAGCTGGGGTCTGCCTTCGTCGGTGAGCACGAAAGAGCGGGCCCGTCCCGCTCCTACAACTTGTCCCCAGGACCGCCCCGTCCTGCCAGTCGGTACCGCTGACGTCGCCGCGGATGATCTTGATCAGGTAAACGATCCCGAGGATGCGCAGGAGCCCACCGCTCCTTCCTCCCGTCCCTGAGTTCTGGTTCCGAGCCATCACCTATTCCTTGCCTCTCTGCCCTCGGTGCGCCCGTTTCGTCGGCTTCGACAAAGAGGGTGAGAGGGCAAGGTCACGGCCACGGTTGCGAGGGAACGTTCTGGCGAGGTCGGGACATGAGAGACTGGCCGGTGTCGCATACCCATAGATGGCTACTGTCCCCGGCCGATGTCGATGAAGCCATGGAACATGGCCTCGCTGCATGCTGGCTGGAGGTGTCCAACGCTGGGGGTGCCGTCGGCTTTCCGTTCCCCCCCCCGTCTCCGATGACGACGTCACTGCTGCGACCGAGCGTCTCGTCAAGGGGCTCGACCCCGAGGGCACCCGCGTTCTCGTTGCACTGGACCGCGACACGTTGATCGGGTGGTTGGCGCTTGAACTAAACCGAAGCCGTCTGACATCCCACTGGGCCCGCGTCTTCCGGGTCCAGACGTCGCTCGCCCGCCGCAGTAGTGGTGTCGGTCGGGCGCTCATGCAAGAAGTCGCCCGCTCAGCTCGCGACGACCTTCACCTGGAGCAGCTGCACCTCGAGCTCCGGTCAGGACAGGGTTTGGAGGGCTTCTACGAGTCGTGCGGCTGGCAGGAGGTCGGCCGCCACGTCATCGCGGTCTTGCCCATCGCGGATGGCGATCTTGCGGTGGGGAGCCGGCCCTTGCCGCAAAGAGGCTCGCCTCGGACATCGCCGTCAACCTCCGCACCGCGCCTCGTGCTAGAGAGGCCGGCGGCCAACGTGCTGGTTGGGCCGTACCGACGATGAGCGGCGGCGGCGCATCGACGCTCCGTCCCCCTGGTGCGGCAGGGATATCAACGGAGCGGGAACGCATTGGCCCGCGGTGCTGTAGCGTATCCACTGTTCTATAAGAGATACATCATAGGGCTCGGCCAGGTGCCGGTGTCGACCGTCTGTGCCACCGTTGACGCCATCTCGGGCCAAGCGACTAGCTAGGACGCGAATGCTGCTCAGTATCGAACCCGACAGCTCAGTGCCGATCTACCAGCAGATCCGGGACCGGATCGTCGAGGCGATCGCCACGGGTGAGGCACCTGTGGGCTCTGGGCTGCCTGCCACCCGTCAGCTGGCGGTCGATCTGGGCATCAACTTCCACACGGTCAACAAGGGCTACGACCTGTTGCGCCAGGAGGGCCTGCTGCGGATCGGCCGGAAGGCCGGCGCGGTAGTGCAGCGCGACGCCACGAGCGGGCCGCCGAGGCCTGGCTGGGAAGAGGACTGGACGAGCCGCCTACGGACCATGCTGGCCGAGGCCACTGCGCAGGGACTGGCGGCGGACGAGATCATCGGGCACTGCCAGGACATCGTCGCCGGGTTCGTGCCAGTTACCTACGACGGCCCGGCGGTTGGAGAGGCGTCGTGAGCGCGGCTGTCCTGGTCGGGGACGTCGTGGTGGTGCTGTTCGGGGTGTTCATGTGCGTCGGGCCGCTGGGGACCCGGCCGAGCTTGCAGTTCGGCGTTCGTGTCCCGCCGGAGCACGCCAAATCCCCGGTGATCCGTCGGGAGCGGCGCGCCTACCAGCGGCGCAGCATTCTGATCGCGATCGTCGCCCTGGCGGCGCTGATCGCCTTGGGCGGCCATGTGCCACGGTGGCCGAGCCGGCTCATACTTGTCATCGAGGTCGCCGCCGACCTGAGCTGTTTCTGGTGGGCGCATCAGCAGATCGCGAAGGTCAAGTCGGCGGAGGGGTGGTTTGCCGGGCGTCGCCAGATGGTGGTTACCGATACCAGCTGGCGTAGCGAGCCCGAGGCGTTCCCGGCCCGGTGGCTTCTTCCGGCCGTCGCGGTGATCGTCGCGACCTTGATCGTCGGTGTGGTGCGCTACCCGCACCTGGCCGTTTATTTGACCCGGGGCGACCACCGGGTGCAGACCTCGCCGGCGAGCGCGTTCGCGGTGGTTGTCGGTCAGTTGTACGCGACTGGAGTGTGGACGGGGTTGCTCGTGCTCGTGTACCGGTCGAGACCCGACCTGGACACGGCGAACCCGGCAGCGAGCCTGTGCCGCTACCGCAAGGCTCTCGGGGCGTTCGGGCGGGCCGGGCTGATCCTCCTCGCCTGTGTCGACGCCAGCGTCCTGCTGTTCGCGTTGCACCTTTGGGGGGTGCTTCACCTCTCCGGCGGCGCAAACCTGGTAGTGGCACTGCCCGTGGCGGCCGGTCTGGTCGGGTTCCTCGTCACTGTGGTGGGCGCCGGGAAGGCACGGGCCCGAACACTCGCTGGAGCGGTGGCGACCGACCGGGATGACGACCGGTACTGGAAGGGCGGCATCGTTTATCTCAACGTCGACGATCCGGCTCTGCTGGTGGGAGCCAGGGTCGCTTTCGGGTGGACCGTCAACCTTGGCAACCCGATGGCGTGGCTGCTCGTAACCGGGTTCCTCGCGGTCCCGGTCGGCTTGGTCGTCGTCAGGCTTGTCACCGGCATGTGACGGCAGTCCAGGGAGACGCTCCGTCGTCCAGGCCGGGTTGGGTGGCTGAAAGCCCGTGAGCGGCACAACCTGCCGGCTTTCGCCGTGATGTGGTAGCATTGTTCTATAACAAATAGATCAAAGAGTGCGATGGTTCACCCAAGTCTGGTCCAGGACCCAGGCTGATGAACCAAGGTCCGCAAGGCATGGAGCACGTCGAAGTGCAGCGCGTCCAGGCTCCGGGGCGCGCCAGTTCAGCGCGGTCGGGCAGTACGACGGCTCAGTCGGCGGTGGCGGTCGAGCACCTGACGAAGCGCTTCGGAGATCGGGTGGCCTTCGAGGACGTCTCGTTCCGGGTCGGCTACGGCGAGGTGTTCGGCTTCCTCGGACCCAACGGCGCAGGGAAGACCACGACGGTACGGACGCTCGGCACGCTCCTTGCACCCACCTCGGGTGCCGCGACGGTGGCCGGCATCCAGCTGCGTCCCGAGAACGGCCCGGCGATCCGGTCCCGGATCTCGATAATGCCGGAGTCCCCCGGGCTGTACCTGCGCCTCACCGTGGCCGAGAACCTCGAATGCTTCGCCCGCCTCTACTGCCTAGCCGACCGGCGCGAACGCATCGAGCGGGCGCTTCGGGCGGTCAACCTGACCGAGAGGGCCAACGACCTGTGCCGCTCCCTCTCCAAAGGCCTCCGTCAGCGGGCGGCCCTGGCCAGGGCGCTGCTCAACGATCCGGCGGTGCTGTTCTTGGACGAGCCCACCTCCGGGCTCGACCCGGTGGCCACCCGGGAAGTCCACGAGCTCATCGCCGCGCTCAAGGACCGCGGCGTCACCATCTTCTTGACGACCCACCGCCTCGAGGAGGCCGAACGGCTCTGTGACCGCGTCGCCATCCTCAACACGACGATGCGCCTCGTGGGCCGTCCCGACGAGCTGCGTGCCCGCCTGTTCAAGAGCAGCCTCGAGGTCCGGCTGCGCGCCGAGCTGACCGATCCCGATGCTGTGTTCGCCGGGGTACCAGGGATCGAGAGCTGGGAGGCGCAGCCGCCGTCCTCCTACCTGTTGACCGTGCCGGATCCCGACGCTTCCGCACCCGAAGTCGCGCGGGCCCTCGTGCACGCCGGCGCGGACATCTGCTCGCTAACCGAGTCTCGCCACTCGCTCGAAGACGTCTACCTGGAGCTCGTCGACGAGGACGTCGAGGCGAAGCGGCCATGAGCTTCAGCTGGGCCAGGGTCGTGGGGATCGTGCAGAAGGAGCTGCGCGACTACCGGCGCAACCGGTTCGTCATCGCCACCATGGCGTTCCTGCCGCTCCTCTTCGTGATCCTGCCGACGATCGACATCTTGAGCATCAAAGCCTCGATCAGCAGCGCCAGGCTCGACGAACGCGTCGGGGCTTCCTTGCTCTACCTGCTCATCATCCCGGCGATGGTGCCGTCTGCCCTGGCGGCGTACTCCGTCGTCGGCGAACGCGAGCAGGGCACCCTCGAGCCGGTTCTCATCACCCCGATCCGTCCAGAGGAGTTCCTCATCGGCAAGGCGCTCGCGGTGCTCGTCCCAACCATCGCAATTGCCTATCTGGTCTTCGGCATCTTCCTTAGTGTCGCGGCGATCTTCGCCCACCCCGGCGTTGCTTCGGCCGTGTTCGAGGGCTCCCACCTCCTCGTCCAACTCCTCTTCACGCCGCTCGTCGCCGGCTGGTCGATCTGGGTCGGCATCGCCATCTCCGCCCGCTCGGCCGACGTGCGCGCCGCCCAGCAGGTTGGTTTCTTCGCCAGCCTTCCCCCGCTCGGCATCGTCGCATTGATGTCCTTCAACGTGATCGCGCCCACCCTCGGCCTGGCGCTTGGGCTCGCTGCCGGGTTGCTGATCGTCGATGCCCTCGGGTGGCGGGCGGTGGCCGCGATGTTCGACCGGGAGCGGCTCGTCGCCGGTACGAGAAGTTGACGCATCCAATGCTCGCAAACAACGGAACCTGCCCCAAAGGGCACGGCGTGAAAGGAGACGGACGGTGTCGGCAACCCTCAAGCTGATCCGAGAAGGCGTCGGTATGGAGCTTCGACGCGGCACGTTCGACGTCTTGGTCGACGGGAGAAGTGTTGGATCGATCGAACGGCACGACGCGGTCGAGGTGCCTATCGATCCCGGACGTCACACCGTTCGGATTCGGGCTGGGAGATACTCGAGCCAAGATCACAGCTTCGAGGCGTCAGACGGCGAGACGGTCACGTTCCGTCTTCACGGCGCAATGATGTGGCCTCGCTACGTCGCATCGATCCTCAAGCCGGATCTGGCGATCTCGCTCCGGCGCGAATAGTCCCGATGCTGGCCGTTCTTGGCGCCCCCTCGATGTGTCGATCGGGATCGGCTTCGCCGTCTAGTCCGTCGACCCCGTCTACCACACTTCTGCGGGAAGGGGCCGACGGTTGAGACGCCGACGAGGATCCTATGGCAGCTACAGCATCGGTTGCGCCACCGTCTGGACGGCCATCCTCTCCGCATTGGTCGCGCTCGGCGAGACGGAGAAACTGCGCAGGATCTTGCCTGTGTTCGCTGGCTGGTGGGTGGGGTGGACGTCAGCCACGATCGCTCGGTCCGTATATCCGTCACCGAAGCACCGACTCCCGTGAAGAAGAGCGGTCGACGCCATGGCGACGAGGGCGAGGGCTCCTTTGAGATCGTGGTCAAGTCGTGAGTCGGGCTGTGGGACGAGCACGCAGAGGTCGGCTTGGCGGCCACCCTTCTCGGAGTAGCCACGCTCGCCGCGTGCAGTTCAGCGGCACCAAAGCCGGTAGAGGCGTCCCCCTCGAGCACGTGCGACCGGCCCGTGCTCGCAGACGCCCAGGAGGTGTTGTCTCGGCTGGTCGCCGTCGCCCACAACGCATCCACTGACCCGAGATCTGGCGGTTCCCAGGTGCCGAGGAGAACCACGTGACCCGATTCGCCATGGAGCCCACCCCGATCCATGTGCCGATCCATGTGCCCGACGAGGTCCTCGACGACCTGCGCGCCCGTCTCTCTCTGACCCGTCCTCCGCTGGACGAGGGTAATGAAGACTGGTCATACGGCGTCCGAGTGCCGGCTGGTGGCTTGAGCTGCCCGGACGGCTTCTCGGCACTCACAGGTTCGTTTCGGCAAGGCTGGTCGCATGGAGCCAGAGATTGCCCGCCCGGTGGTCACCGTCTTCCGGTCCCGGCTGCGTCGAGACGCCGAGGCCAATGGCTACGCAGAGCTCGCCGCGCGCATGGAGGATCGCGCCCGAGCGATGCCGGGCTTCATCGACTTCAAGACCTTCACAGCTCCAGACGGTGAGCGAGTCTCGGTGATCGTGTTCGACACCATCGCGCACCAGCACGCCTGGCGTGACGACGCGGAGCATCGCATCGCACAACAACGAGGCCGTAACGCCTTCTACAGCGAGTACTCGATCTCGGTCTGCCAAGAGCTCGACCGGCGAAGCTTCCAGAGCGAGTACAAGCCGTGATGCGGGTGTTCCTCGCCGGGGCGACCGGGGTCATCGGCATCCGGCTCCTGCCGCTGCTCGCCAGTTGTGGCCACGAGGTGGCGGGCATGACCCGCTCGCACGACAAGACCACCCAGATCGTGGCTCTCGGAGCCACGCCTGTGGTCTGCGACGTGTTCGACGCCGCAGCGCTCCTCGACGCCGTCAGGGCCTTCAGCCCGGATCTCGTCATGCACCAGCTCACCGATCTTCCCGACAAGCGCGACGAGATCGCCGGCTACGTCGAGCGCAACAACCGGATCCGCACCGAAGGGACGCGCAATCTCCTGACCGCCGCCGCTGCATGTGGTGCAGGTCGCTTCCTCGCCCAGAGCATCGCCTGGGCGCCGCCGGGAAGCGGCGACGCCGTGGCCGACCACGAACGTCTCGTCCTCGATGCCGGCGGTGTCGTCGTTCGCTACGGCCAGCTCTACGGCCCTGGGACCTACTATCGCGACGACCTCCCTCCGCCGCCTCGGATCCACGTCGATGCCGCCGCCCGGCGCACCATGGGGCTCCTCGACGCGCCGAGCGGGATCGTGGTGCTCTGCGAGGAGGACGACGGGTGAAGGACCTCGCCACTCACGCAGAGCAGCCGCGAACCAGGCACTTCGCCGATACGCCGCTCGTGCTTGCAAGCTGTGGAACGCCGCTTGGCTCGAGCGGTCGCGACTGACGGCCACGCCGGTGATCGCCACCTCGTCGGCTGGGATCGCGGCCTGCCTCGGGAGCGCCGACCACGAGCAGATGCACCTCGACGACGCCTTCACGGCGCTTCGTCGCGTCGCCGGTGCTGTCTCGGTCTCCCCCAGCGCGGACATCGAAGCCGGCTAGGGCCTGCCTGCCGCCCAGATCGCCGAGCGCCTCCTCGAAGCAGGCACAGCCGGCTGCAGGCTGCACTTGACCGGCATGCTCGACACGCTCGAGGCCCGGCTCGCAGAGGCGCGCGCAGGACGGCTCGGACACAAAGAGCTCTTGGAGGTCCTCTGCCAAGACGAGCTCGCCCGACGCGACGCGGCGGCCGTGACCCGACGGATCCGCCAGGCGCGCTTCCCCCACGAGCAGACGCTCGAGAGCTTCGACTTCTCCTACAACAAGGCGTTCCCGGCAGTCACGGTCCGAGACCTCGCACGCTTGGAGTTCGTCGAAGCCGGTGAGGGCATCTTGTTCTACGGGCCGGTCGGCGTGGGCAAGTCACACCTCGCGGTGGCGCTCGGGCACCTGGCGTGCTTGCGCGGCTACGACGTGATGTTCACGACGTGCTCGAAGCTGCTCGCCGAACTCGCCGGCGGCCACGCGGATCGCACGTTCCAAGCGCGCGTCGCCAAGCTCGCCAAGCCGGCGTTGCTCATCGTCGACGACTGGGCCATGAGGGAGTTCAGCGTGCAGCAGGCCGACGACATCTTCGAGCTGCTCTCCGAGCGTCTGGAGCGCCCCCGACGCTCGCTCATCTGCACCTCGAACCGCTCGCCGTCTGACTGGTATCCCCTCTTCCCGAACGCGGTTGTCGGCGAGTCGGTCCTCGACCGCCTCTTGAACACGAGCCACCACGTGCTCTTGGAGGGAAAGAGCTACCGGCCGAACCGTCGGCCTGGACGGGCGAGGAGCTGAACGGTGCCACTGCCTCCGACGGTGTCAAGCCCACGCTGCGAGGCGCCGCCACGGTGGGCGCCGGTAAAGCCGTCGGCGCGCACGGCTCGCCTCGCCCACCGGGCTCCGCTTCTCGCTCTTCGGGGCTTGACGCCGTCTCTGGCAGCGGCGCAGAGCACTCAGGAAGCGACGCCCAAGCGTCGCTCCCAACGGCAAGCGGACCCGCCACATGCCTTCGTCGGCGGGCGGGCCATTGACGAAAGGGGGTGGTCGAAGGCACGATCACGTCCCGGACCAGGTCGGGAATTCGGTGATCGACCCCCTCGGGAATTACGTGATCGACGGCACATCGACCTCGTCATCGGCCGGACCGCCCAGTAGCCGCTCCTGGCTACCAGCGTCTGGTGATGTTGCGCTGGATACTGGCGGCCCACAGGCCAAATCAAGGCAGCCGGCTCTGGAGGATTGCCTTACCGGCACCTCGAAGGTCCCCTAACGCCGCTGGTCGCCCTGCCAAGCCCATGATGATCGCTTCGCCAGGTCCGCAGACGTCTGGGCCGTCGCCATGGGACCACTCGACGTCGAGTGCTCGAAACCGAAGCTCTCTCGCTCGATCGCGGGAACCGACACTGATCGACCCCTTCCATGTTATGAGGGCGTTCAGGGTGGCAAGCAGTCGTTCTGGGGGGATATCGCGGCTGCGATGCAAGGGCCTGCGCATGTCCTGGTGGTGGATCACTAGAGCGCGAAGCGCAACACCGGGACCAAGTACATGGCCCAAGATCCCAACTCGCTTCTGGTTGTCCTCAAGGAAGCACTTGGTGATGCTTTCCGAAGTTCTTTGTCGATTCTGCTCAACCCACCGAGCGTTGGCGCGCTCAACAGAGAAGTCGCCTCGGACGAGCATCGGCAGGACGCGCTGAAGCATTCCGGCCTGCACGGGCTCATCGATCAGCAGGTGCGCTGCCACATCCTTGATACGCCAGCCAGAGCATAGAGAGAGCGTTTCCCAGTCCGCGGGCGTGAGGGAGCGAAAGAACGCGACGATATCGCGCCGCTCGTCATCTACGAGTCGCCACTCACTAGCCCTGTTGTCGCGCATCTACTCCCGAACCTGTCTGAAAGGCGTGTTGGGGGCGCGGGTACCTTGGCTCCCCTGCCACCCAGCTCGACGAGCACTAGTCGCCCAGCTTCGACCCGTCCTCGCCGAGGCGCCGAGCTCGCCGTCCTGGGAGCCCACCTGTGAGGCTGGACGAGCCGACGACAACCGGTGCCGTCGGAGCTCGTCGCAGCGTAGTACCGCCGGGACTCGTGAGCGGCTCCTCTCGCTCCGGGAAGCCGGGAACTGCCCACTCGAAAGCGACGGCTTCGAGTTCCTAGGGTGCGCTGGATCGCCGTGCGCACGGACCCAGACTGCTCTTCGTCGGTTCATAATGAGCGTCTCACGGCCTGGGGGTCGCGGGTCGCGATCACGATCTCGGAGGCCACGCCCCAGGACTCGACCACGACATCCTCCTCGACCTGCCACTCAGGTCCGAGTAAGTCTTTGACGCTGACCGGTCGGCAGCCCCCGACCAAGGACGGCGCCACCCTCCACAGTTTGGCCCACGTGGCCGAGACCGCCCTCCCCGCCAGCGAGCGGCCCCAGGTCAGGCTGCTGACGCACAGGAGCCCGCCGTCGCCTAGCACCCGGTGGGCGTCACGAAGTACCGACCGGGCGTACGCGGGCTCGAGTAGGTCCAATACGTAGGCAGCGACGAAACGGTCCGCACAGCCGTCGGGCACGGGCAGGGGGAGCGTGCCGTCGAGGTGGACCACTCGGGAACGCTGCGGCCACGGCTCTAACCGCCGGCAGGCCAGCGCGACCATCCGAGGACTTACATCGGCGCCGACGTAGGTGGCGCTATCGGCGAGCCGGTGTCTGGGAGGAGCTCGAGGCTGGTCGCAGGCCAGGGATGGCGTTCTCGGCATACACGGTGAACACCGGTGGGTGCATCAGGCATGGGCAGACCTCCTCGGACGGTTGGACGCGCTCGGCTCGTCTTGCCAGGGGGCGACGCAGTCGGGGCTTTGGGGCTCGTAGCGCGGCAGGACCCCCATCACCAGCTCGGCAGCCGAAGGGAAGCGCTCGAGGCAGGCCTCGTTGACCCAGTAGACGCTGGTGTTGCCCCGTCTCTCGAAGTGGACGAAGCCAGTCTCGGCAAGGATGGCCAAGTGGTGCGACACCGTGGACTGGCCGATGTCCAACGCCGCGACTACCTCGCCCACCGTCATCGGGCGGCGAGCGGTAGCCAGGCGGTTGAGGATCAACACCCGAGAAGGGTCCCCCAGGCACCGGAACCACGATGCCCAAACCTCAGCCGAATGCCGGTCCATCTTCATCGACTATCGACGATAGTCGATGAACGATCCCGCGGCCGGCTACTCTCGGGCTAACCGCTGCGGTAGGGCTGCGTAGGGCAACGCGGGGCAGTGCGCGCGCCTTCGAGGCCACCTATCGCGAACGCCCAGCGTGCGCCCGGCGTGGCGGCACGATCCCGTGCGTAGGGCTGCGTAGGGCAGGGTGATCAACGGTCGATAATCGCGTCGATAATCGCGTCGATAAACCCTGTGGACAACTTCGTGGGAATGCTACGAAACAGCATGAAAGTCCAGGACATTCGGCCCGAAAGGCGCAAAGATCAGAAATATGCGGTGGAGGTGACATCGATAACTTCAGCGCATTTGCGTCTCAGATCACGCGAAGTTGCTGGTAGCCGAGCTTGCCTATGGCGGCGCCATAGCGCCCGCCTGCTCATTCTCGTGAACGTTGGAGGTCACTTGCACCGATAATCAACGGACGAACGGTGACCCTTTCGCCACAGATCGATGGTCGGCACAAACCGTGGGCCCGCTATGCGCGACAGCTGCGACCAAGCCGACGGTCGTGCCGGTCAGCGCACTGCTCTAGCTCGACGCATGAAGGACCACTGCCAGCCGAGACCTTCGCCAGTGGGGCCGGGACCGCCGGCTCGTGGAGCCTCGGCCGCCAGGACGATCTGCCGATCCCCAAGGTACCCTGTTGCCGAGGAGGACGCCGCCATGCGCTTCGAACGGGTAACGGTGCGACCAGGGCA
>JAKACA010000085.1 GCA_021796455.1 Actinomycetes bacterium
TCCCCGGGAGGTCCGCGATCGGCGTCGAGGTGCCGAACCAGAACAGACAGCTCGTCACGCTCGGTGACGTGCTCTCGACGGGCGACGCGCGCCGGGCGACCCACCCGCTCGAAGTCGCTCTCGGCCGTGACATCGCAGGGCGGGCGGTGATGGTGAACCTCGCCGAGATGCCCCACTTGCTGATCGCAGGAGCCACCGGCGCTGGCAAGTCGTCTTGCATCAACTCGGTCATCACCTCTGTCCTCATGCGGGCCACGCCTGACGAGGTGAGGCTCATCCTCGTGGACCCAAAGCGCGTCGAGCTGGGGCAGTACAACGGCCTCCCGCACCTTCTCACCCAGGTCGTCGTGAACCCCAAGCGAGCGGCCAACGCGCTCAGCTGGGCTGTGGCTGAGATGGAGCGCCGTTACGACCTCCTCGCCGAGGTGGGCATGCGCGATATCACCGGCTACAACGCGGCCGTCGACAGGGGCGATCTCCTTGCCCCTGAACCGCCCGCCGAGCCCGGTTCGAGATCCGCCGAGCCCGGTCCTGGCCCCGCCGAGCCCGGGCCCGAGCTGCTCGGCGGCGACGTCGTCCCGCTCGCGTCCCCGGAGGGCATACTCGCGTCCCCGGCGTGGCCGCCCGGCGCGGCCCCGTCGCCGTCCCCCGCGGTGGCCGCGATGGTGGACGAGTCACGGGCCCGTACCTCCAAGAGCGAGAGCGTCACCCATGCCCGGCTGCCCTTTGTGCTCATCGTCGTCGACGAGCTGAACGATCTCATGATGGTTGCTGCCCGCGACGTCGAAGAGTCGATCTGCCGCATCGCGCAGATGGCAAGAGCTGTCGGCATACACCTCGTCATCGCCACCCAGCGCCCATCGGTTGATGTCATCACAGGTGTCATAAAGGCGAACATCCCCTCCCGGCTGGCGTTCTCGGTCTCGTCCCTCGCCGACAGCCGGGTGATCCTCGACCAGCCCGGAGCCGAGCGCCTCATCGGCCGCGGCGATCTCCTCCTGCTGTCGGCCTCCTCCAGCGTGCCTCGCCGCCTGCAGGGGCCGTGGGTTGGCGAGGAGGAGGTGCGCGCCGTCGTCGGGCACTGGCGGCGCCAGAGCGCGCCCTGTTATGTCGAGGGTGTCGAGGGCGACGGACCGGGCTCGGGTGCTGGCACAGGTGGGGGCAACGAGGACGACGATGAGCTCCTCGCGACGGCGATGGAGCTAGTCGTGCGCTCCCAGCTCGGCTCCACCTCGATGCTGCAGCGCAAGCTACGGGTTGGCTTCGCGAGGGCCGGGAGGCTGATGGATCTCATGGAGCGACGCGGCGTGGTCGGCCCGTCGGAGGGATCGAAGGCAAGGGCTGTCCTCATGACGGCCGAGGAGCTCGACCAGATCGACCCCTGAGGCGCGGATCTCGGTGAAGATCACGCGCTCGTTTCGTCAAGCACGGCGTCGGTCAAGCACGGTGTCGAGAGTCTCGGCGAGCAGGTCGGCATGGGAGCGATCGAAGACGAGTGGCGGCCGGATCTTGACGACGTTGCCATGGGGTCCCGTCGACCCGACGAGAATTCCGCGACTCATCATCGCATTGACAACCTCGCGGGCTGTTGTCGTCGCGGGTGCGCGGGTGTCGCGGTCATCCACGAGATCCACGCCGGCGAGGAGCCCCCAGGAACGCACATCACCTATGACCCGGTGCCGCTTGGCGACCTCGTCGAGCAGTGACTTCAAGTATTTGCCCACCTCGTGGGCATGTTCTGTCAGTCGGTCCTCCTCGACGACACTGAGCAGCGCAAGGGCTGCTGCGCAGGCAACGGTGTTGCCGCCAAAGGTGCTGAAGTAGCCCGTCTTCTCGATGAAGTCGTCCACGATCTCGGAACGGGTCAAGACGGCCGCGACTGGGAAGCCATTGCCCATCGGCTTGCCGAGCGTTACGAAGTCGGGCCTCATCCCGGCGGCTGAGAAGCTCCACATGTGCTCTCCGGTTCGCCCGTAGCCCGCTTGGACCTCGTCGGCGACGAACAAGCCTCCTGCCGCCCGCGTGGCGAGGGCTGCGAGGCGAACGTAGTCGGGGACGGGCCCGAGCACCCCGTCGCTCGTGAAGGCCGTGTCCAAGTAGACCGCTGCCAGGCCAGCCCCGGACTCCACCACCTCGGCGATAGCCGTGCCGGCATCGGCTCCGTATCTCTCCTGCCAGCTCGGATCCTCGCGCCGGTGCGCCCCGCGGTAGGCGTCCGGGGCCGGAGCGAGTCTGACATTGGCCGGCTCGTAGCCGACGGGCCATCCCTCAGGCGACAGGCTCGTGGTCGCCTCGGTCACTCCGTGGTAGGCAAAGCGAGTGACGACAGCGCCCTTGGCACCTGTCACGAAACTAGCTATCCGCCAGGCGACATCGTTTGCCTCGCTCCCTGAGCTCACGAACAGGACCCGGTCGAGACCGGCACCGGCACTCTCGAGCAGGCGCTCGGCAAGCTCCACCGGTGCCTCGTGGAGATAGCGAGTGTTAACAGCGAGCCGCCGTGCCTGCGCGAAGGCCGCTTCAGCCACGGCGGGGTGGCTGTGGCCGGCGACCGGTACGTTGTTGTAGGCGTCGAGGTACCGTCGACCCTCGGCATCGATGAGCCAGACCCCATCTCCCCGCACCAGGTGGAGAGGCGGGTCGTAGCTGAGCTCCAGCCCGCCGAGGACGGCTCGCCGCGCTGCAAGCAGGGCATCGCCTGGCCGTCGCCGAGCCAGGGCGAGCTCGCTCGCGGGCCGTTCAGCGGCCTCTCGCAGTCGCAGCGACGCCTTGTCGAAACCCTCCTCCTCCAGCAACCTCAAGAGCGCGAGGGGCCCCGCAACGGGGTGGGCGCCGGTCGAGGAAAGGTTGTCGGGATGAAGTTGTGACCTCCAGGCCGTGATCACCACTGCCGTTGCGCAGCGAGCGGCCACGAGATCGCATAGGAGCCTCGCCTCGGTCCGCTCGAGCGGCGTGACGCTCTGGTAGCCGTCGATCACAAGAGAGGCCATGTCCAGTGACTCTGGATGCCCGTCGATGAGGTCCGCGAGGGAGACGGCGAGGTCGCAGACGAGGGCCGTGTGGGTCATGTCGCCGAAGTCGGTGATGCCTGAGATGAGGCCGTGCTCGTCGACGAGGACGTTTCCCGGTCCCATGTCGTTGTGGATTACCTGGGCCCGCAAGGCGGGCAGGTGCGGCGCCACGTTGGCATCGAAGCGGTCCAGCACCGTCTCGACGAGCGCGTGGTCTCCGTCCGGCACCCGGTCGAGCATGGAGCGCAGCTCGGGGGTGTGGCGGATGTCCCACTGGATCTTGTAGGCGGCCGCCGGGTGGAAGAAGCCCCTGAGCGCCCGCCCGAGTCGCGCGAGCGAGCGTCCCCACTCAAAGAGGGCGTGAGCATCGAGCTCCGCGGCGGTGGCGTGATGGCCAGGTAGGACGGCGAAAAGTCGCAGGAAGCACCTCCGGCCGTCGGCGGTCGTGACGCCAGCCCATGGAGCACCATCGCGGGTGGGTATCACCCGGCTCACCGGGAGCCCTGGGTCAACTTTTTCGATATGGGCGAGAGCCCGGGCCTGCATGTCGACGACGCTTTCGGTGTCGGCAGGGTTGTGGAGCTTGAGCACGAGCTCTCCGTCTAAGGCCGAGCTCAGCCTGAAGTTCAGGTCCCGCTCGCTTCCAAGAGGTGTCAGCTCGCCGACAACACCAAAGTGAGCCTCGGCCATGTGCGCCAGCTCGGTGACGCTGGCAATTGGCGGCGGCTCTATGAGAGGGTCTCTCGACTCCACGGCCGTATCAAAGCGCGCCATCGAACCTGGGAGCGAATCGGCGCAGCCCCCGTCGCCATTCGTTCGTCCAAGGTGTGTGGCCCTCGCCATCGATCGCCGTCGCGCGGAGGTATCGCGGATAAGGGCAGGGAGGCTCGATGTGACGATGTTACCTGGACGACGGGCCCATCCCGATGACCTTCGCCTCATCGGCCACCCCGGGCGTCCGGCCAGCCGACCCAGCTACGACCGGGACATGGGTGGGTCTGCGAGCAGCGGGT
Organism: Actinomycetes bacterium; assembly: GCA_021796455.1. Taxonomy (GTDB): domain Bacteria; phylum Actinomycetota; class Acidimicrobiia; order Acidimicrobiales; family Bog-793; genus JAKACA01. Next base: position 4,025 of record JAKACA010000085.1, read on the forward strand.
CAGGCCAGAGCCGCAAAGTCGGCGGGTTCCGTGCCGGCATTGAGCCTTCGCAGGGCGGGTGTGCGCTGCCTCGTCTTTGTTACCGCAGGAAGAACTCCCTCTTCGTCCTTGTCAAGTCGGCCCGGACCTGCGATCGTATCGGCACCAACGGGTCGAAAAGGGGGGACGGCACAACGATCACACGGGCTCTGGGCCGTATCTGAACCCCCGCTCTGCGACCCGGGAATGACGGGCTCCGCGTGCCTGACTTTCACTCACGTCGCAGAGTGGGGATGTTCGTGCGGCGCTGGGGGCTGTCGGCTGTCGGCGTGAACGGCTGTAAAGCGGCTCACACTGCTCGAAGGGGGATGCAATGACGACGATCGATACGTCGGTACCGACCGAGCCGGGAGGCTCCGATCCTGCTGGTGAGGGCGCGAAGGGACTGAGACCGAACGTGCTCGGGATCGGTGGCGCAATCGTCATGGCAGTCGCCGGAAGCGCGCCTGCCTACACCATTGCGGCTTCCACCGCATCGCTCACGGCGGCGGTTGCCTTTGCTGGACCTGCGGCACTGCTTTGGTGCGGGATTCCGATGGTCGGCATCGCCTGGGCCTTTGCATACCTAGGGCGAGGAGAGACGAATGCCGGAGCAAGCTACGCATGGGTGCGCCGGGCGATCCACCCTGTCATCGGTTACCTGTGCGGTTGGTCGCTTATCGTGGCCGGGCTCGTCTTCATGGTGACCGGATCGCTGCCGGCGGGCGCCGTGACGATCGGGCTGTTCAGCACCCACCTCGCGACGAACACTGCACTCGTGACCGTCGTCGGCAGCATCTGGTTTCTCGTCATGGCTGTCATGGTCTTTCTCGGGGTCCGTATCACTGCGGACGCGCAATGGATCATGTCGACGGTCGAGATTGCGATCCTGCTCTTATTCGCAATTCTCTGCCTCGTCCATGCACAACATGCGGCAGTGACGCCATTTCGTTGGTCATGGTTCTCACCGACCGCCTTCCACGGCACCGCAGGCTTCGCGGCCGGGGCGCTCGTCGCGATGTTCTACTACTGGGGGTGGGATGTCGCATCCAACCTGTCGGAGGAGACCCAGAACAGCCGCAGGAACCCCGGTCTCGGCGGCATTGTCGCGGTGTTCATCGTGTTCGCGCTCTACGAGATCTTCACCATTGCGACCCAGCTCACGCTCACCTCCAAGACGATCAGCGCCAACGCGGCTGATGTGCTCACCGTGCTCGGCCGTGACGCCTGGCCCGGTGTTGGCGGGAAACTGTTGGCAGTCGCCGTCATGCTGTCCACGATTGCCACACTGGAGACAACCATCATCCAGGTGACACGCTCACTCTTCGCGATGGGACGGGATCGCACCCTCCCCCCGTCCCTCGCCAGGATTCACCCCCGCTGGCGCACACCATGGGTGGCCTGCCTCGTCTCCGGGATCGTCTCACTCATCCTGTTCGCCCTATCGAACTATGTCGGCTCCGTCGGCAACATCCTCTCCGACACCATCAGCGCGATAGGCCTGCAGATCGCCTTCTATTACGGATTCGCGGCACTTGCCGTCCCGATCGCGTACCGGCACCGGCTGTTCCACTCCGCCAAGGAGCTGTTCTTCGCGGGGATCCTGCCTTTGGTGAGCGCGGGTTTCATGTTCTACGTATTCGTGAAATCCATCCCCGGACTGAACAACCCGTCGCTCGAGATGGGGCTCGGCCTGCTCGGCTTTGGGCTCATCCCGCTGGCCATCGCATGGAGCCGTGGCAGCAGCTACTTCCGCGGGCCGTTCCTTGTGCCCTTCGAGGAACAAGAGCCACAGCCGTCCTGATAACGGCGCCGGCCGCTTGCGGCGCCAGCGAAGCCTAATCCGGCGCCAGCGAAGCCTAATCCGGCGCCAGCAGCGCCTCGGGCGGGGTGCGGGCTCGATCTGTGTGCCAAGCGCGACCAAACTCGCCGTGTTTGGTCACTCCGGGCCCACAGTTGGGCTGCCACGGGTCCGGAACCCCGCCGGTGTGCCGCGACATCTGAGCTGCTGTAGCCCGTTGCCACCTGACCGGAACAGTCAGCCGGGCTAGCTTGGTCCTCGTGACCCACGGGAGGGAGCTTTACGTGTCGCGGCCGGGCGCCTCGGGTGCCTCGCGCGCCAGAGTGCGAGCTGCGCGGCGCAGGGGACGACAGCGGCTCGCGCTGCTCGTATCGGCACCCGTCGTCGCGGTCGTCGTTGCGTTCAACCTACCTGGTGCAAGGGAACCTACCCGAGTAGCCGTGTCGTCGGCCCGAGCCCATCGCAGGTCGCTGCTCGCCCCTCAGCCGTTGCTCCGCTCGAGCCTCGTGCCCTCGGTTGTGATCCCGGGCAGAACGGTAGCTCTTCCTTTTCCTCGAACGGGTGAAGGGGCCGTAGCTGTCGGCGGTCTCGGCATAGTCGCTTCGACCAGGAACGAGCGTTCAGTCCCCGTCGCCAGCGTGACGAAGCTGATGACTGCCTACATCGTGCTCAAGGACCATCCCCTCCACGGGCGCAGCGGTGGGCCGATATTCACCATGACGGCCGCCGACCACGAGGCCTGGATCCGAGCCTCGGAAGCCGACGAGTCGAACATAGAGGTCAAAGCCGGTGAGCGTTTGGACGAGCGCCAGCTGCTCCAGGCACTGATGATTCCGTCGGCCGACAACATCGCCAACTACCTCGCCGTGTGGGATGCCGGGAGCATGCGGGCCTTTGTCGCGAAGATGAACGCCGCCGCCGCCGCCATGCATCTGCGCGGAACGCACTTTGCCGATCCGAGCGGCCTCAGCCCCGGCTCGAGGGGAAGCGCTGTCGACATGGTGCGCCTCGCCACGGTCGCCCTTCAGAACCCAGAGCTCAGGCAGATCGTAGACGAGCAGTTCATCAGGCTCCCTGTGATGGGCAAGATCTGGAACAACTACGATCCTGCCGTCGGAGTCGACGGGATTATCGGCGGAAAGTCCGGATATACCGCCGCCGCCCAGACGAACCTCGTGACGGCGGCATGGCGCAGGGTAGGTGGGCACCGCGTGCTCGTCGTCTGCGGCGTGATCGATCAGCCGGACAGCCTCGTCGGCGATGCCGGGCAGGACGAGGCGCTCCTCAATGCCGTGACCCCCGAGCTCACGGTCACGCGGCTGATGCCAGCCAAGGAATCTATCGGTGAAGCGACGGCGACGTGGAGCCAGGCCCACTCCGCGGTCACAACCGCGAAAGTGGTATCGGCGGTAGGTTGGCCCGGTCTCCGCCTGCGGACCCGGCTCGTCCGGGTTGCCCGGTCGCCGCGACTGGCGCGCGGCTGGCCCGCCGGAAGCGTCGTCGGGATTCTCGACGTCGAGTACCCCTTCGCTACATTGCTGAAGGACCCGGCAATCCTGCAGTCGAGCCTTGGCCAGCCGCCACCCGGCTGGGTACCTTCCACGAGCTCCGGATGACCCCGGATGAGCAGCTCACGAGGGTGATCATGTGAAAGCGCGCGCCCCGGCGTCCACATCGAACCTTGGTCCCGGTTACGACGTCCTTGGCTTGGCGCTGCGGCTGTACGTGGAGGTGGAGGTAACTCCGGCGCCGCGGCTGCGTATCGAGTCGCAGGGCGAAGGATCGGATCTCCCGGCCGACGGGTCACATCTCGCCGCCGCTGTGGTGAGGTCTGTTCTCGGTCATGATCGGGTGACCATCGCGGTGCGCTCCTCGATCCCGGTGAGTCGGGGACTGGGCTCTTCGGCGGCGGTCGCGGTGGCAGCGGCTGCCGCGGCGGGCGCAAGTGATCCCTTGCGTGCTGGAGCGATCGCCGACGGCCATGCCGAGAACGCCGCCGCCTCTGTGCTGGGCGGGCTTGTGGCTGCCGCGATGATCGACGGAGTGCCAGTGGCGCGGCGCCTTCCGCTCGATTCCCACTTGGGGTATGTGGTTGTCGTCCCGGACCGCCACCTGCCGACGAAGCTGGCTCGCTCGGTCCTGCCGGAGACCGTGCCCATCGATGATGCCGTGTACAACCTAGGGCGGATGGGCTTGCTCATCGCCGGGCTGGCAGACAGCTCCCTCCTGCTGCCAGCGGCGGGCGACGACCGCATCCACCAGGGGGCACGATCTGCGTTGTTTCCTGAGGCGCCGGACCTGCTCGAACTGCTCAGGCAAGCCGGAGCCACCGTTGCCTGCTGGTCAGGCGCTGGGCCGGCAGTGCTTGCCATCTGCGCAGACACCAGAGCGACGACGGGCGTCCAGGAAGCTGCCGAGAGGGCGCTAGCCAAGCTGGACCTGCCAGGTCACGCCACGGTTATCGAGCCAGACCTCGAGGGCTTGATAATCACGGCGTGACGAGCCGGCGGGCACAGCCGCGATCGGTTGGCAGGGCTCGCTTGCAGGCTGGTCCGGTCACGGCTCGCTTGGCCGTCCGGTCACGTTGTGACGGTCACGAGTGTCCCGTAGTGCATCCAGTCGTGGTAGGCGACATCCGCGTTCGGAACTGGGATCTCGACACATCCGTTGCTCTGTGGAAAGCCGTAGGAGGCCCGCGGGTATCCATGTATGGCGTCGCTCCCGTCGAAGTAGTTGATCCAGCTGACGGGCACGTCGTAGGAGGTGCCGTTGGGGTTGGTTCCAGCCATGTACTGGAAAGTGCGGCGAAGGTACACGAAGTATGTCCCGTTCGGCGTTCGCGCTCCGGCAACTCCGGTATTCGCAAGAGAGGTGAAGACGTCACTCCCGTTGTGCCAGATTGTCAATGTCTCCGGAGTGCCCTTCGACACGATTGCATAGGAATATCCCTCGGGGTTGTCGCTACTTGTCTGCTCTGCGCTGAGGAGGGCGGGCCAGACGACGGCCCTCACGCTTGTATAGACCACCATCTGGTGTGTGCGCTCGAAGGCAACCATCGCGCCAATAGTCATGCGATCGAAGGTCCCGGGCTGGAACTGGGCCTTCAACAGGGCGGGAGTGTTCGCGTAGGACCACGAGAAGGTACCCGCAGGGGGCTCGTAGAGCTGGGCGAGCGGCGTGATGGCACCTGTCGACGAAGAGGCGGGCGTCCAGTGCATCGGAAGGTATCCGAGCTGCGCGAGCAACTGCTGCATCCGCAGCGCGGAGCCGTTCTCGACGACCCAGGACCGCGACACGCTCGAGCGAAGCGTTGCGCCGTCTTTTGCGACCGTACCGTTGTGGCCTCCGGGCACGGTCAGCTTGACCGCGGTAAGCGGCATATAGGGTGCCGCCGGGGAGAAACGGAGCGTGCTGGGGCCGACCTCGGACCACAACCCGGGAGTTGGCGGCACGAGAGAGGGCATCACCGGATGAGCCGGGAGCGAGGAGGAGAAGTGCACGACAACTGGGGCGTTCGCACTCACGTTCGTCTCTGCGGAAGGCGAGATGCTGAGCACCCGGAAACTGCTGTCCGAGCCCTCCTTGTTCGCCGATGCGAGATCAGTGCGGCCCGCGAACGTCGATGCCGTCGAGGGATGGAGTGCGTACCAGCCGGCGATCACGACAGCGACTAGGACAAGCACCGCCGAGATCTCGATCACGCGTGCGATCCTTCGAGCGCGACGGCGACTCAGACTTCGAGGTGCCGAATAGATATCACGTGGCATGCACAGCAACCTATTACGATCTCGTGGCCAAGTCTGTTCAGCCAGCACGCCAGCTGGAGCCGAACCTGCACTTTCACGCCGGGTCGGCGATCATGGAGGCGTGACGACGGACGATGCCGGAGTCCGTATTGGTGATGGAACGTTAGAGGCACTCGAGCGGTCATTGGTCCGCCGCCCGAACCCCGGGTCCCCTCGTTTCAGTGCGGGAAGTGCATCCTCCCCGCGAGCGCTGGAACTACAGCCGGCAATATCTCCCGGACTCTCCGCTTCGTTACCTGCCAGCCGTGGCGCCCCTCGACCGCCAGTTCGTCCGACCCCAGGGTCTCGGTGCCCGCGGCCTCGTCGGTGCACATCTGATCGTCGTCATCGAGAGCACGCTCACTTCCACAGGTACCACCGGCGATTTCGGCGCGGACCACCGCGATGACATCGACCAGGTGCCGGCGGTCCCCGCCCCCGGCCGTGGGTGGGTGAACGGGTCGCATTTGTCCCGCCGGACCACCCAGGTCACTGGCTCGGCTCCCCGGTGTTGGCGGTGCCCGGCGATGGTAGACGAGCCGCTCGTGTCGGTCTCATCGACGCGCCACCCGTCCTCCTGTCCTACTGCGGCCTACGGGCCTACGGGCCTACGGGCCTACGGGCCTACGGCCCTGCAGCTTCGGACCCCCTCGCATGAAGATTTCCGGGTCCGTGGGCCGACACACCCCAGCACTATCCTCGATCCCGGGAAGCTGGACGGAGGAACCGATGCTCGATCTCGGCAACGAGAAGACCGACTATGTGGTGCTCGGTGACAACGCGGAGGTGCTGCCGAAGCTACCCGACCGGTCCTTCCAGCTGATTTACATCGACCCGCCTTTCAACACTGGAAAGGTCCAGCAGCGGACCACGCTCCTCACCCGCAGGTCAGAGCACGGGGATCGCCGAGGCTTCGGAGGTCGAAACTACGTAACGGTGGAAACCGGACGTAAGTCCTACGGGGACGAGTTCTGTGACTACCTCGGCTTCATCGGACCGCGCATCGAAGAGGCCCGTCGCCTGCTTGCCGACGACGGCACGATGTACTTCCACATCGACTACCGCGAGGCCCATTACTGCAAGATCCTTCTCGACGAGATCTTCGGCCGTGACTGCTTCCTGAACGAGATCATCTGGGCCTATGACTACGGCGGCCGGCCGAAGAACCGCTGGCCCGCTAAGCACGACACGATCCTGGTCTACGTCCGTGATCCAGCTCACTATTACTTCGACCAGGACGCGGTTGAGCGCATTCCCTACATGGCGCCCGGCCTTGTCACGGCGGAGAAGGCGGAGCGCGGCAAGGTCCCGACGGATGTTTGGTGGCACACGATCGTGCCTACTAACGGTAAGGAGAAGACGGGCTACCCGAACCAAAAGCCCGAGGGGATTCTCCGTCGTGTGGTGCAGGCTTCCTCGTCACCGGGAGCCAGAGTGCTGGACTTCTTCGCCGGAAGCGGGACGACGGGAGCCGTTGCTCGCCAGCTAGGGCGGCGATTCGTGCTGATCGACGACAATCCCGAGGCCGTGGCGATTATGCAACGCCGCCTGGGTCCAAGTGGAGTCAGCTACCTGACAACCCGGGGAGATCCCATGCCGTGCCCAGATGACATCCCGGCTGGACTCTTTTGAGAAGGCTCGCGCCGGTCACGAGTGGGCAACTACGACGTAATCCATTCCTTCAGTTGTCGAAAGTCGCGCCGAAAAACCGAGTAGGCGTCCTGGCTGGTCCTCGACGGGTAGAACCAGTGGGTATTGCTATCTTGATGCTGGATCGTGATGGCGCCCGAGTCGACGAGTGCCGCCACATCTCCGGCTTCGACGACCCAATACACCAACCCGTCAGGTCTGCCTGACAGGCAGAGCAGGGCGTCGTCTTGCATCACCTTGCGCCACACAGAGCCTCATCGGGATCGCAGATCGTCCCCCGGACGCCAGGCGTGCTCCCCGCGGCCCGCCTCGAGCTCGTCCAACCCTTGCAACAGGGTGTTCCACGACAGCGTGGCGCACTTGATGCGAACCGGGAACTTCACTACTCCCTGGAGAGCGGCGAGCTCACCCAGACCCTGCTGCGCCAAGGACTCGGCCGCGCTGGCACGGGGAGCATCGCCAGCCCCGTCACCGCCGCCAGCCCCGTCACCGCCAGCCGCCCCGCCGCCAGCCCCGTCCCCGCCGCCAGCCGCACCGCCGTCATTGCCGATCGAGTGCTCGTGGACGGTCATCATCTCCTTGAAGGAGTCGATGATCTCGCGTGCCCGCGCCGTCGGCTTGCCTTTCACCGCCGCCGACATCATCGAAGCCGAGGACTGGCTGATCGAGCACCCTTGGCCGCTGATCCGTAGATCCTTCAACGTGTCGCCGTCGACGTCCATGTAGAGCACGACCTCGTCACCGCAAAGAGGGTTGAAACCCTCCACTCGGTGCGCAGGTGGCACCTCGAGCTCCCCACGGTTGCGTGGCGAGCGGTAGTGGTCGAGGATGATCTCGCGGTAGAGGTCTTCCAGGCCGGTCATCGTCAGCCGAACATCTCCTTCGCCTTTGCGAGGGCGGAGCTCAGGGCGAGCACGTCTTCCTCGTCGTTGTACAGGTATAGCGACGCCCGCGCGGTCGCCGGCACCTCCAGCCGGCGCATGAGGGGCTTCGCGCAGTGGTGTCCGGCACGGACGCAGACCCCTTCGGCATCGAGCACCTGGGCGAGGTCGTGTGGGTGGATGTCGCCGAAGCCGATCGAGATGGCGCCGCCCCGAAGCGCCGGATCCGGCTCGGGGCCGAAGAAGTGCACCTTGTCCCCATGATCGGATCGCAGCGTCTCGAAGGTAAAGCGAGTGAGGGCGGCCTCATGCGAAGCGATCTGGTCCATCCCGACGGCCTCGAGGTAGGAGATGGCGGCGCCGAGGCCGATCGCCTCGGCTATCGGGGGCGTGCCGGCCTCGAACTTCCACGGCAGGTCGTTGGTGGTGAAGCAGTCGAGTCGGACATCGCGGATCATCTCACCGCCACCGAGAAACGGCGGCATCTCCTCCAACAGCTCCTCGCGGCCCCAAAGGACCCCGATGCCAGTCGGACCGAGCATCTTGTGGCCGGTGAAGGCAAGGAAGTCCACCCCCATGGCCACGACATCGACGCGGCGATGGGGAACCAGCTGCGAGCCGTCACAGACTACGACGGCACCGTTGGCGTGCGCCGCCTCCACGATCGGGGCGAGGTCGACGAGGGTGCCGAGGACGTTGGACATGGCGGTGACCGCGACCACTCCGGCACCGTCTGTCACGCGGTCAAGGTCTGTGAGGTCGAGGCGGAAGTCCTCCGTGATCGGGAGGTAGCGCAGCTCGACCCCCTTTTCCTCCGCGAGCATCAGCCATGGGACGAAGTTGGCGTGGTGCTCCATCTCGGTGAGCACGACAGCCTTGCCCGCCTGCAGCCGCCGGCGACCATAAGAGCTGGCGACGAGGTTGAGCGCCTCGGTGGCGTTCTTGGTGAAGATGATCTCCCGCGTCGGCTCCGGCGCCCCGACGAAG
>JAKACA010000086.1 GCA_021796455.1 Actinomycetes bacterium
GACATGGTCGCCGACGAGGCGGCCGGTGCCCTCCAAGGTCACGTTCTTGCGCTGCTTCATGAGGCCCACCAGCCCCCGGTGCAGCTGGTCGACCACCGTCTGCTTACGGTCCTGGCTCGTGGAGAATTCGACCGCCGGCTGACCCGCGACTACCCCGAACTCGCTCGCGGTCGAGACCGTGTTGTACACCGCGGCCGTCTCCAGGAGCTCCTTGGCCGGGACGCAGCCGCGGTGCAGGCACGTCCCGCCGACCTTGTCCTTCTCCACGACTGCCACCGACAGACCGGCATTGCCGGCGTACAGCGCAGTTGCATACCCACCCGGACCGCCGCCGATCACGACGAGGTCGAACGCCCGCGGCGGCTCGGCTCCTTGCTCGGTCAGCCGTATCACCTCCATTGTCATCTGTGCGGCGGACCGCACAGGGGCGGCAACCACCGCCCATCGCGCCCGCCGCGATGCGGGCAACAACTGCGGGCCGAGCCTATCGACACTTCAGTTGCTCGGGCGCAGGATCATCCCGGCTGCAACCGTGGCGTTGGTGGCGTCGTCCACCAGCACGAAGCTCCCCGTCGACCTGTTCGACCGGTACTCGTCGTAGAACAACGGCAAGGTCGTCCGAAGGTCGATCCTGCCGATGTCGTTCAGGCTCAGCTCCGGGGCCTCGCGGTCGCGGTGCAAGGTGTTGACGTCCAGGCGGTACTGGATGTCCTTGACGAGAGCGCGGACCCACCGCGTCGTGTGCTTCAGCGAGAGCTTGGCGCCTGGCCTGAGAGCGACCTCCGACATCCAGCACACCATCGCCGAGATGTCCTGGCCGACGCTCGGCTGATTGTGCGGCCGGCAGAGCATGTCTCCGCGCGAGACGTCGAGCTCGTCTTTTAGCCGGACGAGCACCGACATGGGAGGGTATGCCTCTTCGATCGGCCCCGCGGCCGTCTCGATCGCCTCGACAGCCGAGGAGAAACCCGAGGGCAGCACGACGACCTCGTCACCGACCTGGAGCACTCCGCTCGCCATCTGGCCGGCGTATCCGCGAAAGTCACGCAGCTCGTTCGCGGCGATGGGGCGGACCACACGCTGCACCGGAAAGCGAAGGTCGACGAGGTTGCGGTCGGAGGAGATGTGGACCTCCTCCAGGTGGCGGAGCAGGGCGGGGCCGTCGTACCACTTCATCTCAGAGGACCGCTCGACGATGTTGTCGCCCCGCAGCGCCGAGATGGGGATGCAGGTGATGTCGGTCACCGCGAGCCCGGTCGCGAAGTCGTCGAACTCCCTGCGAATCGCCTCGAAGCGAGCGCGGTCCCAGTCGACGAGGTCCATCTTGTTGATGCAGCACACGAGGTGGCGTATGCCCAGGAGAGAGGCAACCGTGGCGTGACGTCGCGTCTGCTCGGTCGGGCCGACGCGCGCGTCGACGAGGAGCACGACGAGGTCGGCCGTCGAGCACCCGGTCACCATGTTGCGCGTGTGCTGGGTATGGCCGGGGGTGTCGGCGATGATGAATTTGCGCCTCGGCGTCGCGAAGTACCTGTAGGCGACGTCGATCGTGATGCCCTGCTCCCGCTCGGCCCGCAGGCCGTCGGTCAAGAGCGCCAGGTTCGTGTACTCGTCGCCCCGAGCCAGGCTCGAAGCCTCGACGGCTTCGAGCTGGTCCTCGAACACCTGCTTGGAGTCGTACAGCAGCCGACCGATGAGTGTCGACTTCCCGTCGTCGACAGACCCCGCCGTGGCAAACCGGAGCAGCTCCACTTAGAAGTAGCCCTCCCGCTTGCGATCCTCCATCGCCGCCTCGGAGAAACGGTCGTCGGTGCGCGTCGCCCCCCGCTCGCTCACCCGGCTTAGGGCCGTCTCGGTGATGATCTCGATCGGCGTGACGGCCGCGGACTCGACGGCTGCTGTGCAGGTCATGTCGCCGACGGTGCGGTAGCGCACGGAGGCCTCGAACACCTCTTCCTCGCTGTGGCCCTCGCGGGGCTGGGTGAAAGGGCCGAGCGCCAAGAGCATGCCACTGCGGCGGAAGACCGGCCGGCGGTGCGCAAAGTAGATCTCGGGGAGCGGGACCGACTCCTGCTCCACGTACTGCCAGATGTCGAGCTCTGTCCAGTTGGAGAGGGGGAACACCCTGAAGTGCTCACCGCTGCGATGCCTCGTGTTGTAGACGTTCCACAGCTCTGGACGCTGCGCCCTCGGGTTCCACTGCCCGAACTCGTCACGAAGCGAGAAGATCCGCTCCTTGGCTCTCGCCTTCTCCTCGTCGCGCCGGCCGCCGCCGAAGACGGCGTCGTAGCCGCCCTCCTCCAGGACCCTCAGCAGGGTGAAGGTCTGGAGCCGGTTGCGCGTCGCTCCAGGCGTCGGGTGCTCGACGATCGAACCGCGGTCGATGTCCTCCTGCACGGAACCGACGACGAGACGGAGCTTGAGCCTCTCTACCTGGCTGTCTCTGTAGGAGATGACCTCGGGAAAGTTGTGCCCGGTGTCGACGTGCACGAGCGGGAACGGGAGCCGTTGCGGCCAGCACGCTTTGACCGCCAGGTGCAGGAGGACCGCGGAGTCCTTGCCGCCCGAGAAGAGGAGCGCAGGCGCCTCGAACTCCGCGACCACCTCGCGGATGATGTATATAGCCTCTGCCTCGAGGGAGTCGAGATGAGATAGCCGGTAGGTGGTCACTTGCCCTGAGAGGCCTCTTTCGGATCGGCTGCCGGCATCGAGCGGCCTCGGCGCTGAACCTCACGCATGCACTACCGGCCTGCGGTCAGCCCAGGGGGCTGCTTGCTCGAGCTGAGAGGCTACTCGAATAAGCACGTCCTCCCGACCGTATGCCGCCACCACCTGGACTCCGACGGGAAGTCCCTCGGGGGTGACATGGAGGGGAACCGACACGGCGGGCTGGCCGCTCACGTTGAACTGGGCGGTGTACTGCAGGGCCTCGATGACCCTTTGCTGGCCGAGGATCGGTTCGGAGAGCTCACCGATCAGCGCCGGGGTCATGTTGAGCACCGGGGTGAGGAGCAAGTCATAGCCTTCTTCTGTCCAAAAGCGCGCCATCTGCCTGCGCCAGCCCTCGAACCAGAGCTCCGAGGCGAGGTACGCGGTGCCCGGTACCGCCACGCCGAGCATCTGGAACATCTGGTTGTCAGACTCGAGCTCAGAGGGCGGTATCGCCCGTCCGAGCAGCTCGCTCCAGCTCTCCAGGCCGGCGGCCACGGCCGTCGTGACGAGGGCGAGGAAGTGACGCGTGAACTCCGGATCACCGAGCGCGCTCGGGTGATGCTCGTGCAGCTCGTGGCCGAGAGACTCGAGCAGGTCTCGTGCCTCCTGCACCGCGAGGCGACATTGCGGATCCGGGGCGACGCCGTCTTGAGCCGGGTGGTCGAGCCACCCGATCTTGAGCGAGCCGGGAGCCTGGCCGACCTCTGCGGCAAATCGGCGGGGCGGGGGCGGCGCGACGAACAGGTCTCCGGGCATCTCGCCCGCGAGCACGTCCAGCATCGCGGCGGAGTCGCGGACGGTGCGGGAGAGCACGTGGTCGATAGTCGAGCCCGCCCAGGCCGACTCCTGCGGATCGGGTCCAGGGCTCACGCGCCCCCGGCTCGGCTTCAGCCCGAACAGGCCGCAATTGGAGGCCGGGATCCTGATCGAGCCACCGCCGTCGTTGCCGTGCGCGACGCTCACCATGCCACTCGCGACCGCGGCAGCCGAACCGCCCGAGGACCCACCGGTCGAGTAGTCGGTGTTCCAGGGGTTTCTTGTCGGACCGTAGGCAAGAGGCTCGGTCGTGATGGTCGTCCCGAGCTCGGGGCAGTTGGTACGGCCGAGGATGATGCAACCGGCCGCCCGGAGGTGCCCGACGATGAAGCTGTCGTGCGGCGCCCGGTAGCCTGCCTCCTTCGCCACGCGAAGGCCCTGGTGGTGCGGCTCGCCTGCCATGGCTGCACCCAGATCTTTGAGCAGGATCGGCACCCCGGCAAAGGGCTGGGCGTCGCGGTCGATCTCCTCCCGGGCCAGCTTCCTCGCATCTTCTCGCGCCGCGTCGTAACGCTCGTGGATCACCGCGTTCAGCTTCGGGTTCAAAGCCTCGATGCGCGCGATGGCGCCTTCCACCAGCTCCGGCGCGGTTGCCTGTCCACTACGTATCAGCTCCGCCTGCGCCATCGCGTCCATCCAGGCTGTCTCGTTCATCGGATCCTTCCCTTCGGCTCTCGGGCGGCGGGACTACTTGGGCGGCATGCGAAGCCCGCCGTCGAGGCGGATCGTCTCGCCGTTCAGGTAGCCGTTCTCGACGATGGCGACGACCAGCTGAGCGAACTCGGCCGGGATGCCGAGGCGCTTGGGGAACAGCACGCCGGCACCAAGCGCCCTGCGGTTCTCCTCTGGCAAGAGACCGAGGAGGGGGGTGTCCATCAACCCCGGGGCGATGGTGTTGACCCGGATTCCCGCCGGGGAGAGGTCTCGCGCGGCCGGCACGGTCATGGCTACGACTCCCCCTTTCGACGCCGAGTAGGCGATCTGGCCGATCTGGCCCTCGAAAGCGGCCACCGAAGCTGTGTTCACTATGACGCCGCGCTCGCCGTCTCCTCGCGGCTCGGTGGCGGCGATCGCTCCCGCCGCGATGCGCATGACGTTGAAGGTCCCGATCAGATTGACGTTGACCACGGTCTTGAAGGCGTCGAAGTCGTGCGCCTCCCCGTTGCGCCCGATCGTGCGCTGCGCCCAGCCGATGCCGGCGCAGCTGACGGCTATGCGGAGCTCCCCCGCCTCCCTCGCCATCTCGACGGCCCTCGCGACCGCGTCGCTGTCCCCGACGTCGCCGGCGACATAGCTCGTCGCCCCCCCGATGTCAGCTGCAGTCGCCCGGGCCCGGGCGCCGTCGCGGTCAAAGAGAGTGACCTTTGCCCCCGCGGCCGAGAGCGCCCTCGCAGTCGCCTCCCCGAGGCCCGAGGCTCCGCCTGTGACGAGCGCTGAAGTGCCGTTGATCTCCATGCCACGAACTTAGATGCTCAGCCGGCACGGGCCGGGCGTTGCAGCCGGGCCGCCTCGGTCGCCAGCTGGTCCGCGAGGTTGTTGCCCGCGCTGGTTGCGTGGCCCTTCACCCATTCGAGCTCGATCTCGCCTGCACGCTCGTCCACGACGAGGCTCACGAGCGGCCGCCACAGGTCCTGGTTCGCCACCTGCTCGCCTTTGGCGTTGCGCCAAGCCTTGGCCCGCCAGAGCACCCACCACCGCTGGCGAAAGCAGTTCACCACATAGGTCGAGTCGCTCACGACACGCACGGGACCCGAGGCGAAGAAGGTGAGCGCCTCGAGCACGGCCCGCAGCTCCATACGCTGGTTCGTGGTAGCCGGGTCGCAGCCGCTCGCGTACAGCTCCTCGGAGACGGCCCAAGCCCAGCCCCCCGGACCGGGGTTCCTGATGCAGGCTCCGTCGGTGTAGACGACGACGCTTGCTTGCGGCTCGGGCACGCCCCCGACCATAGCCAATGGAGCCGCTGACAAGTCGCGACCGGACAGGAGGCGACAAGGCGCGAGAATCAGGGGGTGATCTTCGACGGCTTCTCCCACCAGGTACCTGACATCGATCCCGAGGAGACAGTCGAGTGGCTCGACTCCTTCGACGCAATTGTGGAGCAGCGCGGTCGCGACCGTGCCCGTTTCCTGCTCATGAAGCTGCTCGAGCGGGCCCGCGCCTCCCAGATCGGCTTCCCGGCGACAGTCTCGACCCCCTATGTCAACACGATCCCAGCGGCCCAGGAGCCATGGTTCCCGGGGGACGAGGACATGGAGCGACGGGTGCGCGCCTACATCCGCTGGAATGCCGCCGTCATGGTGACAAGGGCGAACGCGAAGGATCCCGGCATCGGGGGCCACCTCTCCACCTATGCGGGGTCGGCCTCGCTCTACGAGGTCGGGTTCAACCACTTCTTCCGCGGCAAGGACAACGGCCTCGCCGGCGACCAGGTCTTCTTCCAGGGCCACGCGTCGCCTGGAATCTATGCCCGGGCATTCGTCGAGGGGCGCCTCGACGAGGAGACACTGGACAACTTCCGTTTCGAGACTGGCGGCAAGGGTCTGTCCAGCTACCCGCACCCGCGCCTCATGCCAGAGTTCTGGGAGTACCCGACGGTGTCGATGGGCCTCGGCCCACTGGCTGCGATCTACCAGGCGCGCTTCAACCGGTACCTGCTGCACCGCGAGATCGTCGACACCTCTGCATCTCGCGTCTGGTGCTTCGTCGGTGACGGCGAGATGGACGAGCCCGAGAGCCACGCGGGCCTGCGCCTCGCGGCTCGGGAGAGACTCGACAACCTGGTCTTCGTGGTCAACTGCAACCTGCAGCGGCTCGACGGCCCCGTCCGCGGCAACGGCAAGATCATCCAGGAGCTCGAGGCGCTCTTTCGCGGGTGCGGCTGGAACGTGATCAAGGTCATCTGGGGTCGGCGGTGGGACGACCTGTTGGCGCGCGACATCGACGGCGTCCTCGTCAACAAGATGAACACGACGCTCGACGGCGACTTCCAGACCTATTCGGCCTCATCGGGCGCCTACATCCGCGAGCACTTCTTCGGTCCCGATCCGCGCCTTCGCAAGATGGTCGAGCACCTCTCCGACGCCGAGCTCCAGCAGCTGCCCCGCGGCGGCCACGACTACCGCAAGCTTTACGCCGCCTACAAGATGGCGACCGAGCAGACGGGCGCGCCGACTGTGATCCTCGCCAAGACCATCAAGGGATGGACTCTCGGCCCCGAGATCGAAGCAAGAAACGCCACCCATCAGATCAAGAAGATGACCCGTGAGCAGTTGCGGCTGCTGCGCGACCGGCTGTACCTGAGCGAGGAGATCCCCGACTCGGCCCTCGACGCCGAGCACCCGCCGTACTACAGGCCACCTGCGGGCTCGCCGGAGCACGAGTACCTCCACGCCCGCCTCCAGGCGCAGGGGGGGTCGCTTCCCAAGCGTGTCCTGCGCAACGGGGGGCGCTCCGGGCTCCCGAGCCCACCCGCAGCGCTCTGGGACGAGTTCTGGGGCGGGTCACGCGGCCAGGCCGTCTCGACGACGATGGCGTTCGCCCGCATGCTCCGCAGCCTGCTGCGCGATCCCGGCCTCGGCCGCCACGTCGTGCCGATCGTCCCCGACGAGGGTCGCACCTTCGGCCTCGATGCTCTGTTCTCCGAGGCCAAGATCTACGCCTCGGAGGGCCAGCACTACACCTCGGTCGACGCGGGGCTGCTCCTCAATTACGCCGAGGACCGCAGCGGCCAGATCCTGGAGGAGGGGATCACTGAGGCCGGCGGCATGGCCAGCTTCCAGGCAGCCGGCACGGCATACGCGACCTGGTCGACGCCCATGGTGCCGATGTACCTCTTCTACTCGATGTTCGGGTTCCAGCGCGTCGGCGATCTGATCTGGCAGTCTGGTGACGCGAGGGCTCGGGGTTTCCTCTTTGGGTGCACGGCGGGGCGGACCACGATGAGCGGCGAGGGCCTGCAGCACGAGGACGGCCACTCCCTCCTGCTCGCCTCGGTCGTGCCGAACGTGCGCGCCTACGACCCGTCCTTCGCCTACGAGATCGCCTGCATCGTCGCGGACGGCATCGAGACCATGTACGGACCCGATGGGAGCGACCTTTTGTACTACGTCACTCTCTACAACGAGAACTACGCGATGCCCGCCATGCCCGACGATCCGGCCGAGCGGGAGCGGATCCGAGATGGTGTGCTGCGGGGCTGCTACCGGTACCTGGCCTCGCCGGATGAAGAGCTGAAGCCGGCGGCGATCATGTTCTCCGGGACGTTGTGGCAGGCCGCTGTCGAGGCCCGCGAGATGCTGGCTGCCGACTGGGGCGTCGGTGCGCAGTGCTGGTCGGTCACGAGCTACAAGGCACTTCGCGACGATGCCCTCGAGGTCGAGCGCTGGAACCGTCTGCACCCGGGCTCGGCCCAGCGCGATTCCTACCTGGCCCGGACGCTGCGCGACCTGCAGGGACCGGTCGTGGCCGTGAGCGACTACCTGAAGGCGGTTCCCGATCAGATCGCGCGCTTTGTGCCCGGGAGTTTCGTGCCGCTCGGGACGGACGGCTTCGGGCGCTCGGACTCAAGGGCCGCTCTAAGGCGCCACTTCGAGATCGATGCTCCTCACATCGTCGTGGCAGTGCTCTCGTCTCTGGCCGCGGCTGGCGAGGTCAAGGACGGCACGGTCGCGGACGCGATCGAGCGGTACGGGATCGACCCCGAGGCGCCCGAGCCCCGCGGCGCGTGAGCCGGGGCCTGAGCGCCGGGCTGCCTGAGCCGGGGGCCTGTGCCGCCCGGCGCGTGAGCCCCGCGGTGTCAGATCTCGACGTCGGCCGCCTCGGACTGCTCGGCGTCACTTGCCAATGGAAGGCCTTCGAAGAAGCTCGGTGGCTCGCTCCATAGCGGACGGCCCCCAGCCTTGGCACCAGGGTCTCCGGCCCCTGCTGCAGTGATCGCCTGCCAGACACGCTCCGGCGTAGTTGGCATGGCGATGTGGCGCACGCCAAGGTGCGCGAGGGCATCGACGACGGCATTGTGGGTCGCAGGCGTCGACCCGATGGTGCCCGACTCGCCGATTCCCTTTGCGCCCAAGGGGTTGCGAAACGTCGGCGTCTCCGTGTTGGCCGTTTCGAAAAAAGGGAGCTCCGCGGCGCTCGGGATCGCGTAGTCGGCGAAAGTCGCGGTCAGGGGGTTCCCGGCCTCGTCGTAGACGACCTCCTCCCACAGCGCCTGAGCGATCCCCTGGGCGATCCCACCATGCTGCTGACCGGTGACGAGGAGCGGGTTCACGATCCGCCCGCAGTCGTCGACCGCGACGTGGCGGAGATCTCGCACCATGCCGGTCTCGAGGTCGACCTCGACGACCGACACGTGAGCACCGAAAGGAAACGTCGCGCCAACCTGCTTGAAGTCAAGCTCGGCCGCCAGGGTAGCGGCGGGAGGCGCCGTGCCGTTCGGCAGGCCAGTCACGTCGGCTGCGGGGCCGGCCCTTTCGGCCAGGGCGACGATCTCCGACCACCCGAGCGCACTTGTAGGAACCCCGGCGACTCCGAGGCGGCCGCCCTCGTGGAGGACGATGTCCTGCGCGCTTGCCTCCAACTCTGCTGCGACCAGATCACGCGCCCGATCGAGCACCTTCTCGGAAGCACCGAGCACGGCGCTGCCCGCCAGTTGGAGAGAGCGCGACCCTCCCGTGCCTCCGCCTCTCGGCACCGCGGCTGTGTCGGACTGCACGAAGGAGATGTCGCCAAGTGCGATCCCGAGAGTGTCCGCCACGACCATGGCAAAAGACGTCGCGTGACCTTGGCCGTGCGCCGAGGTGCCGACGCGGATCGTCGCAGTGCCGTCTCCGTGCACCTCGACGGCCCCGAACTCCTCTCCGCCGCCTCCGGCAGTGATCTCGACGTAGGTGGCCACACCGATCCCGAGCTGCCAGCGATCACCTCGGCTCCGCCTCGCCGCCTGCTCGGCCCGGAGCTGCTCGTAGCCCGCGAGCGCGAGCGCCTCGTCGAGCGCCCTCGCGTAGTCGCCCACGTCGTAGCTCGTTCCCATCACTGTGGTGTACGGCTCGCTGAAGGCGGGCAGCAGGTTGCGCCAGCGAAGGTCGACTGGATCGATGCCGAGCTCGGCGGACGCGATGTCCATCATCCGCTCGAGAAGCTCTGCCGCCTCGGGTCGGCCCGCACCTCGAAAGGCCCCCATAGGCGTGGTATTGGTAACAGCGACAGCCACGTCGTAACCAATCGCGGGGATGGCATAGACACCTTGTGCCATCATCCGCGTCGGCCCGAGCGCGAGCGCGCCGCCGAAGCCGCCGTATGCCCCGGCATCAGCCAGCACTCGGCAGTGCATGCCGGTGATCTTCCCCTTCTCGTCGAAACCCATCTCGACCCACTGGACCTGTCCGCGACCATGAGGGGACGCAACGAGGTTCTCCGACCTGGTCTGGACCCAGGAGACCGGCCGACCGAGCCGCAACGCCGCGGCGATGACGGCAGCGTGCTCGGAGCGCACGCCGGCCTTGCCACCGAAGCCTCCGCCGACGTGAGGTGCGACGACCCTCAGCCTCGATGGCTCCAGGCTGAGTATGGAAGAGACGGCCTCTGCGAAGCCGTGCGGCATCTGGGTCGAGACGTACACGGTGAGGTCGTGACCGTCACCGTCGTCGCCGGGCACGACGGCGATGGCATCGCCTTCCATAGGGGCGACGGCCAGCCGCTGGTTCTCGAGCTTGGCCCTCACGACGGTCACGGCATCCGCAAAGGGATCTGAACGGGCCGGGAACCTCATGCCGGCAGCCAGGTTCGTCCCGAGCGCCTCGAGCTGGATGGGAGCGTCCTCGAAGAGCGCCTCCTCGGGACTCACGACCGCCTCGAGCGGCTCGTAGTCCACGACAACAAGCTCGGCGGCGTCGACAGCTTCGGCTTCGGACTCGGCGATCACAAGGACGACGGGATCGCCGACGAAGCAGACCTTGGACTCGGCAAGGGCGGGGCGCACACAGGCCGCGTTCAGCACGAAGAAACCGTGGAAGGGTGGCACGCCGAGATCGGCACCGCTGAAGACGGCCACGACCCCCCGAGCGCGCCTGGCCGCCTCGGTATCGATCGACGAGATCCTCGCGTGAGCGTACGGAGAGCGCACGAACACAGCGCGGGTGAGGCCATCCCTGGCGAGATTGGCGACAAAAGTCCCCCGCCCTTCGAGCAGCTCGGGATCTTCGAGCCGCCGCACAGAGGTGCCCATCAAGGATCCCTGCATGCCAGGCAACTTACACGACACTCAAAGGATGCTGAGGAGCTGCGCCACGTCCGAATGGAGCTGTGCCAGTCCCTCGTCAAATGTGACCAGGCCTCCCCCATGGCGCCGCGCCAGCTCCGCCAGGTAGGCGTCGGTCACTTGGCGGTGACCGATGACACCGCTCAGGCTGACGTCGGCGTAACTCACGTCGTCGACCCAGAACTCGTGGCGCTGGTGCTTGTCGATAGCCCTTACGACCTCAGCGGCGGTCTTGGCGGTCTGCCCCTCCCGAACCAGCAGGCGTACCAGGCTGCCCTGGGTCTGCGGGCACGTGGCGAACCGATCGTTCGTGCCAAGCATCCATCTCTCGGCAGGACCATGGTGCACGTGCTCGTCCACGACGAGCGCTATGAGAACGTTGGCGTCGAGGAGAAAGGTCACTCGCTGTCTTGATCCTCGAGGCCGCGGACGTCCTCGGTGGTGATGATCTTGCCGACGCGAATGTGAGGCAAGCCCGTCTCGCGACTGATGAGCACCTTCGATGCAGGTCCACCCTCGAGGCCGCGTCGTACCAGGTCCGACACCGTCTCGCTGAGCGTGCGGGAGGTGTCCCTGGCAATCGCGAGAGCCTGGCGGTGCAGGTCCTCCGGGATGTCGATCGTCGTACGCACGACGAGATTCTAGCATCCATGCATCATCGCATCATGATTCGTCAGTGCCGGAGCTCGCGATATCTTGATCGTCGTGCTCGGACCCGGAGTCTGTGCCCGCGTGCCCGCCTGCCCGCCTGCCCGCGAAGATGCCACAGGCCCTGTGATGCAGCGATGGAGCGCGGCCTGGATCGCCAAAGGCAAGACGGCTAAGACGCAGACTCGGACGCTCGTTGGTTGTGCAGAGTCCCGGAGCGGCCATCTTCCTGGCCGTAGCGAGCGCCTCCTTTGCTCGCGGCTGCACGTGCCATTGGGCGCTGCTGTCGGGCTGTGGGGGCCGTCGTTCTAGCGTGTAGATCTGTGCGTGCCAGGATGCGCGAGATCGCCGACTCTGTGCTGACGGGTGGTCGTCCGTGGGACGCGGGATGGAACGTTCGGCGCTCCACCTGCGTCTATGAGACATCGGGAGTTCTGCGTACGGGAGGAGAGTCGGGCGTGGGTTGCTGTCGAGGCGTACTTGGTGGGCTGCTGCTTGTCGCCGCGCTGGCTTCTCCCGCGTGGGTGGTGCCTGCCGGCGCAGCTGTGGCGCACGTCAATGAATCGTCGTCGGCGTCGCACGCAACGAAGCCGACTACCCTGGTCTCCTCCTCACATATCTCCTCTCGCTCTTCAGCGACTTACAGGGACTCAGGTTGTCCGGTTAACCGCTTCGACGGACCACAAGCCCTGGCGGTGAGCGGGTCAGACCTCTTTGTGGCGGATCTCAATGGCGATTCGGTCACCGAAGTGAGCGCGTCCACCGGGGCACTCGTCCGCGTCATCTTGGGCTCCTCGTACAAGTTTGACAACCCGGACGCGCTGGCGGTGAGCGGGCCAGACCTTTTCGTGACGAACGCCAAGGGCAACTCTGTCACCGAGGTGAGGACCAACACCGGGGCACTCGTCCGCGTCATCGCTGGTTCCTCCTACAAGTTCAACGGTCCGGACGCGCTCGCCGTGAGCGGGCCAGACCTCTTGGTGGCGAACGCCAAGGGCACCTCCGTCACGGAGGTGAGTACCACCACCGGGGCACTCGTCCGCGTGATCACCGGTTCCTCCTACAAGTTCAACGGTCCGGACGCGCTCGCCGTGAGCAAGGGGGACCTCCTTGTAGCGAACTACGGGAACGCCGCAGCGAACCTCCTTGGCTCGATCACCGAAGCAAAGACTGCCACCGGGTCGCTTGTGCGCGTCATATCTGGCTCTTCGTACAAGTTCAACGGCCCGATCTCCTTGGCAGTGAGCGGGTCTGACCTCCTTGTGGCGGATCTCAATGGCGATTCGGTCACCGAAGTGAGCGCGTCCACCGGGGCACTCGTCCGCATCATGACGGGCTCCTCGTACAAGCTCAACTACCCAGACGCCCTGGCCGTGAGCGGGCGCGACCTCTACGTAGGGAGTCTTGGCTCGATCACCGAGGTGAGGAAGGGCGCCGGGTCGCTTGTGCGCGTCATATCTGGCTCTTCTTACAAGTTCAACGGCCTGGACGCCTTCGCATTGTGGAAGCAGGACCTCTTCGTGGCGAACGCCGACGGCAACTCCGTCACCGAGGTGAGGAAGGGCGCCGGGTCATTCGTCCGCGTCATCTTGGGGACTTGCTAGACCGAACTTCAAGCGATGAGGCCGAGAGATCCACTTTCTTTTGATCAGGGGGTTCTCGGTTGGCTT
>JAKACA010000087.1 GCA_021796455.1 Actinomycetes bacterium
CAAGAGCCCGCTCGGGTACGGCGAGGTTCGTGTCCATCGCCGGGACGATACCGCCCCGAGCTGCCAGGGGGAACGGGACCGCCCCGAGCTGCCAGGGGGAACGGGACCGCCCCGAGCCGCCCGGGGGAACGGGACCGCCGGCATTCGACCTTGTGGGTTCCCCGACGACAAGGACTACGGGGACGACAAGGACTACGGGGACTACGGGGACTACGAAGCCTGCGAGGCCGCGCGCGCCCGCGCAAGCTGGGCCGCAGTGACGTGGGCCAGATCGCCTGGCACGTCGACGTCGGCTGCAAGGCCGGGATGGCGGACGACTTCGCATGCGAGGCCAAGCCGTTTTGCCTCGCGGCGGTGCCGCTCGAACGAACCCGCGCCATAGGAGAACCGAAACCCGGCCGACGTGGGCACGACCGCGACGTTCGTGCCGTCAGATCGGAGATCGGGAACGAGGCTCACCCGGTCCGGCTCGCCGAGCGTGGCGACCCCTTCCGGATTGGGCAGGTCGGAGTGGGCAATGACGGCAAGGGCAAAGCTAGCATCGGCAAGGCTCGCCACACCGGACTCGACGGCGCCCGACAGGCCGAGCCCCGGCGTCCAAATGACCTGGGCGCCGAGCGAGCTGGCCCACGACGCCACTTCGTCGTCGTCACACACGACATAGCGCTCCAGGCCGGCGGCGGCGCGAAGGACGCCGGCAGCAAGGCTTCGCGCCAGCTCGGCCCGCTGTAGGGCATCAAGCACAGGTGCAAGCCGGAGTTTCGCGGCGCGAAACGACTTGACCGGGACCAAGAGCGCTCGCGTCGCCCGGCCCTCGGCAAACCCGGTGAGCTGACTTTCAGGCCGCGAGGACCCGACCACAGGGATCTGCGTCGTAGCCATCCAGTGCTGCCAGCTGTCTCGGTAGCTCGCGACTACCGAGGACGTCCAAGAGCGCGCGAACTTCGACTCCTCCCATGAGGGACCGGGGGACATGCAGCTCCGATATCTCCTGCTGCCACGAGATGAAGTCGAGGTCAAAGGCGAGGGCCGCCGGCTCGGTCGTGACCCCTACGTCCGCGAGCCCCGACCCGACCGCGGACGCCACGAGCAGGTGCGCCGTGCAGTCTGTGTCGTAGCCGGCGAGCTGCGACGGGTCGAGGCCGAGGCGGTCGAGCTGCTCGTCTAGAAGGCGGCGAGCCTCCGAGCCAGGTTCCCGGTTGGCGATCCTAAGACCCTCTGAAACGACGTCGCGCAAGTCGCGTACCCGGCCCTGATGGCGCTGCGCCACGGCGAGCCCCTCTCTGAAGGACGCGAAGCCGACTGTCTCGACCCCGGGGCGGTGCCGCATACGCGTCGTCAGGTTCCGGTGGACAGCGGCCGCGTGCACGCATCCGCTCTCGAGAAGCTCCAAAGCCATCGCATTGCCACAAGACCACCAGAGGAGCTCGACGGGTGGGTTGTGGCGGTGTAGTGGTCCTTGCAGCAGGGCCAGGGCGGGATCACAGCCCGCTATGGCCAGAGTCGGTGTCGCCTCGGAGATACGAAGCGCCTCTACGATCTCGGGGCGACCCCGGGGACGCTTCACCGTTGCTGGGCCCCGGCCGGTGTCGGATGGCCCCATAACGCGAACGTCGCTGGCAGCACCGTCGATCGAGCGCCCCCCGTGAGAGCTGTCGCGAGCCTCCTCGCCCATCACTGCGAGCGCGGGCACGAAACCCGGAACGAGCGTGCGGTCATGCGAGAGCGGGAAAGCCACCGTGTCTCCGGCCACGTCGCTCAACAGGAGGCGCTCGGCCGTGACACCTCGTCTTGTATGGCCGGAGTGAACGGCCAGCCGGCCGCTGACCACCGGTGCTTCGGTCGCCTCAGCGAAGAGATCCTCGACGGTCGACTCGAGAGCCCTGGCGAGGGAGAGCGCCACCTCGAGCGACGGTGACCAGCGACCGGACTCGATACCCGAGATTGCCTGGCGGGTCACTCCCGCAGCACGGGCAAGATCGCCTTGGGAGTGGCCACGGGCCAGTCGGGTCAGTCTGAGCCGGTCATCAGGGTGTCGACGGGTTTCTGGCAACTGATCGTCCTTCCTCGTCCCCCGCAAGTGACACCCTACTAACGAGAGGGGGGTCGAGACTCGTCACCTCCCAGCTCTCGCCTATCTGAGGAGGGGAGTCGACGTTCACGCGGACAGTCGTCCCGGGAGAGTCGAGGACGAGCTCGCAGGTATAGCGCGGGCCGAAAGCCTGCACCGACACGACCGATCCCGTAAGGACAAGGCCCCGATCGGGCTGGGAGCCTACGAGGAAGCGGTCGGGGTGCAGTGCCCAGAGCCGGCCCGAGTCGTGGGGGAGGAAGCTCTCGTATCCGCAGAGCTCGGCTACCCGGACGCTCGCGGGGCAACGGACCAGGGTGTCGCTGTCGCCGAGCTGCAGCAGTTGCCCGGCGTCCATGATCGCGATGAGGTGGGCGAAGGCCTGGGCCTCACCGAGGTCATGGGTAACGAGGACGGCGACAGCACCTTCGTGCTCGGTGGCTTCAGCCGCGATCTCACGCAGCATCCTCCTCGACCCCGCGTCGACCGCGGAGAAGGGCTCGTCGAGCAGGATGGCGTGAAAGCGTCGGGCGAGGGCGCGAGCAAGGCATGCTCGCTGGCGCTGCCCGCCGGAGAGCGTCTCGGGTGCGACTCCGCCGAGGCCGCCGAGACCGACGCGCTCCAGGAGCTCCTCGACGGACCGATCTCTTGAAGACGGCTCCGAGCGGAGGCCGTAGGCAACGTTGGCGGCAAGGCTCAGGTGAGGAAAGAGCGTCGTCGGTTGGCGTACCACGGTGATTCCGCGATCTTTCGGGTCAACGGCGTGCTCGCGCCCGCGCTCGAAGAGGCGGTGCCTTCGGTTCGCAGCGTTCACGAGACTCCCGTCGATGACAACGCGACCGCGGCTGAGCGGAGCGGTACCGGCGATCGCCTCGAGGCAGGTTGTCTTTCCGGCGCCCGATGGTCCGAAGATGGAGAGCCGCTCTCCGGGCGCGAGCCGAAAGCACGCTGCGACTTCGAAGCTCCGCCGTGCGACCTCGAAGTCGGCATCGAGCATGACGTCGCCGTCGGCCACCTCGGCCCCGTCGGCCCCGTCGGCCCATTCGGCGGTCCGGCGCGCCTCTAAGGTCATCCGATGTCAGCCTGGACAGGAGCGATCCGTCCGCCCCGGGCGCGGGCGCTCCAAAGGAGAGCCAGCAGGGGAAGCGGTAAGGCCGCAACGATGAGGAGAAGGGCGAATGGGAGCGAGCCACCAAGACCGTTTTCGATGAAGCTCGTGTCGATCTTGATAGGCAGGCCCGCAGGGTTGTAGGCGACTATGAGCACCGCGCCAAAAGCTCCCATGGCGCGGGCCCAGGCCATGGCGAGACCGGTTGCCAGCCCAGGAGCCGAAAGTGGAAGCGTGACCTTGTAGAAGGCCTGGAGAGGTCGGTCGCCGAGGAGCTGGGCGTCCTGCTCCAGCCTCCTGTCGACCGTCGTAAGGGCCGCTTGGGCGGTGAGGATGTAGTAGGGGGCCGCCTCGTAGAACTCCGCCACTACGAGGGCGAAGAAAGTGTTGACACCGAAGACGCTCGGGTCGATGCCCGATACCAGCCGACCGACCGGTCCTGCCTGGCCGATGAGGAAGATCAGCAGCAGCCCGATGACGAGAGGCGGCATGAGGAGGGGCAGCACGAGCCCGGCCTCGACGACTCGGGCCGCGGGCAGGCGCCCGCGCGCGAGCAGGTACGCGAGCGGCGTACCGAGCACGATCATGGCACCGAGCGCGACCGCACTTGCACCGAGCGAGGTCCAAAGCGGAGAGAGCGCGCCGCTCTGGCTGAGCGTCGCGCGGATCTGGTGGGGCGACACCTGGGTGACGAGAACCGCAAGGGGTCCAAGAAGGACCACCCAGACGAGCGCGGATGCGACGACAGCTGCCGCGCCGGGGACACGCCCTATGGCGCGGCGGCTGAGAGTCGACATCACGGTCTGGCGATCGACCCGCCCAGCGACTTGTAGAGAGACAACGCCGGGCTGGGAAGAGCAGCCGCCGCGGTCTTGAGCCCAGGCGCGAGGTCGAGCACGGGTGGGACCATCGAGTAGCCGGAGGCGGTCAGCACGGACCGACCCTTCTTCGACAACATGAAAGCCAGAAACCCCTGATCGGCTTTCTCATCGACCGCCGCGACCGGGGAGCCCTTGGCCGGGAGGACGAGAGTGCCATCGAGGTTGATGAGGTTGCCTGCTTGGCGTTTGCCGCTCACCGTGAGGCTCACTGTCTTGTATCGGGGCAGCTCGGAGGGCGAGGCGAAGTCGAGCGCCGGTGGGAGGTTGATGTAGTCCAAACCGTACTGCTTCGCCTCGGACACGAAGTCGCTGCCGGCGTCGACTACGCCGGTAGCGATGTCTGTCGGTAGTGCTGTCTCGTCGAAGATCTGCGAGGACGACCCGAACGGGCTCGACCCCGTGATCCCGAGCGCCCTGGCGGCTTCACCGGCAGGAAGGTGGAGGTAGGTCTGTGCCAGCTTTGTCATCATGATGAAGTAGGCGCCCTGTGGATCCTGGTCCGGGTTCGTGCGGCCCAGCCTGAAGCCGGGCGTTAGGAACAGCGAGAACAGGCTCGAGAGCGGGCGGGCTCCCGACCTGATCGCGTTCAGCTGCGTGTAGTAGCGGCTCCTTGGTGAGTAGGCGACGACGAGGCGGTCTGTCGCGAGCGAAAGAGCGAACTTGGCACGGTGCGCGGGCCACAGCTTCTCGATGGCCGCCGCTCCCACGGAGAGGAACACCCCAGGGGTGATCTCGTTGTTCAGGATCTCCGAGGCCAGGGCGAAGGAGCCGGCACATGGCGGGCCCCCGAAGCTGTCACCGGTCGCGCGATAAAACGCCGGTCCGAGGGTGAGGTTGTAGAGCTTCTCGAGCGAGCCTGCGCAGGCCACCGATGCGGTCCCGTGGGCCCCGGACCGAGTGCTTGCCGCCGCGGCCGCGCTGCTCGCCGAACAGCCTGCTGTCACGGCTGCCATCGCGCTGAGCGTGAGCGCACCGACGAGCCTCCAGCGCGAGCCTTGCCGTGTCGGTCGAGGGACTCTGGCGCCAAGAGATGCCCGCGCGATCGGTGCTGGCACGACGAGGGGTGTTGCAGGCGGTGTTGTAGGTGGTGTCGTGGTTCCCATAGGCGCGACCGTAGCCGGTTGCAAGTAGGTCTGTCTAATGACAAGTGTCACTTGTAACCACGTCGGGGACCGCAAGTGAGGCAGTGTGTAGGGATGCCGGACAGCCCGAGCCTGCGCGCCGAGCAGCGGTGGTTTGCGGACGGCCTGCGGTCGGTGGCCGGCGTCGACGAAGTAGGACGGGGAGCCTGGGCCGGACCTCTCAGCGTCGGTGTGGCAGTCCTGACGCCCGCGTCGGCGCGCCGGCTGCCCGAAGATCTCCGCGACTCCAAGCAGCTCACCGCCTCCCGGCGCAAGTCGGTCTACGCCGCTCTGGTCGAAGGGCTCCCGGCATGGGCTGTCGGTCACGCGAGCAACGAGGAGTGTGACTCCCTTGGAATGACGGCCGCCCAGCGCCTCGCGGCACGCCGGGCTCTCGCCCAGCTGCACACCGCCCCCGAGATGGTCCTGATTGACGGTAAATTCGATTTCCTCAGTGACGGTGACGGCTCGATGCCTGTGGAGACGATCGTGCGGGGAGATGCCAGCTCCAAAGCCATTGCCGCCGCCTCGGTGCTCGCGAAGGTGACGCGTGACGAGATGATGGCGACGGAGGCCGAGCACTACCCGTGGTACGGGTTCGAGTCGAATCGCGGCTACCCCGCACCGGTGCACAAGATGGCGCTCGCGACCTGGGGATGCACCCCGTTTCACCGCCGCAGCTGGTCCTATGTCGATGCGATGTACTTCAAGCCTGGCCGTGGCTGACCCACCGCCGGTCGCTCGAGCTGGGGAGCCGGAGCGCTCCCCCCGTGTCCCGCCGCCGCCAGGGTCGGCTGAGGAGGCCGCCGCCATCTTCAACGCTCTGTCGGCACAGGTCTGGTCGTCAACGCCGAAGAAGGGAACGAAACCCAGTCTCGTCGCGGGCACCGTCCTCATACTGATCGCGACGGTGATCGCTCTCGTGATCGGCGCCGAGTACCTGCGCCACGTTGCCAGCTCGAGCACGCCGACGGCGAGCACGACGGCGGGAGGGGGCGCGGCCGGCGGAGGTACCGTGCCCGCGCTCGGCGCGACCGAGTCCAACCTCGAGAGCGCTCTCGGCGCGGTCAGGACATACGAGGCGGTCCATGGGCAAAGCGCCCAGGGACTTGACGGCGCCGCGCTGGTACAGGCAGATCCCAGTCTCAATCGGGCTCTCAGCTTCCAAGCCCTGTCCGCGGCGCCGGACCAGATATCCCTTGCCGTTCCAGTCGCCGGCGCGCTCGTGCTGACCGGCTTCCAACCCGGGTCGGGTCCCCAGGCGAGCCCTGGGTCCTGTATTGGCGTCCTCCAGGTAACCGCCAGCAAAGCCGTGCCGATCTTTGCCGGCTACCCCGCGACATCACAGCCTGGGACCTACTACTTCGAAGCAGCAGCTCCGGGCGGGCTCTGCAGCGCTCTGACGGTAGATCCGCCGCAGGGCGGCTCCTACCTCTCGAGCGCGGGCTTTCCGACGGCGCAACTTCCATAGCAGCGACCGTCCCGCCTCGACTCACTGGGGCTCGGGAGGCTCCTTTGGCAGCCCGAGGACACGCTCGCCAAGGATGTTGCGCATGACTTCGTCGGTGCCGCCGGCAACGCGCATACCGGGCGCGCCCAGGAGAAACTTCGACCATGCAAAGGTGCCCCACTCGCCCGAGTCGGCGGTGATGCGCGGGCCGAGGATGTGCGCGGCAAGCTCGGCCGTGCGGCGCAGGTTCTCGGTGAGGGTGAGCTTGGCGATCGACAGCTCTGGCCCCGGCGGCTGGCCAGACCGGATCTTGGCGAGGGCCCTCTCGTTGTTGTAGCGCGCGACCCTGAGGTTGATCCAGGTGTCCGCGATCTCCTGGCGGATGAGCGGATCGCCGGCTACGCCTAGGTGTCGCGCGAGCGCGACGAGGCGGCTGAGGTCCGCGCCCCCCGACGAGCCGCCCCCGGTGCCCCCGCCTCCGATCGCGGCACGCTCGTTCATGAGCGTCGTGAGGGCTACCGCCCAGCCACCGTTGACCTCGCCGAGCAGGTGGTCCGCGGGTATGGACACGTCGGTGAAGAACACCTCGTTGAACGACGCGCCGCCGGTCATCTGGCGAAGGGGCCTCACTTCGACTCCTGGCGCAGCCATGTCGACGATAAAGGCGCTGAGCCCCCTGTGCTTGGGCAGTTCGGTGTCGCTCCGGCACAGGATCTCGCCGATCGCGGAGTACTGGGCGCCCGAGGTCCAGACCTTCTGGCCGTTCACGACCCATTCGTCGCCGTCGCGCACCGCCCGGGTCCGGACCGACGCCAAGTCAGATCCGGCGGCCGGCTCGGAGAAGAGCTGGCAGGCGATGATCTCTCCCCTGTAGAGGGCCCGCAGGTACCTGCGCTTGGCCGCCTCGGTCCCGTGCGCGAGTATCGTCGGCGCGATCATGCCCAGGCCGATGAGTCGGGGCGCCTGGCTGGGGGTCTCATATCGAGCCTCGAGCGAGCGGTAGAGCGCCTCGTAGGATCTCGGCAGCCCGCGGCCCCCGTAGGACCGGGGGCCCGTGATCCAGCCGAAGCCGGCGTCGAACACCT
This sequence comes from Actinomycetes bacterium, assembly GCA_021796455.1. Lineage (GTDB taxonomy): Bacteria > Actinomycetota > Acidimicrobiia > Acidimicrobiales > Bog-793 > JAKACA01. The sequence continues at coordinate 7,717 of JAKACA010000087.1, forward strand.
TGCGGGCCCAGCTCATCGCCTCTGCCACTTCGTCGGCCTCCTGCTCGACGGAGCGCTCCGGGAACAGGGACACCTCGTCCGAGCCCTCGCCGAAAGCCGTCCGGCGGGGAGGCTTCAACCTTGCGTTGGCCCCGAGGAAACCCTCAGCTTCTGCGCGGAACTCGTCTTCGCTCACTTCCGGGGCAGTGTTACCTTGGGCCTCCACCACGGTCGCAGCGTAGCGCTGGGCACCGCCTTGCGAGCTCTCGCGCGCACTAGGTTGGCGGGACCGGGGCACGGAGGTCAACGGAGATGTCCGAAACAGATCCATGGCAAGCAGTTCTCGAGAGGATTGACGACGGAGCAAGGCTCATCGGGCTGGACGACGGCATCCACCGCATGCTCTCGGTGCCGACGAGGGTGCTCGAAGTCGCGGTCCCCGTGCGGATGGACAACGGCCGTGTCGAGGTGTTCACGGGATGGCGCGTGCACCACGACGTGAGCCGGGGACCCGGCAAGGGCGGCATCAGGTTCCACCAGTCGGTGACCGTCAACGAGGTGAAGGCCCTCGCGGCGGAGATGACCCTCAAGTGCGCGGTGGTCGACATCCCCTTCGGTGGGGCCAAGGGCGGCGTCCAGGTGGACCCGAGGCTGTTGTCGGACTTCGAGCTCGAGAGGCTGACGAGGCGGTACACGATCGACGTGGCCTCGCTCCTCGGCCCCGATCGCGACGTGCCGGCGCCCGACGTGAACACCGATGCGCGCGTGATGGCGTGGCTCATGGACACCATCTCGATGTTCCGGGGCGAGGCAGTGACAGGCATAGTGACCGGCAAGCCGGTCGCGATCGGCGGCAGTCTCGGCCACGTCGGCGCCACGTCGCAGGGCGTCCTTATCTGCTGCCGTGCCATATTCCACGAGCTCGGGATGCCGATGGCTGGCGCCCGCGCGATAGTCCAGGGCCACGGCAAGGTAGGCGGGCCTCTGTGCTACCTGCTCTCCTCGGCGGGCATGCGGGTCGTCGCGGTGACAGATGCGGACGGCGGGGTCTACAATCCGGCAGGCCTGGACACCCTCGCCCTCGCGGACCACGTCGCGCGAAGGGGCTCAGTGGACGGCTTCGAGATGGCCGATCCCCTCGACCCGGCCAAGCTCTGGGAGATCGAGTGCGAGCTGGCGGTCCCGGCTGCCCTCGAGAACACGATCACGGCCGAAGCCGCGGAGAGCCTCGGGGCCAAAGTCGTCGTCGAGGCCGCGAACGGTCCGACCGTGCCGCAGGCAGACGCGGTCCTGGAGCGGCGCGGTATCGTGCTCGTGCCCGACATCCTCGCCAACGCGGGGGGAGTGACGGCCTCCTACTTCGAGTGGGCGCAGAGCCGGCAGGGCTTCGCCTGGGAGGGGCAGATCGTGGCCGAGCGTTTGCGGCGCATCATGGAGACGGCCTTCGACGCCTGCTGGCACCGTTCGAAGGACCTGAAGGTGACGCTGCGCCGGGCCTCTGTTGCCCTTGCGCTCGAGCGCGTAGGTGAAGCCATACGTCTGCGCGGGCTGTTTCCGTGACTCGTCCCAGCAGAACCCGCGCGCTCGTCGTCTGTGCCGTGACGGCGCTCGCAATGTCGGGGTGCTCCGTGTTCAACAGCAGCTCGCCGAGCACGACTTCCCCGGCACCTTCCACCTCGACATCGACTACCACCACGGTGCCGCCAACATCGGTGACGGTGCCGCCCACCTCGACTTCGACGACGACTACGACGACAGTGGTGCCTGGCGGGCCCTGCAGCCAGTCCTCGTTCCAGATCTCCCAGGGCCGGAGCTCTGGCGCGGCGGGCACCATCGCGCTCGGCTTCCTTGTCACCAACGCGGCGGCGGTGTCGTGCACCCTCGACGGCTATCCGGCGATCACCCTCCTGCCCGTGTCGGGCACCGTCCATGCCGCGGTCACCCACACCGGCTCGCCCTCACCGGTGAGCCTGGCCGGGGGAGGGGAGGCGGGTTTCGTCCTCGAGTACGGAGACGAACCTGTCAATGGGCAGACGAGCTGCTCGACAATAGGTGCTGTCGCAGTCAGCCTGCCCCATGTCGCTGGAACCCCGGCCACCGTCGCCACGCATTTTTGCCCTTACGGGCAGCCGAATATTAGCGTCTCACCGGTGCTGTCGCCCTCTCAATACCAGTCGCTCGTCGGCTGAGCTGCGCCATCTAGCCGAAGTGGAGGACCCAAATGTCGTCATCAGCAACCACCGCTCTAGTCGGTGGGTCGGTTTACACCCTCGATGCCGCACGGCCGTGGGCCCAGGCCTGCGCGATCAGAGGGGATCGCCTTATAGCGGTTGGATCCGAGGCCGAAGTCAGGGAGGCCTGCGGACCGTTGGCCGAGGTGATCGACCTGAAAGGCCAGATGGTCGTCCCGGGCTTCCAGGACTCACACGTCCATCCGCCGATGGGCGGTGTCGAGATGCTGCGGTGCGATCTCACGGTGGGTAGGTCGCGCCGTGACTATCTGGCGATTGTCTCGTCCTACGCCACAGCCCACCCCGAGCTCGAGTGGATACAGGGCGGCGGGTGGTCGATGCCCGCCTTTCCCAACGGCCTGCCGAGCGCGTCCGATCTCGACGACGTCGTCGGCGCGCGCCCGGTCTACCTGCCCAATCGCGATCACCACAGCGCGTGGGTCAGCTCCCGCGCCCTCGAGCTGGCCGGGATCACTGCGGACACGCCCGATCCGATCGACGGCCGCATCGAGCGCGACGGCTCCGGGCGACCGACCGGAGCGCTCCACGATGGCGCCATGACCCTCGTCGAGCGCATATTGCCGGCGCTCTCGCCGCAGGACTACATAGAGGGGATCCTGGCTGCGCAGGCCTACCTGCACTCGCTCGGGATCACTGCGTGGCAGGACGCCTGGGTCACCTCGACTCCGTCGCAGGACAGCTTCGGCGCGTACCTGTCACTTGCCGGCGACGGTCGACTCACTGCCCGCGTCGTCGCGGCGCACATGTGGGAGAGAGGGCGCGGGGCCGAGCAGGTGGAGGGTTTCTTGGCTCTTCGCTCGGCTGCCGCGGGGGCCGATCGTCTCCGTGCCTCCTCGGTGAAGATCATGCAGGACGGCGTCTGTGAGACCTTCACAGCTGCAATGCTCACGCCCTATCTCGACGTCCATGGGCACGCGACCGACAAGTGCGGCATCTCCTTTGTAGATCCCGAGTCCTTGAAAGAGGACGTCACGCTGCTCGACACTGAAGGGTTCCAGGTTCACGTGCACGCCATAGGCGACCGAGCGGTCCGCGAGGCGCTCGACGCGTTCGAGGCAGCGCGCGCTGCGAACGGGCCGAGCGGGCTCAGGCACCACATGGCTCACCTGCAGGTCGTGCACCCCGATGACCTCGGCCGCTTTGCGCGCCTCGGCGTGGCTGCGAACTTCCAGCCGCTATGGGCGTGCGCGGACGAGCAGATGGTGGAGCTGACGATGCCGTTTCTCGGTCCCGAGCGGTCAGCTCTGCAGTACCCGATCGGCTCCGTAATGTCACGGGGAGGCCCTGTCGCCTTCGGCAGCGACTGGCCCGTCTCCAGTCCCGATCCCCTGGCGCAGCTGCACGTGGCCGTGAACAGGCGGGCGCCAGAAGGGCTCCATTATGGGGGCGATGGGGAGCCGAACGACGTCCCGTTTCTCCCTGACGAGCGGATCGGCCTTGCCGAGGGCTTGCGGGCCTTCACGCTCGGGTCGGCCTATGTGAACAATCTCGATGGCGAGACCGGGTCACTCGAGGTGGGCAAGCTGGCCGACCTCGCCGTGATCGACCGCAACATCTTCGAGCTCGACGACCGCGACGGAGGGATCGCGGGCGCACGTGTCACGATGACGATGGTGGGCGGCGATGTCGTCTACGAGAGAGCGGGCGCCTGAGGCTCCGTGCCTGCGGTCCGGGGTGCTGGACACCGCCCTGCCCGCTCGCCGCCCCTGCCCGCTCGCCGCCCCTTTCGTGGCAGACTTCAAGGTGCACGAGGATCGACGTGCGATGAGGGCGCTTAGCTCAGGCGGTCAGAGCAGCTCGCTTACAACGAGCAGGCCGGGGGTTCGAGTCCCTCAGCGCCCACCAAACCGGCTTGCGTGAACCGCTTGATGGCCAACTGGCGGCTTAGACCGCGACGACAGTGACGAGCCCGTCGAGACTTCGGAAGTCGTCCGGATTACGCGTATAGAGCGGGAGTCCTGCGGCACAGGCCGTTGCCGCGATCAGCAGATCCACTGCTCGAGCGCCACGCGCCTTGCGTCCGCTCGCAGCTTCGGCGGCGTAGATCCGCCCATAGGCGCGAGCCGCCTCTCCATCGAATGGAAGGGGATCGAACGCCGCTTCTGTCCGTTGCAATCGGTCCTGGCGGCGCGCCCGCTCGTTGGCGTCAGCGGTCGCGTGCGGTCCGGCAGCGAGTTCTGCCATGGTGAGCGCGCTGACGGCTAGCTCGAAGGGAAGCTGGTCGACCTCCAGCTGTTCGAGGTCGATGACAACCGAGGTGTCGATGACACCCCGCTCAGCGCGTGCAGATTCAGGCACGAGGGTTGGGGTCCTGGGATGCAACGGCGTCGAGGTCGGCGCGAAGCCGGGCCAGGTCGACGCTCGGAGCGCCCCGGAATATTGCGACGGCGGTCTCGGCATTTACGAACCGGTGGCGCCGAAGCGGTGTCAACTCCCCAACGGGTACTCCATGCCGGGTGACGACGAATGTCTCTCCCCGGTCCAATCCCCTCATGATTTCGCCACTGTCGTTCCTGAGTTGACGTTGGGTGATGTCTCGTGCCATGAGTACAACGTAGCACATAGCGCTACAGGAGAGATCGTCGTCTATGGCGGCCCGGTCCAGCTGCCTCCCCTCACTCGAAGTGACCATCCCAGGCCGATCGGCGGGCTGGTGATCGTAGGGAGGCGGTTCGTATTGTGTCCCCCAAGGTCCACCAGGTCGCATGTGGCTACATGTGCTACGCTGCGCCTCCATGAGTGGCTCGATCTCAGTTCGGGAACTGCGTAACACGGTCAGCGAAGTGCTGCGACGAGTCGAAAGCGGAGAACGTGTCACCGTGACGGTCGACCGTCGGCCAGTGGCCGAGATCGTGCCGATGCGGCGCC
>JAKACA010000088.1 GCA_021796455.1 Actinomycetes bacterium
CGGAGCTCGCGCGACGTGCGGGAGCGACCATTCACCTCGTAAGAGCGGAGCAAGACAGCTCAGCTGCCGCAGCATTCCCCGTCTTCGGAGTCCTGGAAGGCGACGGCGCCGGAGGCGATGGTGCCGGAGCGCAAGACGACATCCGCCAGAGCGACGAAGTCGAGAGCGCGCTGGCGGGCATCACCGTCACACGGCACTCCGCCACAGGCCCGCCCGCCGAGGTGATAGTCGAGGTCGCGAAGAAGGTCAGCGCCGATCTCATCGTCGTGGGCAACAAAGGGATGAACCGCCGCATCCTTGGCTCGGTTCCAAACAGCATCGCTCACAGCGCCCCCTGCGCTGTTCTCATAGTCAAGACTACTTAGCGCCGCAACCGAGCTCCATGGCGCTGCGGAAGCGGCCAATCGGGCTCTGAATGTCGCTTCACATGTTTTCGTGGGTGCTCTCTGGCGCGCGCGTGCTGTCGGGAACCTGGAGGCGGTAGCCCATGCCCGGTTCGGTGAGGAAGTAGCGGGGCCGAGAGGCGTCTGGCTCCAACTTACGCCGGATTCGGCCCATATAGACTCTCAGGTAATAGCTCTCGTTCTCATACTGCGGTCCCCACACCTCCTGAAGCAGCTGGCGCTGAGACACGAGCTTCCCGACATGACGCGAGAGGATTTCCACCATGTGCCACTCGGTCGGGGTCAAGCGCACCTGTCGGCCCGCGCTGTCCGTCACCCGTTTCCCGACCAGGTCCACCGTGAAATGATCCGTGGTGATCGTCGCTTGGTCCTCGCCTGGCGCCCCGCGGCGGAGGGCCGCTCGTACCCTTGCCAGGAGCTCGCCCATCCCGAACGGCTTGGTGACATAATCGTCCGCCCCGCTGTCGAGCGCGTCGACTTTGGCCTGCTCCTGGTTGCGGGCCGACAGTACTATCACCGGGGTGGCTGTCCAGGTTCGCAGCACCTGCAGGAGCTCCACTCCGTCGATATCTGGCAAGCCGAGATCAAGAAGGACCAAGTCGGGGTGGTCTCGAGCGACCAGGTCGAGACCGGCACGACCACTGGCAGACCAGTCGACCTCGTATCCGCGAGCTCGAAGGCCGATACTTAGGGCACGAGCAAATGGCGTCTCGTCGTCGATGACGAGGATGCGGCTCACTGGAGCTGCCGCCTTCGCGCTGGCGCGGGGTCGGTCTCCTGATCATGGCCAGCGAGCTCTTCCGCGTCCCCCTGCCTGCTGGCGTCCGAGCTATCTGGCTGTAGGGAAGTCCGTGCCTTTGCAGGCTCGGGAGCCGTCCTCGACCTCCGGAGCCGTACGATCATCGTCGCCCCGCCGCCGGGGGTGTCCTCCAGCTCGAGCTCGCCACCCATGGCCTCGACGAATCCTTTCGCCACGGCAAGGCCGAGACCGACTCCGCTCCCGCTGCTTTGGTCGCCTAAGCGCTGGAAGGGCAGGAAGATGCGGTCGCGATCGACGGGAGCGATGCCTGGCCCTCGGTCCACGATCCGCAGCTCCATCCACCCGCCGGGTTGGGCGCCAACCATGACGCGTACCGGTGTCTTGGGCCCTGACACGGCGAGCGCGTTGGCAAGCAGGTTCGCGAGCGCCCGCTCCAAGAGCGGTGGGTCGGCATCGACCGCGGGCAGCGTCTCTGGTACCTCGACCTCGAGCCGGTGGTCTCCAGCGGGGACCGAGATCAACGCAGCAGATACCACCTCGTCGAGCCCGACCGGCTCGGTGTGGACGACGAGCCCTCCTGTGTGCAACCTGCTCATGTCGAGCAGGTTCGCCACCAAAGCGGAGAGCCGATCGGCTTCGGCGTCGATGGTCTCGAGCAGAGCACGGGCCGCCGTCGGTTCCAAGGCCATGTCGTCGGAGAGGAAGCTGGTAGCGGCCGTCTTGATGGAGGCGAGGGGCGTCCGAAGATCGTGGCTGACGGCGGCGAGGAGGGCGGTGCGGACCTCGTTGGCCTTGGCCAGAGCGGCAGCTTCGCCTGCTTGCTCTTGGAGCTGCCGGTTCGCCACCGCCACGGCGATCTGGGTGACAAAGATGTTCAACGCTTCGCTGTCCTCGGCTCGTAGCTGCCCCGCGGCGAGCGCCAGGAGCCGAGCGGGGCCTACGGGCAGGGTGAGGGTCGCCTCCTGCGGCGAGGAGGGTGGGTGCGGTCCGGAAGCAACCTCGGGGACCCAGCCGTGCTCGCTTGCATGCAGCACTGTCACTCCATTGACCAAGAAAGTGCTGTAGATCTCCTCCACGAGTGCGGGCAAGGGATCGGGCAGTTCCAGCAGAGCGCTCGTGGCGCGAGCGAGTGCGGCTGCTTGGGACCGGGTCCGCCGGGCTTCGCTCGAACGGCGGGCGGCAAGGTCGACCTCCGTGCTGACGACAGCTGCTACGACGACGAAGACGACCAATGACACGATGTCGCGCGGATCTGCGATCGTGAAGGTGTGGATCGGAGGGCTGAAGTACCAGTTGAGCAGCAGAAAGCCGCCGATCCCGGCGAGGCCCCCTGGTACGGCTCCCCCGATGGCGCCGGCCGCGACCACAGGCAGGAGGTAGATGAGCGACACCGTACCGAGCGGCAGGTCGCCTCGCGTCGACGCAAGCCCGACCGTTAGCAGGGGCAGGCTGACAACAGCTACCAACAGGCCGATCATCCGCCGGCGCCGGCTCACCGAGCGCTCCCGCCGCAGGCAACGAGTGGCACGCAACGCCGCCCATCGCTCCCTCCCAGATTGAGGATTACCTGGCTCTTCGGAGCTCGCGCGGGCTGGTGGAGAGATGACGTGCACGTCCAGCGCCTCGCCGGACTTGGCGATGACCGAGCTCACGACGGACCCCGCGCTCAGGCGCGTCCAGCGGGAGCGGTGGCTCGCCCCGAGGACGATCTGGGTGGCGTTCTCTGCCCGTGCAACCTGCACCAGCGCGTCCGCTACGTCGGCACCGAGCACCTCCCGGAAGCTGCCCCCAAGACGCGCGACCAAAGAGCGCTGCTCGTCGAGATGGGGTGATGGTCGCGCGCGCAGCCCGTCGCCGGAGCCTACGTGGACGGCGATCAGGTCGCCTTTGGCGCGCCGGGCCATGCGGGCGGCGCGACGGATGAGGTGCTCGCCGCTCTGGGCTCCGGTGAGCGCGACAAGCACCCGCTCCCTCGTCTCCCACGGTCCGTCGATGCCGTGACGGCGCCGGTACTCTTGCAGCTGCTCCTCGACGTTGTCGGCAACCCACAAGAGCGCCAGCTCACGCAGGGCGACGAGGTTCCCTGCCCGGAAGTAGTTGGCCAGGGCGACGTCAACCCGCTCCGGCGGGTAGACGTGCCCGTGGGCCATCCGCCGGCGTAGCGCTTCAGGTGTCATGTCGACTAGCTCCACCTGCTCGGCGGCTCGCACGACGGCATCGGGCACCGTCTCGCGCTGAGGGACGCCGGTAATGGCGGCTACGACGTCGTTCAGGGACTCCAGATGCTGGATGTTCACCGTCGAGATCACGTTGATTCCGGCATCGAGCAGGCTCTCGATGTCCTGCCAGCGTTTCTCGTGTGTGCTGCCTGGCGCGTTGGAGTGGGCGAGCTCGTCGACCAGGGCCACCGCAGGACGGCGACGCAGGATTGCCTCAAAGTCCATCTCCTGGAACGTCTGACCCCGGTGAGTTAGGACTCTCGGCGCCACGACCTCAAGGTCCCGTAACTGCGCCGCGGTACCGGCGCGCCCGTGCGTCTCCACCCAGCCGACGACGACGTCGGTTCCCCGGTCGCGACGCCGCCAGCCCTCGTTCAGCATCGCGTACGTCTTGCCGACGCCAGGAGCGGCGCCGAGATACACCCGCAGCGACCCGCGCTCCATTGGTGCCATGGTACCGACCTCCCTTCCCTGCCCCGGTAACGCCGCGTGAATATCCCGGCGATCAGCGCGAACAGCACGCAAACAACGCCCGTCGCGGGTGGCGTGCGGGACTACAACAGGTCCTCGGCGGTGACAGGCGCCGCCCACCTCGAAAACGAACGGTGGCTAGGCAGAGGAGGTCGCCGAGTGCCCGACAACCGAGACAGCGATGGTCCCGGAACTGCAGACCATGCCCAAGATTGAATGCTCGACCCTGGTGACATCGAGCCGCTGCCGCCGAGTGCCGGCACAGACAGGGCTCGGCGAGACGACCGATTCGCACCGGTCCTCTCGGTGAACGACCTGGTCGCCCGCCGGCCCGCTACTGTGCGCGGCCGGCTCGCTGCTGCCCGGACCGTCCCGGGTCCACATGGTCCACGGTTTGAGGCCGTGCTCGACGACACGACCAGCTCGGTGGTGCTCGTGTTTCTCGGACGTCGCTCGATCCCCGGGCTCGTCCCGGGCACGGTCCTCATGGCACATGGGACGCCTCGGCTCGACCGCGGCCGCATCGAGATCCTCAACCCCCTCTACGAGCTGCTCGCTCCGTCACAGGGCTCGGAGCGCTTCGATGCAGCAGATGGCACAAGGAGCGACCCGTGACCTGGCAAGGCATCGTGCAGATCTTCGTCCTCCTCGCCGTAGTAACCGCCGTCGGCTACTTCTTGAGCAAGTACATGTACAACGCGCTCGAAGGCGGCCGGACCTTCATGGATCGCGTCCTTGGCCCCTGCGAGCGCGGCGTCTACCGCCTCTGTGGGATCGACCCCACGGTCGAGATGCACTGGACTCGCTACGTCTTCGTCCTCCTCGCCGTCAACGTCGCGGGCTTCGTCGTCCTGATGGTGCTCCTCGCCCTGCAACCGGTGCTGACGATCTTCAACCCGGCCCACATGCACCAGGTGCCGTTCTGGGTGAACCTGAACACCTCTATCAGCTTCATGACCAACACGAACTGGCAGAACTACAGCGGTGAGACGACGCTCAGCTACCTCTCCCAGATGTGGCTCACCGTCCAGCAATTCCTGTCCCCGGTGACGGGAATCTGCCTGTTCCTGGCAGTCGTCCGCGGGTTCTCCCGGCACAACGCCAACACCATCGGGAACTTCTGGCGAGACTTCGTCCGCACGCTGCTGTGGGTGTCAATCCCCCTGGCGGTGATCGGAGCGATCGTGCTGCTGGCGCTCGGCAGCCCCGAGAACCTGCACGCCTACACCGTCGTGCGCACGCTGCAGGGACACAAGCAGGTGATCGCCCAGGGCCCGGTGGCCTCAATGACCTCGATCATGCAACTCGGCGACAACGGCGGCGGCTTTTTCAACATGAACGCCGCCCAGCCCTTCGCCGGTCCCAACGCCGCGTCGATCTTCTTCCAGCTGATCTTGGGCTTCAGCGTGCCAGTGGCGTGTGTCTTTTTGTTCGGCAAGATGGTGAAGACCCTGCGCCAGGCTTATCCCATCTTCGCCTCCATGGCGATCCTGTTCGTGATCGGCGCCATCGCCATGTACCACTTCGAGGCCGCCGGCAACCCGGCGCTTGCCGCCCACGGTATCCACCTGGCGGCCAGCCACAACATGGAGGGCAAGGACAGTCGGTTCGGGATTGGCACCACTTCTCTGTTCGAGAACTCGACGACCGCCGTCTCCTGGGGCTCAGTCATCGCCTCAAACGACAGCTTGACTCCCATCGGCGGCCTGGTCCCGCTGTTCAACATGATGACCGGCGAGGTGATCTTCGGGTCCTGGGGCGTAGGGATGGTCGGCATGATCGCCTACGCGGTGCTCGCGCTCTTCCTCGCCGGGCTGATGGTTGGGCGCACCCCGGAGTACCTCGGCAAGAAGATCGAGTCCTTCGAAGTGAAGATGGCGGTGCTCACGATGATCGTGCCGAGCCTTGTCATCTTGATCCTCGCCGCGCTATCGGTGGCGCTCAAAGCGGGGACGTCGGGCATCTTCAATCCCGGCCCGCACGGCCTCTCCGAGGTCCTCTACGCCTTCTCCTCCGGCGTGGGCAACAACGGGTCGGCCTTCGGCGGTCTCAACTCGGCGTCGCCGTGGTACTCGGCGACAGTGGGCCTCGCCATGCTGCTCGGGCGCTTTCCCATGTACATCCCGCTCGTCGCCATGGGCGCGTCCTTGGCGAAAAAGCAACGGATCCCCGAGAGCGCCGGCACCTTCCCCACCCATGGTCCGCTCTTCACGGGACTGCTCACCGGCACGGTCGTCGTGGTGGGCGCGCTGATCTTCTTCCCTGCGCTCGCGCTTGGTCCTTTCGCCGAGCAGTTCGCCGCTCATGCCGGAAAGCTCTTCGGCGGGTGAGCGTCGAGATGTCAGCACGAGCCATGTCTCAATGGAGGTGGCGCAGATGAGCGAGTTGGACGCGACGGGCCAGGTCGGTGCGACCGGCACCGCACTCGCCCACGAAGGCGAGCCAGTCGCAGGGGAGAGCCCACGGGGTCGCCGCCGGGCGATGAGCATGTGGGACAAGGACCTGGTGCACCGGAGCCTGCGCGAGTCGCTGCGCAAGCTCGATCCGCGAGCGCTTACCCACAACCCGGTGATGTTCGTGGTCGAGGTCGGATCGCTCTTCACGACCGCCGACGCGCTGCGCTACCTGGCATCGGGGCGACTCGGGCTGTTCTCCTTCACGGGTCAGATCGCCATCTGGCTGTGGCTGACAGTGCTCTTCGCCAACTTCGCCGAGGCAATGGCCGAAGGACGGGGCCAGGCGCACGCCGACGAGCTTCGCAGGACCCGGACCGAGACAGAGGCGCTAAAGGAGACCCCGAGCGGGATCGAGGTGGTCCCTGCCACCGCGCTCGTGCCCGGGGACGTCGTCGTGGTCGCCGCGGGCCAGGTGATCCCCGGCGACGGCGAGGTCATCGAGGGCATCGCGTCGGTGGACGAGTCGGCGATCACCGGCGAATCGGCCCCGGTGATCCGGGAGTCCGGCGGCGACCGTAGCGCGGTGACAGGTGGCACCACGGTGCTCTCCGACGAGATCCGGGTGAAGATCACTGCAGGGCGCGGGGAATCGTTCCTCGACCGGATGATCGCCCTCATCGAGGCCGGCGTCCGCCAGAAGACCCCCAACGAGATCGCGCTGGCGCTGCTCCTCGCCGGCCTCACCCTGATCTTCCTCGTCGTCGTAGTCACGGTCGCGCCGTTCTCGGTCTACTCCCACGCCCCGGTGTCGGTCACCGTCCTCATCGCGCTCCTCGTCGCTCTCATCCCGACCACGATCGGCGGGCTGCTGTCGGCGATCGGGATCTCGGGGATGAACCGGCTCCTCGAGCGCAACGTCCTCGCTCTCTCCGGCCGGGCCGTGGAGGCTGCCGGCGACGTCAACGTCATCATGCTCGACAAGACCGGCACCCTCACGATGGGAAGCCGTCAGGCCACTTCATTCACACCGTCGCCCGGCGTCGAGGAGCGTCGCCTGGCCGAGGCAGCCCAGCTGTCCTCGCTCGCGGACGAGACCCCCGAGGGCCGCTCCATCGTCGTGCTGGCCAACGAGCGCTATGACCTGCGGGCTCCGGATCTCGATAGCGGGCACGTTGAGTTCGTGCCCTTCAGTGCCCAGACGCGCATGAGCGGGGTCGACCTCGACGGTCGCCAGATCCGCAAGGGCGCGGCAGAGTCGGTGGCGCGCTGGGCCGAGGTCGAGCTGGATCCGCAGACCGCTGCGGTGGTGGAGCAGATCTCCCGGGCTGGCAGCACTCCGCTGCTAGTCGCCGAGAACCGGCAGATCCTGGGCGCGGTCGAGTTGAAGGACGTGGTCAAGCCTGGGATCAAGGAGCGCCTGGCCTCACTGCGTGCCGCAGGCATCAAGACCGTCATGATCACCGGCGACAACCCGATCACCGCGGACGCGATCGCCCGCGAGGTCGGTGTGGACGACTTCCTCGCAGAGGCGACCCCCGAGCGCAAGATGGAGTACGTGAAGTCGATCCGGGCCGAGGGCTACATGGTCGGGATGGTCGGGGACGGGACCAACGACGCGCCAGCGCTCGCCAACGCGGACGTGGCGGTCGCGATGAACACCGGCACGATGGCGGCCCGCGAGGCCGGCAACATGATCGACCTCGACTCCAACCCCACCAAGCTCATCGAGATCGTCGAGGTCGGGAAGCAGATCCTCATCACCCGGGGGGCGCTGACCACCTTCTCGGTGGTGAACGACGTCGCCAAGTACTTTGCGATCATCCCGGCCATGTTCGTCGTGGCGTACCCCGGGCTGAACGCTCTGAACATCATGCACCTGACATCGCCTGAGACAGCCATCTTGTCGGCGATCATCTTCAATGCGTTGATCATCCCTGCGCTCATCCCGCTCGCGCTGCGGGGAGTTCGCTACCGGGCGACGACCGCGGCGACCATCCTGCGAAAGAACCTGTTGATCTACGGGCTCGGCGGGCTGATCCTGCCCTTTGCCGGTATCAAGCTGATCGACATGATCGTGACCGCGCTGCACCTGGTGTCGACGGCCCGATGACCGCGGCGACGACGAAGGTGACGGGCATCGAAGTGCGGGTAGGCGCCGAGAAGGAGGAGCAATGCGTCTCAAGGTGATCTGGAGTGCCCTTCGGTTGGTGCTCCTGTTCCTGGTGGTCCTCGGTCTCGGGTACAACCTGCTCATAGTTGCCATTGGCCAGGCTGCCTTCTCGGGCCAGGCCAATGGCAGCATGGTCAAGTACAACGGCCGCGTAGTGGGGTCACGCCTCATCGGCCAGCAGTTCACCTCCGCCCGCTTTTTCGAGGGCAGGCCGAGCGCGACCTCTCCGCCCTACAACGCGGCATCCTCAGCGGCAAGCAACTATGGGCCGACCAACCCGGCACTGCTCCAAGAGATCCGCACCAACCTCGCCACCGTCCTCAAGGAGAACCCTGGCGTGAAAGCCACACAGGTCCCGCCGGGCCTGGTCGAGAGCTCAGCGAGCGGTCTCGACCCCGACATCTCTCCAGCCGCCGCCTATCTACAGGTGCCGAGGGTGGCCAAGGCGAACCACCTGCCTGTCGGTACCGTGCGGAACCTGGTCGCCCAGCATGTGAGCGGTCGGTTCCTCGGGATCTACGGAGCCCCGTACGTCAACGTCCTCGAGCTGAACCTGGCGTTGCTCAAGCTCGCCAAACGGTAAGCCCCGATCAAGAAGGAGACGAGATGGCCTACACCTGGGAAACCATCGGAGGGATCGTGGCAGTCGTTGTCGTGTTCGCCTTGTTCTGGCTCTACACCAAAGCATGTGAGCGCCTCTAGCCCCAGAGAAATCACCAGATCGGTTAGGAACCCGCCATGAGCATCATTGAAGTCGCCGCTTTCGTCATCAGCATCGCCCTGCTGGTCTTCTTGTTCTACGCAATGCTCTACCCGGAAAAGCTCTGAGGTGGCAAGGCGCAGGGACGCTGATCGCGACGGTTCCCGCCTCGTGGAAGAGGCCGTCGCATATCTGCAACACCAGCGCGACCTGCCCGTAGACGAGCCCGACCGTGGCTCCACTTGCCAGTCCCACAAGCCGATCCTCTTGGCCTACGCAGGTTCGGACCTGGAGCAACGGGTGCTCGAAACGATAGCGTCGCTGTCCTATGGGCTCGGCGGCGAGCTCCGCGTCGTTCACGTAAGGGAATACGACTTCTGCCGTGGGAGTCAATTCTTTCTCGAAACTCCGGTCGAGGCAGCCTCGGTCACTCTCGATGCGGTCTCCCGGCTACGTCGAGCTGGGCTCGCTGCGAGCGGGTTCGTGCGCGAGGCCAGCCGGGCTAACGTAGCACAGGCGATCGTGCACGAGGCAGGAGCGATAGGCGCGTGTGCCATCATCCTTGGCGGACGACTGAGCGGCGTGCTCAGGGCGGCGCTGTTCGGGAGCGTCTCGCGCCGGATCGTACGCCAGAGCAACTGCCCCGTTGTCTTTGTGAACTGCCCCGTTGTCCTTGTGAATGCACCGGCGCTCGGCGGCCGCAGCGACGGCGCCTAGGTCGCTAGGCCGTTCAGGGAGGCGGGGTCGGCAGATCGGCGGCGTCGTCCAAGGCGAGACACTCGCCCGCACGTTATTCCAGGCCTATGACAATGCGCTCAGGTGCGGGAATTCTCGCCGGGCCGTTGATAGCGGGCCACAGAGAAGGCCATGAGCAGGGGAATGGCAAGCGCGAAGACGAGAAGCATGAGCGTTATCACAACCAGTATCGAGCCGCGTGTGTGGTCCAGCACGAAGACATATTCGAGCATGCCCGCGATCACGACATAAGCCAGCAGGGCCCAGCCCCCGACTTTGAAGAAAGCGTCCCAGGCGAAGTCGCTGATGCGGCTCACGACGGCTACATCAGCAAGAAGGAGTGCTCCGGCAGCGGCCAGCAGCCCCACAGCCGGACCGAGAGGCGCCGCCTTCGGCAGATGTGAGGCAAGGTAGATGCCACCGACGACGACGAGCGCCATCGCCCCCACGGCCATCTCCGCTACAGGCGGGAGCTTACGGTCAAGGAGGCGCCCTGGAGCACCACCGGAGCCGCGGATCGGATGTGGACCTGAGCTACCGGCAGGAGTCGCTGCACCAAGAGATCCCGGGGCACGGTTCATGACGACGCGAGCCTCGTCATGATCACGAGCGTCGCTATCTGCATCGCACCGGTCACGCCTGCGGTGTAGATGAAGCGCTTCATGAGGCGCCCGATGAGCTCGCCGTCGGGGTTGGGTTTCTTGAGCTCGAAGAGCACAGCCAGATTGGCGGGCTCGAGGATACCGATGGCGATCACCGCCATCACGCCGACGACGATCATCGATGCGACCACCCACGCGTGGTAGGGGTGCGAGCTCAAGAGGAAGCCCGTGTGGCGCGCCAGCTGGAAGCCGGCCGTCAGGGTGCTGATCACGAGCGTAGGCATGAGAAGCACCATCTTCGGCATGAAGCGCGCCGAGAACTCCATGCGCGCAGGGATGGAGAGCCTGCCGAGAATGGGACCGACGACGAAGCCGACGAAGAGGTCTATGGCAGTCCAAAGCCCCCCGCCAACGACGTGGAAGAAGTCGATGGCCCACAGCTTGTTGCTGGCTATCGCGACGACGAGAGCGACGAGAGCCACCCCCACAATCGGCAATCCGCGCACCGGGACGATCTGCAGCGCGGGTTTCGGCGGTGACCCGGCATCGGTTACTGCCGGCGCGTCCGGGACCGCGACCGTTACATCTGTCATGGCGAACCCCCTGTCCTCGAATAGACACGCAACCCGCGCGCAGCTGTTGTGACTCGCGCTCCCTCCAGAATAGGACCTCGCACGACCCACGCCTAGAAGCAATCAATGTTTCAGTCGCGGACCGCTTCAGCCGATAACTCCCATGTGGAAGCATTCACTGACCGTGCCCAGAGCGAGCCGGCGGGCCGATCGCGCTCGACACCGGGAGTCGGATGGAGACGGGTCACGGCATCTCTCCTTTTCGCAGCAATGCTCGGTCTCCTCGCGTTCGGCACTCCGACGAGTGCGTCGGCAAGCACGCGCCACCCTCAGCCGACGCCTACCGCATCGGTACCCTGGGGCCGGCCGCGGCCGCTCGCGCGCTCCGTCCCACACTCGGAGCCCGCGCTTGCGACCAGACGTCTTGGTTCCCGCGGCCGCCTCGAGGCATCGACAGCTCAGAGCGATAACTGGTCCGGATACGTCGACACCGGCTCACAGTTCACAGGTATCGGCGCGACGTGGACGGTCCCAACCGTGCAGCTGTCACAGACGAACGCGTACTCGGCCACCTGGGTCGGGATCGATGGGTGGGGCGGGAGCCAGACCCTCATCCAGGCCGGTACCGAGCAGGACAGCTCGAGCATCGGGACCAGCTACTTCGCCTGGTATGAGATCCTGCCCCAGGATCCGACAGAGGTGTATCTTGGGGCGGTATCTCCCGGGGACCAGATGGTGGCGTCGATCACCGAGAGCTCTCCGGGCCAGTGGCAGATCACTATCGACGACTTGACGTCCGGCCAACAGTCCTCGAATGTCTTTGCCTACAGCGGTGCCGGAGCCTCGGCGGAGTGGATAGAGGAAGCTCCCTTCAACACCGCGACCAACCAGGTCGGGCCGCTCGCGGACTTCGGCTCGGTGCAGCTAAGCCAGCAGACAGTGTCCGACACGGGTACTGGATCGCCGATGCTCACCTCGGTGGAGATGGTCGACTCGTCGGGCAACGTCATCTCCTACCCGGGCAGCCCTGACAGCACCTCGACGCCTTTCACGATCACCTACGGATCCCCGACGCAGACTCAACCGCCTCCGGCGTCGCCGACCGTAAGCGCCCTTAGCCCGACCGAGGGGACCACCGCGGGCGGTACGACGGTCACGATAGATGGGTCGAACCTCTCGGGAGCAACGGCGGTTGGCTTCGGTTCCGCGGCCGCGTCAAGCTTTGTCGTCGACTCCTCCACGGAGATAACAGCCACGAGCCCGCCGGGATCGGCTGGGCAGGTCGCGTTGACCGTGGCGACACCAGGTGGCACGAGCACGGCGAGCGGCGGCGACCTGTTCGACTACGTCGCTCCCAGTCCGCCACCTTCGCCATCGCCATCGCCATCGCCATCGCCATCGCCATCGCCTTCGCCATCGCCTTCGCCTTCGCCATCGCCAGCGCCTGTCATCGCCAGCGTGAGCCCGGCAGAGGGCAGCACGGCTGGGGGGACGACGGTCACGGTAAATGGGTCGAACTTCTCGGGAGCAACGGCGGTGGACTTCGGATCGATCCCTGCCTTGAGCTTCGACGTGTACTCCTCGACCGAGTTGACTGCGACGAGCCCACCGGCAGTAGCTGGGCAGGTCGAGGTGTCGGTGACAACGCCGGAGGGCACGAGCACAGCAGGTGATGCGAGCAGC
>JAKACA010000089.1 GCA_021796455.1 Actinomycetes bacterium
TCGACGCTGCGCTCGGCCTGGCAAAGCAGGTCGAGAAGCTCGATGCGCTTGGGGTGCACGACTACCTTTCCGATCCTCGCGAGCTGCTCGTAGAGGTCGGTACGCGTGCCAGAAGCGCTTCTCTCTTCCATAGATATATGGATAACAGACCGCGGCGCTCGGTGCAAGCGGGGCGGGACTGGCTCACGTCGTGACGACGAAGAGTTTCTCGCTCAGGTCGCGCCCGAGCGCGAGAGTGCCTCCCTCGAGCTCGAGCATCAGCGTGC
Organism: Actinomycetes bacterium; assembly: GCA_021796455.1. Classification (GTDB taxonomy): domain Bacteria; phylum Actinomycetota; class Acidimicrobiia; order Acidimicrobiales; family Bog-793; genus JAKACA01. The sequence goes on from JAKACA010000089.1 coordinate 267, forward strand.
CGTCAGGCCCACGGGCCGCCACCTTCGCCGTGGTCCCAGGCACGAAACCAGCGTCGTCCAGGTACCGCAGCGCTGCCATGTCCAGCTCGACTTCCTCGGTAAGGCGCTCGAGACGGACCGTCTCGCCCGCGGCGACGCCTGCCAGGCTCACCTGAAGATCCGGAGCGGTTGGTGCGTGGGTGCTGCCGGGGATCGGGTTTCCGTGGGGGCAGGTGCTCGGATCCCCGAGAAGATCGACCAGGCGTGCCTCGACCGCGTCGGACATGACGTGCTCCCAGCGGCCCGCTTCCTCGTGCACCAGGTACCAGGGGAGACCGATGACGTCCACCAGCAGGCGCTCGGCGAGACGGTGCTTGCGGATGACGCTGCGCGCGATCTCGTCCCCACGTGGCGTGAGGGTGATCTCCCGGCCGCTGCGCTGGAGGTAACCCTCCGCGCTCAAGCGCTCGAGCATCTCGGAGACCGAGGGAGCCGACTTGTTGAGGCGCTCGGCGATCCTGGCCTGTATGACGGCGGCCCCCTCCTCCGCCAGGGACGCGATGGTCTGGAGGTACTCCTCCACGGGCGGGTGGTGCTCGACCGGCCGATGCTGCTCAGAGGTCACGGTAGGCACGGCTCCGGCTCTGCCCCGGCTCGGCCCCGGCTCGGCGGTCACGCCGCTGACCCTGCCACCAAGCCAAAGAAACCCACCCCCTCCTCTGTCGCCACCATCGCTCTCCTCATCGTGCCTCGTGCAGCTCAAGCCTACGAGAGCCGGCAGGTCGAGCGCATTGACCAGAACTTAGGTAAGGCTAACCTTATCTTGGATGCCGGACCTCGCAATGCCTCCGCAGACTACAGGCGCCTCGTGGCAAGCTCAGGCCGTCATAGCCGGTGCGGGGATATTCGTCGGCAGCTACGACCTCGCCGCCATCTCGGTGGGCTTTGCGCCCCTCAAGGCGCAGTGGCACCTGTCGAGCGCTGTGATCACGACTCTCGGCACCGCAACGCTCGTGGGCATGCTGGTCGGATCGCTTCTGACCGGCTTCGTGGCAGATCGCTTCGGACGCCGGCGGCTCATCGTCGCGGACTTCGCCCTCTTTGTCGCCTCGACCACCCTCGCCGCTCTTGCACCGGATTTCACAGTGCTCGCCTGTGGACGTCTCGCCACGGGTGTCGCGATCGGCATGGACTTCGCGGTCGTGTTTCCCTTCGTCGCGGAGACCGCACCGCGGCTGCGGCGCGGGCGCACGATGGCGTGGATCATGTGGGCCGCCAACTTCGGCACCCTCGGCGCCTACGGGCTCGGCGCGATCTTCCTCCACCTGAGCCCAACAGATGGATGGCGTGCCTCGCTCGGCCTGGGTGTGGTACTGGCGGTGCCAATACTTGCTCTGCGCAGCCGGCTCGTCGAGTCGAGCGACTGGGACATCGCCCGCCTGCCGAGCCTTCGCGAGATCGCGCGCGCGACGGCCGAGCACGCCCGCCGGAGCCGGCTAGCCGTCAACTCCGCTGCCACTTTCCTCTACCAGGTGAGCGACCAGGGCCTCGGGCTCGTGCTGCCGCTCTTGTTGGTCACCGTGCTCTCGAGCACGGCGGCATCTGGTGCCGCAAGTGCCACGGCGGTCAAAGCCATCACCATCCCCGCGGCCACCCTCACGGTGGTGCTCATCGACCGCGTCGGGCGAAAACGACTCCAGGTCATCGGCTTTGTCGGCCGGGCACTCGCCTTCGGGCTGCTCGGTGTCCTTCTCATCATGTCAGTTCACCTGTCAGCAGTTGCTGTCGGGGCCCTCCTTGCCGCCGGGTACTTCTTCGGCGCGGTCGGGCCGGACAAGACCACTGTCATCGTGCCCGCCGAGACACCGCCTACGGCAGTACGCAGCACCAACCAGGGGATCAGCCAGGCGAGCGGGCGACTCGGGGGAATCCTCGGCGTGACCCTTTATGGAGTCCTCGCCAGCATCGCCGGGCCCGGTGCGGGACTGCTGCTCTTTGCCGGGACAGCAGCCATCGGCGCAGTCGTCACCGCGCTCGCGAGCGCCCGCGGGGCCGTCGCGCCGTAGCGGGTGGTCTCGGCGTCGCGGGTCGTCGCGACCGGACCCGACCCGACTGAGGACCGCCGGTCGGCGCCGAGCGCGGCGCCATCCTCCGGCGCCGTTCCGCTCTAATTTGCCTGTACTTGTGGCTATCGAAGAGATCCCCCCTTCGTGACTATCAAGCACCGAGCCAACTTGTACCGGCGCCGCTGATCTCGCTTGCAAGCAGATGCGATGCAGTGCAGTGCAGTGCAGTGCAGTGCAACCGAGTACAATGTAGTTGGTGCGGGAGATCCGCTGGGCCGAGAAGGCCGAAGATCACGCTTCCACGACAACGCCGTCAGCCCAGGCCAAGTCGAGCAGGTCGTCAACACTCGGCCCCGCCTGGTGCTAACAGGCCGAGAGGGGACGGAATACGTGTTCGGCACGACCGACACCGGCCGACACCTGCTGGTCGTGCTCACGGAGGCGATCGACGGACGCGACTACGTGGTCACCGCACGGGAGATGACCGAGGCCGAGCGCCGGGCCTTCAGGCGCAAGGGAAGGTGAGAAGAACGATGAGCAAGTTGGAAGAGATCGCCGCCCACGCGGAGACCCACGACTTCGCGGACGAGATGCGCGACGCCCTATGGGAGGACGAGGCTCAGGCCGACCCGATGATCACCACGTCGCTTCGGTTGCCTAAGTCCTTGCTGGACTGGGTGCGCGAGCGAGCCGCCGAACAGCACGTCCGCCCGAGCGTGCTGATCCGACAGTGGCTGGAGCAGCGCCGTGATGCAGGTGGCGCGGCAGGCGCCGAGGACCTCGTAGTGCGGATCGGACGCCTGGAGGAAGCGGTGTTCGCCGACAAGCGGGTTTCCTGATGCTCACTCCTTCGCGTTGAGAGAGCCGCTGTGTGCCTATTCGGTGAACCAGGGTGGGTTGGCCACACGTCGTCCCACCGGGCGCCATCCCCTTGACCGGCGCGCCGGCATGCCTTCGTCACACCGTGATCCGCTCCGTGTCGAGGCCGAGCTCGGCGCGAAGCCAAGCGACTTCCGGCCCGGGGAGATGGTCGGCGCGCTCGGACGCGCTGCGGTGTTCGAAGTTGCGCAGCAGAGACTCACGCTCGTCCCGGTACCCACCGCGGGCCACCGCTTCTCGTGGGCTGAGCCCGCCGAGGTGATGGTTGGGATCATCGACCCAGCGACGGTAAGTGAGTTCGCGAAATGCGGCCTCCAGCACCAAGGACTCCATCTCATCGGTGTGCTGGGTGGCATGTCGGCGAGCTTTGGGCGAAGTCTCGCTCTTGGCTGCTGCGCTAGATCGAGCTTCTTCTACCGAGCGCACGCTGCGGGTGGGATCGTTCACGAGGTCACCGAGATGGCGCTCCACTAGTGCAAGGGCGGCGACCATGCGTTGCTCAGAGAGCCCAAAGAACTCGAGACGGTCGCCACGCAGGGTGAAGGTGCCGAGTGAAGTGAGGTCTTCGAGCTCGAGGCCGCCATCTTTTCCGACCGATATCGGTCCACTCTCGATACAGATCGCCCCGACAGGCAGTACGCCTCGACGGGCGAGCAAGCCGCGGCGGGAAGCAAGCCAGTCAAAAGTGACGCCCTCTCCATCGTCCGTCGCGCCCCCAGCCGCGAGTTCCGCCGCGCCGCACAGCTTCTCCAGCGCGTAGGCAGGATCGCTTACCCGCCAGGACGCCTCGGCCATCGAGACCGCATCCCCCTCGGTCGTGTACGGCACCGGCTCGGCGCGGCGGCTGGCAGGGATGAAGCACACCAGCTCGCCAGCGCCGACGCGCAGTGCGCTCTCCAGCGCGACTGGACTGGTGCCGAGGTCCCGTGCACTGGCAATGCGCTGAAGCTCGACTAACAGTTCGGCCTCCTCGGCCGGTTCGAAGAAAGTCGCGGCACCCCACAGCGTAGGCGCCGGTCCACCTTCCATCACGCGACAGAGCAGGACATGCCAGCGCACTGCTTCGCGAGACACGTTAGGACTCGTTACGCGCCTCCTCATGCCGTTGAGCACGTTCTCTAGATCGATCCATGAGCCTGGCGCGGCATCTATCACACGGTGCAGTCCGAGCCGACTCTCGGCGATGCGCATCGCCATGTCCCGCTCGCTCCGGGAGAGGTGGGGTAACTTGGCGTAGCGGTGTGCCGGCACACCCCCGCCGTCCGTAAGCCCACGATCGATCAACAACCAGCAGAGCGCTAGGGACAGATCATCGTCCCCTGCCGGGCGCTCCTTGCTGCCGATCCCGCGGGCATCCAAGTGTTCCGTGAGCGCATCACCGATCTCATCGCCGAACTGCTTCAGTGCCCAGTCTTGCATCCGCCGCCAGACGCCCTCAGTTCTGGTGGCGTCGAGCGCGACCTCTTCCTCTCGGCGCAGACAGCAGTGCTTGAATTTCTTGCCGATTCCACAAGGACAGAGCGCATTGCGCCCCACCTCATTCATCGCCGAGCCCCATGACCCTCGATCAGGGTCCGGCAGGGTTGGGTGTATTCCCCATCCAGGTAGTAGGCGCAGGACGAGATGGTGAGCACCAGGATCTCGCGGGCATCCTCACCGGGCACCTTTGGCACACGGGAACCAACGAGATCGGCGTCCACCACTGCTGGGAACGTCTCCTTCATGTGCTCAGTGTGGCCTGCAACCAGCGGAGAGTGGTGGATGGGCCATCCTGTCGCCATCATGCCGATCGAGTCTGCATCGGCCATCTCACTCGAGCGTTTCGTCACCGAGAACGTCGAGCCAGGATCCACCCTTGTCACCGATGGGTGGTCGAGCTACCCGTCGGCCGTGCGGAACCGCTACGCGCACCAGCCGATCAACGTCAAGCGCAGCGGCCAGCCGGCCCATGTCGTGCTTCCGGGTGTACACCGCGTCGCTTCCTTGGCCAAGCGCTGGATCCTCAGTACCCACCAGGGCTCGGTCGCCGATCCTCACTTGCAGAGTTATCTCAACGAGTTCGTCTTCCGTTTCAACCGTCGCAACTCGAGGAGCCGCGGACTCCTCTTCTATCGACTGCTCGAGCTGGCGGCCGATCACGATCCGGTGCGCTACCGGCAGCTCATCGCCGACTCGAAGTCGAAGAAGGTTCCGCTGGCAGACACGTTGCCGTTCTCCGAGGCCAAGGCCCACCTCTCCGAGCGCGTCGAGCGCGAGCATGAGCGGATCCTCGTGACCCGCAACGGACGCCCGTCGTTCGTGCTTGTGAGTCCCGACGATCTCGAGTCGCTCGAGGAGACCCTCGACATCCTTGCCGATCCCGACCTCGTCGCTTCCCTGGCCCGATCGCGATCCGAGGCCGCGCGCGGCGAACTGCTTCCGTTGCCGTCCGCCTGAACCGCGACCTGGATGGCCTACGAGATCCGGATCACCCCCGAGGGTGTCCGTAATCGCGACAAGCCTCCGACCAAGGTCCCGATGCTGCCCTCGTCGCCGTCCGGGGCAGGATCAGCGAGAACCCTTACCGACTCGGCAAGCCGCTCGTCGGACAGCTCAACGGGCTTTTCTCTGCCCGGCGGGGCGACTACCGGATCATCTATAGCATCGATGACGCAGCCAACGTCGTGATCGTGCACCGGGTCCGGCATCGACGCTCCGCGTATCGGCCCCGCTGAGTTCCCCCAGATGAGGGCGTTATGCACCCGTTCAAGGGGTTCCATCGGCAGGCGAACAGGAATCGTTGTTAGCCCTGGTCATAGGACATCTGGGCCTTCACGGCTGCCTTGCATTCGGTACCGTCCTGGACAGGGTTAACAACGGAAAGTGCGCCGCGACACAGGGAACCTCCAGATGCAAGAGCTTGCGGGTCATCGCCAAGTACTCATCCGGGTCGGTGAGGTAGGTCTTGAGCCGCCACCCTACGGGGGTGACCGGAATACACGGGAAACCCTCGTTCAAGGCCCAGTTCTCCCGAAGCTGCCCCAAGCCGCAAACTGGCGGCCTCTTTCGCGTCTCAGGCCCTCGCAGGGGCCGGTCGTTCAGCCGAGGTCGTTGCCGGATCGCTTGGTGGAGTGGGCCCTCTAGCCCGTCTTCGTCCCGTCATCACCAATCTGCCATGGTGCCACCTGTCCCGGTCAGGCGGTGTGAGCGAGGTGTTCGGCTACGGCGCGGCGGATGATGTCAGCCTCGCTGACGTGCTCGGCCTCGGCCCGCTGGTGGAGCTGGTGGCGCAGCTCGGGCGGGAACCGAACCGACAACGACTCCGCTGGTGCCGCTCCGATGCGGGGCCGGCCCGGCGGCCGGGGCCGCAGCCGGTCGAGGTCGAACCCGGCCTCGGCCTTGTCTGCCAATCGAGCCAGCATCTCGTCGGTCACCGGCGTCCCGTTGCTCGTCATCGCGGCCCGCCCGGTCGGTTCATCAGTCATCGTCTCCGGCCTCCCTCACTCCTGGGGCCACAGAGGGGCGTACTTCGCCCGCATCCGCATGGCGTGGACCACCACCACGTTCCCGTCGTCGCCGACCACCAGGGCCAGCTCCAGCGGGAGTCCGGCCCGATCCGGGCCGAGGGCCAACACGGCGTCGATCCCAGCTTCGGCGTCGGCATCGTTGTCCATAAACGCAAGATGATCCATGGCGTGACGAATGTCGTCGTCGGGCACCCCATGCCTGCGGGCGCTCCCGATGATCCACACCGTCACCCAAATATCGTACCGCGAAACCTGCTCGGCTCGGCAAGCACCCCGAGGAGCGCAAAGCCCGAGCGCCACGTCCATCCGGGACGGGTCTCCGGCTCACTTCCTGAAGCTCAACGCAACCGGGGTGTACCGGCACCACACGGCCGTCAGGGTGCCGCAGCACGTGGTGGCTTCCGCTGGCCCGGCTACCGCGAAGCCGGCTCCCTCAAGGGCCTTGACCACCTTGGCCCCAGAGACCGCCGGGAGCCCTGCCACTAGGCGACGTCGAGCGTCACCGTGAGTTCGGGAGGTGCTCCGACCTCGGCGATCAACGCTGCGAGCGCCTCACGCAGGTCGGCTACCGCCGCCTCCTGGGTCTCACCGTCACCGCCGGCGCCCACGCCGACGCGTAGCTGGGCCGACGCGCACCACACCCCATCTTCGTCCTGCTCGATGGTGTAGGGGACGTGGACAGCACGGCTTACGGCAGTCATCCTCCCAGATCCGACCACGATGGTTCCAGCACTTAAGCGCCTGCCCTTTGCCTGCACGGTGCCCTGCATGACGGTGGCGACGACCTTCCGCAGCGCCTCGGTCTCGGGCGCCCCGCTTTCTCGGTCGGAGAAGAGCAGGTGGACTGAACCGATGAGCATGTGGGAGAGCGTCGGAACGTCGGTGGTGGTGGCGACGCGGCCCAGCGCCTGCTCTTCGGTCAGATAGCCGGTGACCATGGCGGTCCCCTCGGCGAGCAGCGGAAAGCGCGCGGTCCCCGCCTGACGCAGCCGCTCGCGCAGGCCATCGCGGGTGATGACCAGTGCGACCATCGCCACGGCGAAGGGCGTGAACACAGCCGTCAGCGCCTCGGTCAGGTTGTCGATCACGGTCCCGGAGCCGGCGACCTCCGTCGCCGTCGCGTCGAGCTGGGCGGCCCGGTCGAGGATGAGCTCGGCGAGGAAGGTGTCGAAGTCGACGAAGTGACGGTGCACCACGCCCGACAGATCGCCGAGTCGTTCGGCAGCGAGGCCGAGCGCTACGAACGGACCCGGCCGACGTATCCGAAAGCCATGGTCGACGCCATCCTCGCCGCCAGCGAAGGCCACGAGGTCCTCCGGAGCGGCGGTCGTCTCGCGTTGTTCTGGAACGCCATGTCGTTCCCGGCGGACTTCGGCGAGAGGTTCTCCGTCGTCTACCAGCGGGTCCTTCCCGAGTTTCCGTTCTTCCAGAATGACGCTCCAGGCGGCTTCGGCTCCTACGCTCCGCTGCTGGACACGGCCACCGACGGGATCCGCCGTACCGGGAAGTTCAGCGAGCCGGAGCAGTGGCAGTTCGAATGGGAACGGCCCTACACCCGAAAGGAATGGTTGGAGCAGCTCCCGACCTTCGGGGGTCACAGTCGGATCCCGGAGGAGAAGCTCGCCGAGCTTCTGAGGGGGATCGGAGACGTGATCGACGCCGCGGGCGGCAGCTTCACGATGGGCTACACCGTCGTGGTGGTCACCGCCACCCGCGGCGCCGGGGCCTGACCGGAGCCGATCAGCGCGCCACGTACCGGCGGATGGTCACTGGTCTGGACCACCTCGCCAGCATCCACGAGCTTCCCCCAAGCCTTGCGCGAGCTCGGTGACTCCGGCGCAGCCAAGGCGTGGGTGGCAGGCACCACGCCCGGCGTCCACGGCGTCGTGGACCGCCACCATGTGAACCTGCCGGTGATCGGGGTACGGCGCACGAAGGAGCCGACGGACAAGCTGAGGCTGAGGCTCGAGGACGCCTCGGCGAAGATCCTCCGGGCCACGCTCTTAGAAGAGGGGCGCCGGCGCTTCGTCTCGTTCAACGTGATCGTGAAGCGGGAGGCTCGCATACCGGCGACCCAGGGCCCCTCTGGCACCGACGTCGGCATTGCACACCTCGCCACCTCCTCGGACTGCCATGTGGTCGAGAACCCAAGGGCGGAGAAGCAGGCCCGGCAGAAGGTCAACCGCTACCAGCGCCAGATGGACCGCCAGCTCTCCTACAGGCATGCGTGGTTCGGTGCCATCCTGCTGCTCGCCAGCAGCTGGTAAACGTCGTCGAGGACGTGCTCCGCGAGCTCTCGACTGGGGAACCGGTCGACTGGTCCAAGCTCCCGGTGCGTCCCTACGGCTGGGAGAACAAAGACCGAAAGCAAGACACCCGCAGTTCGCGGGGATGTGCCCGAGCCCGGGGCCCCAGGGCCGATGGAGGGGGGAGGAAGACCTCCCGGTGCTGTTCTGCCGGGGACTACCCCTTTGATCGGGAAGCTGTTGTCGCCGGCGGGCTCTGTCGGCGTACTCGACGGAGCCTCACCCAGCCCGAAGAAGGCGGTGGCCTGATGCGTAGCGCATCTGCCCATGACAGCGGCACGGTTGGATGCTCAACCGCTCAGAGAGCCATGCCTGCGGTATCAGGTACGGCTTACTCCGTCAGTGAGATGTTTGCTGATGGTTTGGGAAACGGGTCACCATTGTCAATGCGAATCCTTGGAAGACTTTCGGGATACTCGGCTTGCAGGAAGTCGATGAGCTGTTCCCTCACCGCACACTGAAGATCCCACCCTGCAGAGCTGTCCCGAGCACTCATGAGAGCTCGTACTTGGATAGTCGACGGTCCGGCACTTGTGACTTGCAAGCTCGACACGCTGCCGTCCCAGTTCGGCGAGTCATGAAGGATAGACAAGAAGCGCTCGCGAAGCGCAGGGATCGGGGTCCTGTAGTCGAGCTCGAGGTGCACCCATTCAAGGAGGTTGGCTGCATTGCGGGTCCAGTTCTCGAACGGCTCGTTGACGAGCACCGAGACCGGGAGGATGAGTCGCCGCAGGTCCCATATCTTCACTACAACATAGTTGAGGTTGATCTCCTCGACCCGACCCCAATGGCCCTGAACGACTACGACATCGTCTATCCGGATCGGTTGGCTGACCGCGATCTGGATTCCCGCGATGAGGTTGGTTATCGAGCTCTGGGCGGCAATGCCAAGAACAATCCCCACCAGTCCGGCGGATGCGAGCAGACCTGCGCCTGCATCGCGGACGCTTGCGAAGCTGAGCAGGATGACGGCGACGGCGACGACCACGATCACGACGGCGACTAGCCGTCGCAGCACGCGCAGCTGGGTCTGGATACGCCGAGCACGCAGATTGTCCGGCGCATCGACGCGAAAGCGGCCGAGCACGAGGTCCTCAAGGACGTAGGTCATTCGGATCGCAAGCCAGGACATCGCGAGCACAATCAAGATGATGATCGCGTGCTCAATCAAGCGCTTGATGCTCGGGGTGATGCGCTCGTTATCGAGAACGATCGCTTCGGCGACGGAGAGGCTGACTAGTCGAGATGGCCCGAGCAGGCGATCGACCGCGGAGCGTTCAAAGGCCCCGCTGTCTCCCGTCTTCGGCGCGAGGTGTCGGACCAACAACGCAAGCAGCTCCAAGGAGACCAGAATCGCCACACCAATGCCGGCCACCACTGCCAGATTGTCGATCAGCAACACATGTTCAGCCTAACTAGTGTCCTCACCCGGAAGTTCAAGAGAAATATGCCTGAATCGGGATTTTCCCGATCCAGGGCGCGTTCTCCCATGTCATCACGGACAATGGGAGACCGCCATGGGAACAGGAGGCAGACCGAAAGCCGATCTGGTGCTCAGCACCGAGGAGCGCCTCGTGCTCGAGCGCCGGGCCAACCGGCGCAAGGGTGCATACGCACACCGGCGCCCCCGGGTCACGCCGGCATCGCCAGCCCCGGCGCCGGCGCCGTCAAGCAGGTGAAGCGACCTCGAGGCCGCAGGCCTCAGCTGCGTGCCTGAGGCGGCTGTCATACACGAACATGATGCCGACCTCGGTACTGAGACCCAACGCGGCAGCAAGGTGGAGCGCGTCAAGAGATCGAAGGTCCGGGGGATCGAGCTCGCCTGCTCTATCGAGGAGAGGCTCGTCGATACGGATCATGTGGACAGATCTGAGAAGCCTGCGCGCCTGGGCAACGTACTGCGCGTTGCCCGAGCGCCGCAGAGCGCGAACCGTCTCGGTTCTGAGCAACGTCGCAGATACACGCTCCGGCCACCGTCTGAGAGCCTGCTTCAGCGCCTCCGACTCTGGTTCGGCGACGATCAGCTTCACAAAGGCGGAGGAGTCAACGTAGGCAAGCCTGGCGGCCACAAAGCGCTACCCTTCCTCGGCGCGCAGCTCTGCCAGGGCTCGGGAGGGGAGCACAGAGCCCGCGGACGGAGCCGGCAGCGACATATCGTCGAGCAGATCGAGGAGGTCTCCGACTGCCGATGTCGCGCGCCCTTCCAACGTGAGCTGCTCCAGCACTCCGGGTCGAAGGGGGACGATGCAGGCTATCGGATGGCCATGATCGGTGATCTCGACGGTCTCACCGGCTACGACCCGTTTCATCACCGAGCTCGTCTGTTGCCGCAGCTCTCTTATGCCTACAGGGTTACCCACTAGGTACACATAGTAACACAAATTGTCGACGCGCGGTCAGTGATGCTGTGATACCGACTGTCACGGACGCGGGGACTTCGCTTTGAGCGAGCCCCGGCTCGGCGCGTGGAAGGAGTAGACAGTGCCGCTCTCGGTTACGAGCCAGTAGCCCGAGGTGGCCGGGTCGGCGGCGATGCCGACGATCGGGGACGCGAGGGTCCTTGGATTGACAGAGCCCCGGCTCGGCGCGTGGAAGCTGTAGACAGTGCCGCTCTTGGTCACGAGCCAGTAGCCCGAGGTGACCGGGTCGGCCGCGATGCCGACTATCGGGGATGCGAGGTGCTTTCCGTTGAGCGAGCCGCGGCTCGGCGCGTGGAAGCCGTAGACCTTGCCACGCTCGGTCACGAGCCAGTAGCCCGACGTGGCCGGGTCGGCCGCGATGCCGACGACCGGGGATGCGAGGGTCCTTGGATTGACAGAGCCCCGGCTCGGCGCGTGGAAGCCGTAGACCTTGCCACGCTCGGTTACGAGCCAGTAGCCCGAGGTGGCCGGGTCGGCGGCGATGCCGACGATCGGGGACGCGAGGGTCCTTGGATTGACAGAGCCCCGGCTCGGCGCGTGGAAGCCGTAGA
>JAKACA010000090.1 GCA_021796455.1 Actinomycetes bacterium
CTCGACTGCTAGCTCGGTCGAGAACGTGGTGCCGATGAGACTGCTCGCCGGGGTCCCGGCCACCGCCGCGATCGCGCCTGGTCCGATATTGGTAAGGCTGAACACCGCCGGGGTTGCCACTGTCGAGATGCTCGCGTACACGCTGTAGCTCCCAGCGATCGTGTTGGCGACAAAGGGCGGGGCGGTGACGCTCGCTGTGCCGGCGCTGCTGGTGGTCCCGGTGGCCGTGGCGCTCGTTCCAGCGCCGGCAAAGGTGCCGCTAGGACCGCTCGCTGGCGCAAGGAATGTCACAGAGACACTCGACGATGGCGCGGCGCCAACCACCTCCACCGCTAGACCGGCTGCAAAGGCTGTGCCCACGAGGGCTGCTTGACCGCTGCCGTCGAGCGCATAGATCGTGCAGTTGGTGCTGCACGCAGTTCCCGTCCCGGTCCCGGCGGCTATCGCGGGAGAGGCGCCGAAAGCAAGGGTTGCTGTGAGGACTACGCCCACTACTCCGCTTCGCACGAGGTGGCGCCTCACTGCGCGGACCGTGCGAAAGATCACTGGGGCGACTATCACGGCAGGATGTCCACGGTCTTCGCGGCCATTGCGCCGCTCGCCCGAAGAGTGCCGCTCACCGTGACCTTCACACCGTCGTGGAGGCTCGAGGCGCTCGCGGCGGCCTTTCTCACTTTGTAGCTAGTCGACGGCGAGACCGTGATTCGGTGTACCACGCCGCCTCGGGAAGTCAAGGTGAAGCCGCTCGCGCTTAGCGCGCTCACGGTGCCGGAGATCTTCGGGAACATGATCACGATGGTCGCCGCTGTAGGCGCCACGTCGCCGACAACAAGGCGCACTCGAACCCGCTCTCCTTTGGTTAGAGCGGCCGCGGTGACACTCGTGTGGCCCCTGCTGTACCTCGTGGCGGTGTCCAATGCGATCGTCTTGACGATCTTCCGGGACTTCACCTCCAGGCTCGATGCACTGACAGACTGCACGACCCCAGTCACCGCCTTGGCGCGATGTCCAGCACGCGCCTTGCCCGACGCCGTGGCGTTGCCGGACGCCGTGGCGTTGCCCGACACCGTGGCGTTGCCGGACGCCATGGCCTTGCCCGACACCGTGGCCTTCCCAGGCGGTGGGCTCGCCGCCGGAGTGGAAGTACAGGCTGCCGCGAGCATCACCACTCCTGCCAAGGCTGCGAGGCGGGTGCGCGTACTCGATCTGCTAGTCATGACTCTCCTTGTTCGTCGCCGTTTCGACGGTCGCCGCCCCGCTCACAGCCACCAGCACCACCTGGCACTTACTCACTGTGAAGGGCGACCATCGGCGAGAGGCGAGCCGCTCGCATTGCTGGATAAACGCCAAAGACGAGGCCGATCGCAGTCGCCACTATGAGAGAACCGACAATCGCCAGCGAAGAAGCGATAAGCGAGGTCCCGAGCAGGTGCGGGAGCACGGCGATCCCGACGAGCCCGAGTCCCACGCCGAGGACACCTCCTGTGAGTCCGATGAGGCCTGCTTCGAGCAGGAATTGTTGGAGGATCGCGATTCGCGTCGCTCCGAGCGCCTTGCGGAGGCCGATCTCGGGGACTCTCTCCGTCACCGATACGAGCATGATGTTCATCGCCCCGATCCCGCCGACGAGCAGGGCGATGGCCGCGACGCCGGCCAGCAGGATGGTCAGGCTATGGGTGACCGTGCTGGCCGTCGAGAGCAGGCTCGTCTGAGGCGTGATGGTGAAGTCCGCGAGTGACGGGCGGCTGATGTGATGCAGCTGCAGGAGCAGGCTCGTAGCTTCGTCGTAGGCGGCGCCCATGGTCGACGAGCTGGTGGACGAGACGAAGATCCCCGACAGAGTGTTGGCAAATGGCCCTGTCTTGCCGAACAGCTCCTCGGAAGTCGAGATTGGGATGATCACAAGGTTGTCCAGGTTGGTGTTCGCCGACGAGCCTGCTGGGTTCAACTCGCCGATCACGGTGAAGGGGACTCCCGCGATGTCGGTGATCTGGCCGGCTGGCGACGTGCCGGGGAACAGGCTCGCCGCGACCTCTGTGCCGACAAGAGCGACGTGGGCGTCACTGTTGACCTGAGCAGAGGTGATACCCGTTCCGAGCACGACCTGACGGTTGCGGACGGCGAGATACGACGCGGTGCTCCCGATCACAGGCGCCGTCCAGTTGTTCGGGCCGGCAGTGAGCGTCTGGCTGCTCTGGAGGACCGGAGCGACTGCAGCGATATCCGGGCAGTCGAGCTTCGAGCCGAGAGCGGTCGCATCCGCGAGGGTGAGAGTGGCCGCCGACCCGAGCGCACCGCGAACCGGCCCCGTGGTTGCAGAGCCTGGTGATATGACGAGCAGGTTGGTTCCAAGAGAATCGATGGCGGAGGTGACCCGTGCCTGGGCACCCTCGCCAAGCCCGACAGTGAGGATGACAGCTGCGATCCCAATGAGGATGCCGAGGGTGGTGAGAGCTGTCCGCAGGCGACGCTCGATGAGGCTCTCGACTGCTGTCTGCAACGATCCGAGCAAGTTCACCTGCTCACCTCTTCGCTTATCACGTGACCATCCTGGACGCGAACGAGCCGGCGGGCATGAGCCGCGACGCCCGGGTCGTGGGTGATCAGCACGACAGTGCGCCCTGTTGCCCACAAGTCGTCGAGCAACGCGAGGATCTCCGCCGACTGGTCCCCCGCGAGGTTGCCGGTCGGCTCGTCGGCAAGGATGATCGCGGGCTCTGTTACAAGGGCGCGGGCAATCGCCACTCGCTGCTGCTGACCACCGGAGAGCTCCCCCGGTCGGTGATCGAGCCGGTTGCCGAGCCCGACTGACTCGAGGGCGCTCCGCGCGCGTTCCCTCCGCTCTGCTCCCGATCTCACCCCGGCGTAGGCGAGCGGGAGCTCGACATTCCGGCGCGCAGAGAGGCGCGCGAGGAGGTGGAACTGCTGGAACACAAAGCCGATTCGTCGGTTGCGGATCGCCGCGAGCGCCGCATCGTCGAGGTCCTGGACGTTGTCACCGTCAAGGAGGTAGCGGCCCGAGGTCGCGACGTCAAGGCATCCGAGGATGTGCATGAGGGTGGACTTGCCCGAGCCGGACTGACCCACGATCGCAACGTACTCGCCGTCGGCGATCCTCAAGTCCACCGCCTGCAGGGCATGGACTGTCGCAGCTCCCATACCGTAGGTCTTCCAGATGGATTCGAGCTCGATCAAGGGCGGCCGCTCTGACCGAGTCGAAGCGAACTGCCCGGGGCTAGCAGCAAGAGGTGCCGTCATCACGACTCTGGTGCTCGTCGCTCAGCCACCGCGGCGCTTCCCGCCGCGACCTGTACGCGCACCGCCACCGCTGCCCCCTCCAAGCAGCCCCGACACTCCTCCTTTGCCTTTCCGCTTACCACCGCCGAACAGCCCGCCCTTCCCGCTCCCTGAAGGGCTCGGGAGGCCAGCGCGCACGTTCGCGACAACGACTTCCTCGCCGGCGCTGAGACCGGAGGTGACAGCGGTTCTGATCCCGTCGCTCAGCCCGAGAGCAACGGCTCGTCGTGTCGGTTTGCCGTTGCTCAACACAAAGACGTAGTTCGAGGACCCTGAGGTGTGCACCGCGCTCGTCGGCACAGTCAGCACATCTCTTGCCTTGGCGATCACGATGGCGACCTGCGCGCTGGCGCCGGCATAAAGGCCCGGTGGATTGCCGGTGACGGCGATGTCGACGGGAAAGGCAATGACTCCCTGGGTGGCCACGCCGAGCGGCGTGAGTGAGGCTACCCGGCCACGCACAGGGCTGGTGGAACCGGCCGGGGTTATCAAGGCGTGTTCACCGGGCCGCACCTCGGCCACCTGCGCGTCGGTCACCTGCGCCGCTACCTCGTAGCCGCCGGTACCGTCGATCACGATCGCGCCGACCGGTCCCCCCGCGTTCGCGGCAGCTGCGCCGGTCGGGGCCCCGCCGCTGTTGGTGATTGCCTGGCCGGCTACGACGTTCACAGCCGCGACTACACCGCTCGCTGGTGCCACGAGGCGTGCCGTCGCGAGCTGCTGTCGTGCCGAGGAGACGGTCGCCATGGCACCTGTCACCGCCGCCTGATCGCTCGCGAGCACGCTCGGAAGAACCGGCGCCCTGAGTGCCTGAAGGCTTGACTCGGCATTGGCCAGGCTCGCCTGTGCCCCCTGTATCTGGGCAAAGTCAGCTATGACACGATCCGCCGCTCCGACCGCTGTCTGCGCGGCACCTGCTGCTGCCTGCGTGGCAGCCGCACCTTGTGGGCTGCTCGGAGCAGCGCCCCCGGTCGTGGGAAGTCCGTCATCGACGACCACCTCCTCGTCGGCCGCGAGCAGAGCCCGCGTCGCCGCGAGGCCGGCTCCTACGACGTATCGGGGCACCACGGCGACCATGGCAGGGATGGTCGCAACGAGGGCCTGATCGGCCGCAAGGATCTGCTGGTCGCCGGCGAGTGCCTGCTCGTCGCTCGCGAGCGCCGCCTTCGTGGCACCAAGGCTCGCCTTCGCGCTCGATACGCTGGTCGAGGCGGAAGCCAGTGTGACAGGCAGCGGACCTGCGGAGTCTTCGGCCAGCTTGGCCTTTGCAGCCCGAAGGCCGGCCTCGGCTTGGCGGAGCTGGTCGACAAGGAGGGCGGTGTCAAGCTGAGCTAGCAACTCGTGAGCAACGACGTGCTCACCTGGGGTCACATTGACAGATGCCACAGTGCCAGGACCTCCGAAACTCAGAGCGAACGAGGTTGTCGGCTCGATCGTTCCCGAGACGTCGATCGCCTCGGAGACTGTGGCGGTTCGCGCTGGCGCGAGGATGTACTGCGCCGCCGCGGCGCCGCCGAAGCCGACCGTCAGGCCCGCAGCGAGCGCGCCGGCCAGCGCGAGGACGGTGGTGGCAATGACGAGCCGTCGCTGCGAAAAGGCCCGTCTCAAAGAGCGGGAGGTCTCCTCCTTGCCAAGCACGCGCTAAGGATGCACGATCCATCATGTGAAGAACGTGAGAGACCCGAGCGGGGTGGATCCGACAGCTGAGACGCCTCATCGGCCGTCACAGGATCTCGTCTATGCCTGGTCGGCCACGCGCAGCCGGTCCTTTCGTAGTGGCAGCACGATCCGTACGCTTGCACCACGTACTGGACGGTTCTCTGCCTCGGCTCTGCCGCCGTGGGCCTCGGCGATCGACCTGACGACGGCGAGGCCAAGCCCCGTGCCACCGGCGTCTCGGCCCCGCGCTCCGTCGGGACGCGCGAAGCGATCGAAGGCGTACGGCAGAAAGTCGGGACTGAACCCAGGACCGTCGTCGCTCACCTCGATTGTCACCTCACCAGCTTCAGGCACGCAGTAGCTCGCAAGCGTGACGAGTGACCCTCTTGGAGCGACCCGCAAGGCGTTGTCGAGGATGTTGTCGATAGCCTGACGCAACCTGAGCGCATCGCCCTGTACCATCTCAGCACCTTCGGCGACATGGACCTCGAGTCGCACCCCCTGTTCCGACAGTCGCGCCTTCCTTGCTGCTGCCGCGGCCGCGAGGATGCCGGCGGTGGCGAGCGGGCCGACATGGAGCCCGGTCTGTCCCTCATCGACGGTGGCGAGCAGGAGCAGGTCTTGGGCCAACTGGCTGATCCGCTGGGTCTCCTGCCTGGCCCTGTGCACAGCAAAGGCAAGCTGATCGATGGATCTCCCTGGTCGCTCGGCCAGCTCCAGCTCGCCGCTCAACACCGCGAGCGGGGTGCGCAACTCATGGCCCGCATCAGCGACAAAGGCGCGCTGGCGGGCAAGGGCCCCCTGGTACCTGGCGAGCAGCCCGTCCATCGTCTTGCCAAGCGCTCCGAGCTCGTCGGAGGTGCCAGGGATGTCCAGGCGTCCCGCGAGATCGTGCTCGGAGATCTCCGCCGCTCTCCTGCGCATCCTCTCGACAGGTGCAAGTGCGGCGCCGGCTAACCACCACGCCCCACCCGTTGCCACGGCCACGGCCACGACGCCAGCCACGACGATCCCGAGCTCGACTTCTCGCGTGGCATCCTGGTTGGGCGTTGTCGAGTTGCCGACCACGACGACCCAGCCGGGCATCGCGGGGACCGGCAACGCAATGGCTCGAAGCGGGTTCGGGGGCGACCCGATCGTCACGTTGATGTACTCGTCTCGATGCCCGGCCGATGTGAGCTGCCGACTTGTTAGGAGGCGTTCGCCGGTAGCAGTGACGTCAACGAACACGCCGTTTGGGCCAAAGAGTTGGATGGCTGCGACCCCGCGCCGCCCGCTCAGGCGCTGCAGGCTCCGCGGGTGAGCCGCAAGCGAGGTTGGTCCGATCCCGCGCCGGTGGTCCTTCGTCACCGCTGACGCGATGAGACGGGCGCTCTGGGCGAGACGATCGTCAAGCGACTCGTTCAGTCCCCGGGAGAAGAACCAGATTCCGACGGCTCCGCCAACCACGAACAGCAGAATGCTCGCCGCGCTCACGACGAGCGCGAGCCGCATGCGGATCGGCATCAGCCCGGCGGTCGGGAGAAGCCAGCAGGGGAGTCTGCTTGCGTGGCGATCGGCGGCAAGGCGTCGTCACTCCTCTTCTCGTACCTGGAGCGCAACCTGTAGCCGATCCCGCGTACAGTCTCGAGGTCGTCACAGCCAAAGGGTCGGTCGATCTTTCGGCGAAGGTAGGCAACGTACTGGTCGACGACATTGGAGCTGCCGTCGAAGGCGAAGTCCCATACCTGCTCGAGGATCCTCGCCCGCGTCAACACGACGTCGGAGTTGCGCATGAAGAGCTCAAGGAGGCCGAACTCCCGAGGTGTCAGATCGAGCTCGTGCTCGCCCCGCCAAGCGCGATGGGTTGCCGGGTCCAGTCGGAGGTCACCCGCGCTCAACACGGCCGGGCGCTCACCGGCCGCTCGTCGCGTGAGCGCGCGCAATCTGGCCGCGAGCTCCGCAAGGCTGAACGGCTTCACGAGGTAGTCGTCCGCCCCCGCGTCAAGGCCGCGGACCCTGCTCGAGACGCCGTCGAGAGCGGTCAGCATCAGCACAGGCGCCCATCTGCGGGCGCTGCGCAGGCGCTGGCAGACCTCGAAGCCATCGATCTCCGGCAGCATGACGTCAAGGACGATCGCGGCATACTCCCACTCCGTCGCGTACCAGAGCGCCTCCTCGCCGCCGGCTGCGTGATCGATCACGTAGCCTTCCTCCTCCAGTGCCCGGCGCAGGAGCGCGGCCATGCCAGGGTCGTCCTCGGCTACGAGGATTCTCACTCCACGGAGCTTAGGTGCGTCTCATGTGGAGAAGATGTGAGAAGCCGAAGGGACAGGTGCAGATATCCCCCGCTCGCCAGGGGGCGCCGTCTCGGAACGCTCGCGCGGGAACAGCGCTCGTGCGATGACCAGTCGCATGATGTCACTGGTCCCCTCCCAAAGCTCCTCGAGCTTCGCGTCGCGAAGGAAGCGCTCGGCTGGGTACTCGCGTGAATATCCATACCCGCCGAGCGTCTGGCAGCACGCCCAAGCTGAGTACCAGGCGGCCTCGCTCGCCGCGAGCTTCGCCATCGCGGACTCGGTCGTGAACGGGCGGCCGGCATCAGCGAGGCGCGCGGCGTGATAGGTCATGAGGCGCGCCTGGTCGAGCTTCATCTTGACGTCCACGAGACGGAACGACACAGCCTGGTAGTTGTGAATCGGCGAGCCCCACGTCGAGCGTTGCCCTGCGTACCAGACGGCGTACTCCAGGGCGGCTCGGCCCATGCCAACCTCGGATGCCGCCAGAGCCACCCTGGAGCGATCAAAGAGCCGCATGAGGCCGGCGAAGCCGGCTCCCTCCTCGCCGATGCGACGATCGGCCGGCAGCCGGCAGTCTTCGAAGAACAGCTCGCCGGTAGGGTTGCAGCGCTGACCGAGCTTGCCGAGTCTCCGGCCGATGCGAAAGCCAGGATCGCCGCGTTCGACGACGAAGGCCGTGATGCCCTTGGACCGTGTGCCTGGTGCGGTCGTCGCGAAGACGAGGTAGAGCTCCGCCACGCCCGCCAAGGAAATCCAGGTCTTCTGGCCGTTGATGACATAGCCGGAACCGTCGCGCACCGCGGCCGTCCTCATGGCCGAGGCGTCGGAACCAGCGTCGGGCTCCGTAGAGGCGGTCGCGCCGAGCTTCGGGCGCAAGCCGCACATCTGAGGCACCCAGCGCGCGGCCTGCTCTGGCGTCCCTAGCTCCACCACCGGGTCGGCGAAAAAGGGCGATGAGCTGATGAAGCTTGTAATCGCAGGGTCGCCCCACGAAAGCTCCTCGCCGATCAGGCAGCTGGTCACGAGGCTGGTGATCCCGCCACCACCGTACTTCTCAGGCAGCTCAGCGCAGCTGAGGCCAACCTCGGCCGCTTTCCACAACACGTCCCACGGAGGCTCTTCCGTCTCGTCGTAATGAGCGGCAACAGGGCGTATCTCTCGGACCGCGAACTCGTGCGCGAGTTGCTGCAGCGCTCGCTGCTCGTCGCTGAGATCGAGCAAGACCTCTGGCGGACCGCTCCTTAGGACACCGTCGAGCGTGATCGCCTGACCCATCTGCCGCCTCCTTGCACGCGAGAGACTTCTCGCACCTATGTCCGACCCGCTTTGACCCCGGGAAGTCTGGCACGGCAGTTGTCTTCTCGTACACGCAGGCTCAAGCGGACGCTCCGCCTCTGAGCCTGTGTTCCCTTGGCCTGGTTCTCCCGCCGTTCGCGCTCAGTCCCGCCAGGCAACATGAGAGCCACGACCGGCTCAAGCCCGGGCGACAGTCGATCCCGGCGCTCCCCTAGTCGAGCACCAGGTGGCGACCTGCGAACGCGAGAGCCTCGAGCCTCGCGGGACGGCCGAGATAGTAGCCCTGGGCATAGTGCAGGCCGAGCTGTCGTAAGACCGTGAGCTCGTCTTTGGTCTCGACTCCCTCGGCCACGATCTTGGCTCCGATCTCGGCGGCAAATGTGACGAGGGCCGATGCAAGCGCGCGGCGGACCGGATCGATGTCGATGCCGCTCACGAGACCCCGGTCGAGCTTGATGAAGTCGGGCGCAAGCTTGAGAATGTGGGTGAGGCTCGAGTAGCCGGAGCCGGTGTCGTCGATGCTGATGCGGTTACCCTTTTGGCGAAGCACCTGCAATGAGTCCACCAGCTCGGGGTAGTCGTCGATGGCGCTGTGCTCGGTCAGCTCGACGATGACGCTCCGGTCAGCAAGACGGAGAATCGCTTCGCGAAACCGCGGAGCCATTACGGTCCTCGGTCCCGCGTTCAGGCTCAGCGCGACGCCGTCCGGCATCATCGGCAGCTCTGCAAGCGCGCGGGTGACCGCGAGCAGTTCCAGCTCCAAGCCGTAACCGCTCTCGGCGGCTTCCTTGAACCACAAGTCCGGGGACTGATAGGGCTTGACGTCGAATCGAGACAGAGCTTCGACCGCGACGACCTCGTCGCTGCCAAGATCGACGATCGGTTGGAAGACGATGGAGACGACCTCGGGATGGCCGAGGATTGCCCTTATGCGGTCGCCGGCATCGATGCGGGCGACCATGTCCGGGTCGAGCACGCTCATCACGTAACGGCTGGCCGGGTCGACCGACGCTGTCGCCTCCATGGCTGACTGCGACAGCTCGGACAACGGGGACTCGGGCAACGGCGCGCCCTCCAACAGGCGCGTGCGAACGCGGTCCAGATCGCATGCAGATCCGATGACGACACTCACGAACTCGGCCAGGCGCGTCAGCACTTCGACATCTCGATCACTGAAGGCCCAGGCTCGGCTCGCGTTCACCGCCAAGACGCCGAGGGTTTCGGAGCCCCGCGCGAGCGGCACGCAGACGAGCGACGCCACCGCAAGCCGTCGGCAGACGGCCGCGTCTACTCGCGCGTCGGCGCGGGTGTCGTCCGATCGCTGCAGCCGTCCCGTCCGGACTGCCAGCCCGCTCAGGCTGGAGTCGGTCCCAACCTTGGTGCCCCGGTGTAAGAGGTTGTGGCCAGAGCCGCAGACGTAGGTGACGCCCTCGCGATCGGCCAGTCCGACCATGACACCGTCTGCGGCCTCGATCAGATCCAAGGTGCGGTCTGTGACCCGTTGCATGAGGCGCATCGGATCGATCCTCTGGTCCATCGCAGCCCTGAGGTTCGTCGACGAAAGCGCATGTTCCGGCCGCGCTTGGCTCCCCGGCTTCACCAGGCGCCTCGGTGACGTCGAGGGCCGCCTCCGGTGACCACGAGCACTCGCGCACCACCAAGACCCGGCATCACCCCTTGTATCGGCAGATTGTGTCGGGACCTTTACAACCTCACGGATTGCTCCCCCGCCCCTCGTGCTCCTAGATCGCTTCGGCGCGCAGGCCGATCGAGGCGGTGGGGGTCGCGACCTCGGGCTCACTCTCAGCGGCGGCCGATTCGAGGCTTTGCCCGTTGGGCTCTGGCAGTGCCACCAATGTGAGGGCGACGCCGGCGATCGAGACCGCCGCCATGACCCCCATCACCCCGCCGATGCCCAGCGACGCGAGCAGGTGCGGGACCAAGAGCGCCCCGAGGAAACCACCGGTCTTGCCTGCCGCGGCTGAGATCCCGTCACCGGTGCCGCGCACTGAAGTCGGGAAGATCTCGGAGGGGTAGACGAATGTGGTCATGTTGGGACCGAATTCGGTGAAGAAGTAGCTCACGGCGAAAAGCGGCAGGAACACGCCGACTGCGGTGGCACCATCGGGGAGCAGCCAGATGAGAGCGAAGGCCGCTGCCATCACCATGAAACCCTGCCACTGGATGCGCTTGCGGCCGATCCGGTCCATCAAGAACACCGCCAACCAGTAGCCGGGAAACGCGGCGACGGCGAAGATGGCAAGGGAGATCAGGGTATGGTCGAGCAGGCTCCCCTTCGGCTGCAGCAGCTTCAGGATCAGTGGGCTCGATACCGAGTTGCCGTAGAAGGCGACGTCCAATAGGAACCAGCTACCGGCCGTCCCGAGAAGGCGCAAGAGGTAGGGCTTGGACATGAGCTTCGTCCGAAAGCCGCTGCCGCTACCCACTCCGCCGCCCGACGCTCGCCCGCTCGATGAGGCACCTTTCGCCTCCGTGCTCTTGGAGCCACCTAGGGCTGGCGATTCCCGGCCGGTCACCCAGGCCACGGTCTGCGCCGTGAAGACCTCGTCTCCTTTGACGCTAAGGGAGTAGCGGGGCGTCTCGCGGATCTTGCGGCGCAGGTAGATGACAGAAGCGGCTGGGATGGCACCGAGGCCGAGCATGAGCCTCCACGCCAGGTCGTTTGGCACCCCCGCACCGAGGAAGATCGCGGCGATTGCCGGCCCTGCGAGCAGGCCGAGCCCTTGCATGGCGAACACCGAGCCCACGAGCTTGCCGCGCGACTTGCGGTTGGCGTACTCCGAGGTGATCACGGCCGAGGTGGCATAGTCGCCGCCCACCCCGTATCCCACGACGATACGGAAGACGAGAAGCGAGTCGAAGTTCCACGCGAACGCCGTCAGGATCGCTCCGACGACAAGTATCGACACCTCGACGCCGTACATCTTCTTGCGGCCCCACTTGTCCATCAGCCGGCCGAAAGTGAGGGCGCCCGCCACCGAGGCAAGCAGCGAGATCGAGTTGAGCAGGGAGATCTGATTCGTGCTCAGGTGGAATATCGGGGTCAGCAGGACCGTGACCGTTCCGATGATGAACAGGTCGTACGCGTCTGTAAAGAAACCCATGCCGGCGGTGAACACCGTCAGCCAGTGCTTACGACCGATCTCCGCCTCGTCGAGCGAGCGGTACAGCTCGCGCGAGTGCCCGGCCCGTTCGCTCACCGTCACTCCCCTCCTCCTGTCATTGCGACGGGAGCTCGCCATCACGTCCTTCGCTGATACCTCCCAGCCTTATCGGCGCAGGTGACGGCAAAGCGAATGCAGCATGACGCTCAGGCAATCAAAGGATGAATTCTCGGTGACGGGCCCTCGCAGTGGAGAGGAGCGCCACTAAGAGCAGA
>JAKACA010000091.1 GCA_021796455.1 Actinomycetes bacterium
TGTGCGCTGCGGGACGCCGAGCCCATTGTTGTCAGGTGGTCGTGACGAGCGTCCGTTGTCGACACGTACGCGACCGCGGCCTCGTTCAGGTTCGATGGCCCCGAGAGACGGCGGAGCGGGCCATGGCGAATAATCCGGTGACTTCGGCGGTGCTGTACTCGCTGCTTGCGATGACCGAGACCAGGTGGGCTTCCTGGCGGCAGTTGAGCTTGCTTGCCGCGCAGGTGTCCTTGGCGATCACCGAGGCAGCGTATAGCGCTGACTGATCCTGTGTGCGAGCGGGTTATGCAGCCCCCACGGCGACCATGATGCGTTTCCGGATGTTCGACAACTGCTCCTCCGTGATCCGAGAGGCGGTGGGGTTGACGCGACGCAGCGACACGCTGGTGACGTGATGGGCCAATGCCCAGCACGTCGTATCGGTGCCGTTGTCGGCCGTAGGCTCGATCCGCTCCGCGAACGATCTGTGCGCTAGCCCCTCGTCCCGTGTCAGGGGAACCACGAGCATGTTGGGGTACTCCTCCGGAAATAGCTCGTGGTCTTCCACTATCACCGCGGGTCGGAGCTTGCCTGGCTCGTGTGGCAGGGAGCCGCCGCGCCAGTCGACCACCACGATGGTGCCGGCCGCGTGCCGGCTCACGGAAGGTCACTCAGCGGCGTCCCGATCTCGTCGAGCTCACCTCGCGCTTCGGGATGCTCGGCGAGATGGCGCACCACCCGATCTCCCTCCGCCCGGATCGCCTCTCGCCGCATCCGCCGCGCCTCGGCTTCGGCGATCTCCCGAACGAACGTGCTCAGCCCTTTGCCTTGCCCCCGGGCAGCCGCCTCGAGCGCTGCCCGGTCATCTGCGTCCAATCGGATCGTCAGCGTCTCAGCCATAGACACAAGTGTAACACGGGCTCGTAAGACATGGGTCGACAGCGTGTCCGCAAGCCGATGCTCCGCGAGCGCGGTCTTGCACCGTGGACGCTCAAACGCCTCTTGTGTGAGGCGCGCCGCGGCCCGGGTGGCCGACCTGGCAGTGACCGGCGCCGTAGGCGCGGTTGAAGATGAGGCATTCCGGGAGCGATCGGCCGTCCGGCGCAACCCCAGGGCTCGTTACCGTCCAATCCTGCGCCACTGCTACTCACAGCCCGCGTACGGCGGCTCGAGGCTCATGAGTTGGGTGCCACCATGTCCGCGCCATGTCCGCGAGAGTCCGCGAAAAGGTGCCAATTGCCGACAACCAATGAGCACATAAACAACCAGGTCAGACCGTATTTCTGAGGGAATACCGAGGTCGGCTGGGGGGCGCGAAAAGTTCCAGCCATACTGGCCGAGTGACCGGGAAAAGTACCGTTGAACAGGGCATCCTTCTGCTACCGGCGGTGGAGCCCGTCCGCGGCCGTCCGCAAGGCGGTGCACTTACGTCGTCGAGCTGGCCGGCGACGGGCGGATTTTGGGGCAAGCTCGTGCCTGAAGCGAGTGGACAGCGGGGTGACCGGTCACTTCCGGCACACAGATCGCCCCGCGGAGCGTCCTGGCGGCGAATCCGGTCGCTTCCGGCACACAGATAGCCCCGCCGACTCGCGAGCGAGACCCTTGCTCCGGCTCTAGCCTCGAGCCGTGAAAGTCGCGCTGGTGTGCCCCTACGCCCCGTCCGTTCCCGGCGGCGTCCAGGCCCAAGTGCTCGCGCTAGCGGCGGTGCTGCACAAGCGGGGGCTCGACGTGACCGTCGTCGCACCCGGCGCGTACAAAGGTGCCGCACCCCTAGGCTCCCTTGCCCCGGCTCCCGGTGACGACGGTGGCTACAGCTTCGCCGGGATCGGACGCAGCGTGAGCATCGCCACCAACGGCTCCAGGGCACCGGTCGCGCCGGGACCGCTAGCCATGAGCAGGACGGTTCGGGTACTGCGAGCCGAGCATCGCGATGTCGTCCACATCCATGAGCCGCTTGCCCCCGGTGCTTCGCTCGGCGCGCTGATAGGCGGTCCGAAGCCGATAGTTGCCACCTTCCACCGCAGCGACTCCGACCTCATCTACCGTTGCGCCGGCCGCATCCTCCGACCTTTGGTCGGGAGGATCGATTCTACCGTGGCCGTCTCCGAGGCGGCACGAGACACTGCCGCCGCGGTGCTTGGATGCCGGGTCGCCGATATTGGCCTGGTGCCCAACGGCATCGACCTCGAGCCTTATCTCCGACACTCACGTGACGCCGGAGCACCGGGGACGACAATGGCGACGGGGCGGCGCCTCCAGGTGCTGTTCATCGGCAGGCACGAGGAGCGAAAGGGCCTTCGCATCCTTCTCGAAGCCTTCGATCACCTAGGCAGAACGGACCCATCCCTCGCATCGTCTTGCCGGCTCGTTGTCGTCGGGCAGGGACCGCAGACCGAGACATTGCGGGCGCGCGCAGGCAATAGCGGGGGTATCGAGTGGCCAGGGGCCGTGGACCAAGCCGAGAAGTCTCGCCTGCTCGCCTCCTCTGATGTCTTCGTCGCTCCCTCGTTGCGCGGTGAATCCTTTGGGGTCGTCCTCCTCGAGGCGATGGCGGCCGGCGTGGCCGTCATCGCGTCTGACATCCCCGGCTACCGACTGGTGGCTGCGGACGCGGCCCAGCTCGTCCCCCCAGGTGACGTTCCGGCCCTGGCCGGGGCCCTCTCTAGCCTGCTCAGAGACCCCGCCACACGCTCGCGGCTGGCGGCGGCTGGCGCCAGCAGGGCCCTCGCATACTCGATTGATGCAACGGCTGAGAGCTACATCAGCCTTTATGCCAGCGCCGTGGCCAGGCGGCCGTAAGATGACTGGTCGTGCCGCCCGCTACGAGGTCTCGATCTCAGCACGGCCGCCAGCGCCGCGACCCTGAGGAGCGCCTGCGGCGCAGTCGCGCCGCGCAGGACGCAGCTTACGAGGCGGCCAGGATCGTGCTCGAGAGAGCGGCGGCTCGGAGAGACGCCGCTTGGAGAGACGCCGCACGAGCCAATCGCCGGCGCGCCCTGCTCGTGCTGTCATTCCCCGCGAGCGTGGGTCTGGTGCTGTTGGCCGTTGGCGTCGCTGTCACACCGCTGCTCTTTGTCGGTGCCATCTGGATCGTCGCCTGGACCGGCATGGCGCTCGCGCTGTGGGCGCGCACACCCGCCTCACTGCTAGCCGAGATGCAAGGTCTGACTCCCGCAAATGCAGTCGCGGCGGGCATCCTTCGGGCGGTCGACGCCGAGCGCCTCATGGACCTGAGCGAAGGCATGTGCGCGGTCCTGGGGCTCCCGCTCCCGCAGCTGCGAGTGCTACCTGACGATGCGCCAAATGCCCTCGTCGTGGGAAGGCGACACGAGGACGCCGTGCTGGTGGTCACGATCGGCCTCGTGAACCTGCTGGGTCGGATCGAGATGGAAGCCGTCATCGCCCACGAGCTGGCGCACGTCAAGCGGCTTGACATCGTAACCGGCACCCTGTCGACCACTACCCTCGGACAGCTTGTCTGCTCGCTTGGGGGTGCCCGGTCAACCAACTGGCTCCTCGGCTCTCATCGCGAGATAGGTGCCGACCTGGCGGGCGTCGCCACGACGCGCTATCCACCGGGATTGATAGGTGCTCTCGAACGACTACGGGAGGTACCGGACCCGCGCCCGGCATCGTTGGGAGATGATGTCATGCGGCGCACTGCGCCTAACTGGCTCGTCCCCCCGCGGCGCGCAGGCGCGTCAGACATCGCTCCGAGCGCGGACGCATTGGAGGAGCGACTCGAGGTGCTGAGGGAACTGTGAGCCTCTGAAGCCCGTACAATAGGGTCATGGTCGTGCATCCAGTCTCAAGCGCCAAGGAAACCGCGAGCTCGAGGGCGACGGGCACCGCGCGGGTCAAGCGCGGGCTTGCCGAGATGCTTCGCGGCGGAGTGATCATGGACGTCGTCAACGCCGAGCAGGCCAAGATCGCGGAGGACGCCGGAGCGGTAGCCGTCATGGCCCTCGAACGAGTGCCTGCAGACATCCGCCGCGACGGTGGGGTGGCGCGGATGAGCGACCCCGAGCTGGTCGAGGGAATCCAAAATGCCGTCACGATTCCGGTGATGGCCAAGGCGCGCATCGGACACTTCGCCGAAGCCCAGGTGCTCGAAGCTCTGCGAGTCGACTACATCGACGAGAGCGAGGTGCTCACGCCTGCCGACGAGGCTTACCACATCGACAAGTGGGGCTTTCAGATCCCGTTTGTCTGCGGTGCAACCAACCTCGGCGAGGCACTCCGTAGGATCAGCGAGGGCGCTGCGCTCATACGCTCGAAGGGCGAAGCCGGCACCGGGAACGTCGTCGAGGCGGTACGCCACCTGCGCTCTATCACAGGAGACATCCGCAAGCTGACCACGGCCGACCCCGCGGAGCGCTACGGGTGGGCCAAGATGCTGCAGGCACCGATAGACCTCGTGGAGGAGGTAGCGACCGAAGGACGCCTGCCGGTTCCTCTCTTTTGCGCGGGCGGCTTGGCCACGCCCGCTGACGCGGCGCTTGTGATGCAGCTGGGAGCCGAAGCTGTCTTTGTGGGCTCCGGCATCTTCAAGAGCAGCGATCCCGGCCGTCGAGCCCGCGCTATCGTCGAAGCGACCGCTCACTTCGACGATGCCGCGCTCGTGGCGAAAGTGTCGAGGGGCCTCGGTGTCGCGATGGCAGGCAGCGAGATCGGGACGCTCGAGGTCAAGATGGCCGAGCGCGGCTGGTAGGTGGTGTCGTCGAGAGACGCGGCGCGCCCAGGCCTCTCACCGAAGGTCGGTGTTCTCGCGCTCCAAGGCGATGTAGGAGAGCACCTGAGCGTTCTCGCGCAGCTTGGTGCTTCGGCTGTGCCCGTGCGGCGGCCGAGCGACCTCGAGGGAGTTCAAGGATTGGTGCTCCCCGGCGGAGAGTCGACGGCGATATCGCTGCTGCTTGCCTCGTCGGACCTCCTGCCGGGACTAGAGAAGCTTGTTGCCGATGGCATGCCCATGCTCGGCACCTGCGCCGGCATGATCATCCTCAGCCGGCAGATTTTGGATGGCCGCCCTGACCAGGTGTCACTCGGAGCGATCGATCTAGTCGTCAGGCGGAACGCCTTTGGGCGCCAGCTCGAGTCCTTCGAGATGGAGTTACCGGTCGTCGGGATCGATGGTGGCCCCATGCATGCGGTGTTCATCCGCGCGCCGATCGTCGAGTCGACGGGGCCGGGTGTAGAAGTGTTGGCCTCGGTCCCGCTCGACCGGGATGCAGGCGCACCTGCCCATCCGGTCGTCTGCCGGCAGGGCGCGGTCATCGTCGCGGCCTTCCACCCGGAGCTCTCTGGCGACGGACGGCTGCACCAGATGCTCTTAGCGGAGATAGAGGCCGAGGGAGGCTGAGCGATGTCAGGTCATTCGAAGTGGGCAACGACCAAGCACCGCAAGGGTGCTGTCGACAAGGCCCGAGGCAAGTTGTTTGCAAAGCTCATACGCCAGGTCGAGGTCGCCGCTCGAGAGGGCGGCGGCGACGTTAATGCCAACGCCACCTTGCGAGCGATGTTCACAAAGGCCAGGGATGCCTCGGTCCCGCTCGACACGATAGAGCGCGCGATCAAACGGGGAACTGGCGAGCTCGAAGGGGTACGCTACGAGGCTGTCTCCTATGAGGGTTACGCACCCTCTGGGGTGGCACTGATAGTCGAATGCCTGACGGACAACCGCAACCGCACGGGTCCCGACATTCGCTCCCTGTTCTCTCGCAATGGCGGTTCGATGGCCGAGCCGGGCTCGGTTGCCTGGCAGTTCGACCGAAAAGGTGTCGTCGTGCTGCCGAAGTCCGTAGGCGAGGACGAGCTCATGGCTGTCGCGCTCGACGCGGGCGCAGACGATCTCTCCGAGGATGGTCCGGACTGGATTCTCACTGCCTCACCGTCGCAACTCCATACGCTGAAGAGCGCGCTCGAGGCGGCAAACTTCCCAGTCGAGAGTGCCGATCTCGAGATGGTTCCGAACACGAAGGTCGAGATAGACACCGAGTCGTCGGCAAGGCGAGTCTTGAAGCTCATCGAGGTGCTCGAGGATCACGACGATGTGCAAAACGTCTGGTCGAACGTCGACATCGCTGACGAGATCCTGGAAAGTGTAGAGATCTAGTAGACGTCGAGAGCTGCTCGGCTCCGTGCGGCTTCGAGGTATCCGCGCGGCTCGCGGATGCCAGGATTAGCATCGAACTGATGTTTGTTCTCGGAATCGACCCGGGGTTGTCGCGCTGCGGCTATGGCTGCGTGACGCGCACGCAAGCAGCCGGCGAGTACAGAACGATTGCCGCTGGTGTCGTCACGACGCCGCCCTCGGAGCCGGTGCCTACACGGCTCGCCATGCTTCGCTCTGATCTCGACGAGCTACTTGACGACCTCCAGCCGGATGTGATGGTTATAGAGCGCATATTCTTCCGCTCGAACGCCCGCACTGCCATGTCCGTCGGACAGGCAAGTGGAGTGGCCCTTCTCACCGCGGTCGAACATGGTTGCCGGGTCGCGGAGTACACCGCGGCCGAGGTCAAGCTCGCGGTCACCGGCTATGGGAGCGCCCCCAAGGAGCAGGTACAGGCCATGGTGACCCGACTGCTCCGACTAGGAGAGGTCCCGCGTCCGGCCGACGTGGCCGATGCCCTGGCCCTTGGAATTTGCCATCTCGGCGCCGCGTCCTGGGAGCAGGAGCGCGCCATGATGCGAGGCTTGCCACGATGATCGGCTACTTGCGCGGAGCGGTGATCGAGCAGCGAGTTGTCGGAGAGACTGCTGTCGAGATCACCGTCGACGTCGCCGGTGTCGGCTATAGGGTCACAGTGGCCCCGAGAGTTGTCGCCCACGACTTTGTGATCGACCCGTCTCGCTCCCTCGCTCCCGGCACCCCGGCTGCAGCCGAGAGCACCCCCAACGGCAAGGACCAGGCCAACCCGCGGACTGCCGCGGCGGCAAACCATCAACCCAACGAGGTCGCCCTCTCTATCCACACCCATGTCCGGGAAGGCTCCATCACTCTCTACGGCTTCGCCAACCCGGAGGAGAGGCGGGCTTTCGAGCTGCTTCTCTCGGCCCACGGAGTCGGCCCGTCACTCGCCATGGCGATTGTCTCTGTCCACGGACCCGGTCGCCTTCTCGAGCTTGTTGCAAACGACGACGTCGACGCGCTGACACTTGTTCCGGGCGTCGGCCGAAAGACGGCCATGCGCCTGCTCCTCGACCTGAAGTCCCGCCTCGGCGAGCTCGATACGACCATGCTAGGCACGGCGGCGGCTATGGCCGGGGGACGCGATCCATCTCCTGCAAGAGAGGTGGCTGCTGCTCTCGTACAACTCGGTTACGGTCAAGACGAGATCCGGGCGGTTATGGCGTCGCTACCTTTGGAAGGCAGCGTCGAAGATCTGCTACGGTCCGCGCTCAGGGATCTGGCACCGCGACGGTGAGCCCTCGGCGCGAAGTGATAGGGGAGCCAGTCTCATCTGCGGGTGACGCCGGTGATGTCGCGCGGCCGCACGGCCGCACGGCCGTCGGCCCGCTCGACCGAC
The DNA here is from genome assembly GCA_021796455.1 of Actinomycetes bacterium. Lineage (GTDB taxonomy): Bacteria > Actinomycetota > Acidimicrobiia > Acidimicrobiales > Bog-793 > JAKACA01. Next base: position 7,509 of record JAKACA010000091.1, read on the forward strand.
CGCTCGACCGACCGCTCGACCGACCGCTCGACCCGGTTGCAGACTCCGCCGAGGTCCAGATCGAAGCCGGCCTGCGTCCGAGAAGGCTTGCCGACTTCGTCGGGCAGGCCGACCTCAAGGAACGTCTCTCGATCGTGCTCGAGGCTGCCCGCAGGCGTGAGCAAGCCGTAGACCACCTGCTCTTCGCCGGACCCCCTGGACTCGGCAAAACCACGCTCGCCGGGATCGTCGCGACCGAGATGGGGGCAAACTTCCGGGTGACGTCTGGCCCGGCCCTTGTCCGCACCGGCGATGTCGCGGCGATCCTCAGCGACTTGAAGGCCGGCGACGTGCTCTTCATCGACGAGATCCACCGCCTGGGGCGAGCCGTCGAGGAGCTCCTCTACCCGGCGATGGAGGACTTCCAGATCGACATCGTGCTGGGCAAAGGTCCGACGGCTCGCTCGATCAGGCTGGACGTCCCGAGATTCACCCTTATCGGGGCAACGACGCGCACCGGCCTCGTGACCGGACCCCTGAGAGACCGATTCGGGTTCGTCGCAAGGCTCGACCACTACCGCCCGGACGAGCTCGAGGCGATAGTGAGGCGGTCGGCAGGCCTCCTCGGCACCGAGCTGACCGCGGACGGCGCCGCCGAGATCGCCAGTCGATCGAGGGGGACCCCTCGACTTGCCATCCGCCTCCTAAGGCGTGTCCGCGACTTCGTCGAGGTGCGCGGCGAGGGAGTCGTCACGCTCGAGTCAGCCCGCGAGGGCCTCGCGACGTTCGGAGTGGACGAGCTTGGCCTGGACAGGGTCGATCGGACGATCCTCGAGACGCTCTGCGTCGCGTTTCCAGGACGTCCTGTCGGGCTCTCCACCTTGGCGGTGAGCGTCGGTGAGGAGACCGAGACCGTGGAGGATGCATACGAGCCCTTCCTCCTAAAGGCCGGGCTCCTGTTGCGCACACCACGAGGCCGTGTCGCGACGCCGGCCGCGTTTCGTCACCTCGGTCTGGCGGTCCCACCCCACGTCGAGATCGCAGCAGGCGGCAGCGAGGGTCGAGCCAGTGGCACCAAAGGTCACCTGCCGGCCGCCTCGGGAGGTGTCAGCCTGTTCGACCCGGACCCCCCGGATCACCCCTGCCCCTAGGTGCTGCTCGCGAGGGAGTAAGGTGTCGGTTCGATTCGAATCGAGCCAGCGCAGGGAGCCCATGTCACCATACCTTAAGCAGATGAGCCTAGTAGCGCACGGCCTGATGCTGGCGACCGCCACGAAGTCGAAGTCGGGTTCCTCGGCGACGCTGCTGCTGCTCGTCGGCTTCGGTCTCCTTGTCTACCTCTTCGTGCTGCGTCCGCGCAGCCAGAAGATGCGCAAGGCCCAGCAGCAGAACAGGGCCGTCGACGTCGGAGACGAGGTCATGCTCACCTCCGGCATCATCGGTCGCGTGACCGGCCTCGACGGCGACCGCGCGACAGTCGAGATTGCCCCGGAGATCGAGGTCGAAGTGATACGCCGAGCGATCGGCCAGGTGCTCGACAAGGCGGAGGAGCAGTACTCGCTCGAGGTGCCACCCGATCCCGGCAGTGACGAACAGTCTAACGACGACTATGCAAACGACGATCTCGGCCACGAGAGCCACGACGGCGACGACACAGACGACGCGAACGACGGAGCGCCATCGACCAACGGGCGGCAGGCTACTCAGACCATGGGACGGTCCGACAGCGGGCCCCGCATCGCCCCCGAGCCGGACGAGCCGGACGAGCTACAGAGCCCCAGTGAGGAAGGGCCCTCGCAGTCATGAAGCAGCGGTCCCTGGTGGTGAGCGTGCTCATCACCGCCGTGGTGTGCTTCGGGGCCTTTGCGGGCGTGCTGGCGGCCAACTGGAAACCCGTGCTCGGCTTGGACCTGCGTGGTGGGCTCTCCATCGTCTACTGCCCGAACGCCAAGGGCAGCCAGTCGGTCTGCGCTCCAAGTGGGCAGGTGAGCGCCGGCAAGCTGAACGAAGTAGTCGATATCCTCCAGGCCCGCGTGAACGCGCTCGGCGTCGCGCAGCCCAACATCGGGGTGCAGGGCCCTGACGTCGTGGTTCAGCTGCCCGGGGTGAAGAACGCCAACACGATAAAGAACACGATCGGTAGCACTGCCCAGCTCTACTTCCGCAAGGTTCTCTGCTTCGCCGACCCTTACACGCCACCCGCAAAGAAGGCCTCCAGCTCGACCACGACGACTTCGACGGTCCCAAAGGCCACGAAGAAGACTGCGAACGACGGCTACGTCCCTCCGCCCGTCTGCCCGGCCTCGCTGACGCCGAGCAACTCCAACTCCGGACCCGCTCCCTACCCGCCGCTGTCGAGCTACAAGACCACTACCCCCGTCCAGGACGCCGACCACCCGACCGGTAATGTCGTGCTGCCGATAGCGGGGCAGTCGGGCCTTCGGGCCGAGCTAGGGCCCGTCCTTGCCACGGGGTCGATCATCTCGGGTGCCTACGCGCAGGACACGACCACCGGTTGGCAGGTCGTGTTCAGCACGACGCCGGCGGGCTCGGCCATCTTCCAGAAGAACATCGTCACTCCGGACTACCACTACCTGATCGGAGCTGACCTGGACGGGATCGTGGAGTCAGATCCCGTCATGGACATCTCCAGCTACACCGGCTCCGGAGTGATCAACGGCAACGGCATCAACGCTACGACAGCCGGGCAGCTGGCGCTCCTCCTCAAGTACGGCGCCCTGCCCGTCGGCATCCACCCCCTCACCACCGACGTCGTATCGGCGTCACTTGGCGCCTCGTCGCTCCATGCCGGCTTGCTCGCCGGTCTCCTCGGTCTCCTGCTCGTGATGGGCTACACGATCTTCTACTACCGCGCGCTCGGCGTCGTCGTCGTGATGGGTCTCCTGTCGAGCGCGGCGATCCTCTATGCCATCATCTCGGCCCTTGGCCACAAAGCGGGTCTGACGCTGGACCTGTCGGGGATAACCGGGCTCATCGTCTCGGTCGGCATCACGGTCGACTCCTACGTCGTGTACTTCGAGCGATTAAAGGACGAGGTGCGCGCCGGCCGGTCGATACGATCATCGGTGGACAAGGGCTTCCGCAGCGCGTACCGCACGATCCTGTCGGCGGACGCGGTCTCTTTCATCGGCGCCGCGGTCCTCTATATCCTGTCGATCGGCGCCGTGAAAGGCTTCGCCCTGATGCTCGGAATCTCGACCCTGCTGGATGTGATCACCGCCTTCACCTTTACGCGGCCTCTGGTCATCCTGCTTGGACGCAACCGCATCTTCACGGAGGCTCGCGGTCTCGGCGTCGCGCGGGGCCTCGGCGCGGCGCCAGCCGGCGAGGTGGGCTGATGGGCACAACCGAGGAAGCAGTTGCCCCCGGGGGGAGGACACTGACCGGCGGTCGCTTCCACCGCCTCTACTACGGGCAGACCAAGTTCGACTTCGTCCGTCGCCGCCGGATCTGGTTCGCGATCTCGAGCGTGATAATCGGCGCCGGCATCATCTCGCTCGCCGTTCGAGGTCTCAACTACGACATCGAGTTCGTCGGCGGGACTGCATGGCAGGTGGCTGACAACAACGGGGTCACCGTCAGCCAGGCCCAAGCCGCTGTCTCGGCGGCCGGCGTGTCGAACGCGATAGTCACGACGCTTGGCAACAGCGGGCACACGAGCCTCGAAGTGGAAGCCAAGCTCTCCAACGGCAAGGGCAGTGTCGGCAACGCTGAGCAGGCCAGAGTCAGCGACGCCCTCGCGCGGCTGACTCACACCTCTGCGGCCTCGGTTTCCGTGGAGGCCGTTGGGCCGACCTGGGGCGGCCAGGTCACTCACAAAGCGGTCGAGGCCCTGATCGTGTTCATCGTGATGATCTCGGCGTACATCTCGATCTTCTTCGAGTGGAAGATGGCACTTGCCGCGATCATCGCCGTCGTGCACGACATCATGGTCACGGTCGGCATCTATTCCTTGACCTTCTTCCTCGTGACGCCCGACACTGTCGTCGCCTTCCTCACAGTCCTTGGCTACTCCCTCTACGACACGATCGTCGTCTTCGACCGAATACGCGACAACGCCAAGGGCCTTGGCGCGACCGGCAAGCTGAGCTTCACCGACGTCGTGAACCTGTCCATGAACCAGACCCTGGCCCGGTCGATCAACACGTCGCTCGTCGCCATCCTGCCGATCCTCTCTGTCCTCGTGCTCGGTGCAGACATCCTCGGGGCCACTACCCTCGAATACTTCGGCCTGGCTCTTCTGATCGGGCTTACGAGTGGGGCCTACTCCTCT